>NZ_CP151767.2:2347500-2704495 GCF_038443705.2 Yoonia sp. SS1-5 | reverse complement strand
GGGGAGAATCCCGGCCTTTTGCGGCTCTTCGCCCGTATTCACCTGAATGAACACATCCGGGCAGGCCCCGGTTTCCTGCGCAATGCGGGCAAGCGTCCGGGCCAGCTTGGGCCGGTCAACGGTTTGGATGGCATCAGCCAGTGCCATCGCCTGTCGGGCCTTGTTGGTCTGCAATGGGCCAATCAAGTGAAGCTTCACATTCGCATAGCGTTCGCGCAGGGCCGGCCACTTTCCGGCGGCCTCCTGTACCTTGTTTTCACCAAATACCCGATGCCCTTCGTCTAGAATCGCCACGACCCGCTCCTCGGGCTGTACTTTGGACACCGCGATCAACTCAACCTCACCGGGATCACGACCTGCATTTTCACACGCGACGCCAATACGTGCATGAATATCGGCAAGGGACATGGCAGGCTCCGCAAAATAAGGATCACGAGGTATTTCGGCCTGAAATAGGGCGATTTGCCCATGATGTCATGGCCGAAAACACTGTGTGTCCTTGATGCATCATTTTGTGCAGACCCGCGACAAACGGCCCCAATTTGCTTGAGTGTGCAGGCTGATGGGCGCAGGAAGTCGGCAATGCTAGTAAATCTGGCATTCTTGGGAATGCAAAAACACGAGGGAAAATATCCATGAAAAGCATCCTTCTTACAACAACTGCGATTGTCGCCTTTGCAGGCGCCGCAGCTGCAGACGGCCACGCGACGCCAGGCATCGCGTTCGCCGGTGAGGCAACTCTGGGCTACAACGATGACATCGAAGACGGCTTCTACTGGGACGCCGAAATCGACACGACAATGACAGCTGCACTGGACAACGGTGTTGTTGCCGCTGCTGAATTTGGTCTGAACGTTGTTGAAAACGATCTGGGCGAAGCTGTTGCAACTAGCGACTATGTTTTGTCTTTGTCCACCGACAACGCCGCACTGAAGTTCGGTGATCTGGACCCGGTTGCAGAAGACAACTTCAGCCCAGTTGACGGCGAAGTTCCAGGTTTCAACGACCAGGACGTTCACTTTGACCCAACTGCGACAAGCCCTGATGGTGTAGCAGCTGTCGCCGATGACCCAGATGCGGGCCTTGGCGCCGGCTTCGACGCAATCCTGACTGGTGAAGTATCTGCTGCTGGCTGGAAAGGGATGATCTCTTTCGGTGTTGAGTACGGCAATGACGACACAGTGGGTAACGGTTCTTCCACTGACGATGATCTGGACGCGATGCAGCTGTTTGTTCAGGGCGACGTTGGTCCGGTTGAACTGCAATTCGCTTACCAGGACGCTTTCCTGGGCGCTGACGAAGTATACGGTGTTGCAGCGACAGCAACTGTTGCTGGCGCAGAACTGAAAGGTTCTTACATCGACGATGGCACAGAGAACTCTCTGGGTCTCGGCGCATCCTACCCAGTTGGTCCTGTGACAGTTGGTGGTTATTACACAATCAACGATGTTGCAGATGACAACTTCGGTGTGACTGCTGACTACTCTGCTGGTGGTCTGGCTGTAAGTGCCGCTTACGAAGTCACCGGTGGCGTTGCTGACGTGGACGACAACACCAACGAATTCACATTGGAAGGCTCTTACGAAGTTGGCCAAGGCGTGACACTCTTCGCTGGTGTGATCAACACCGACGTAGAAGGTGGCGACAACACCAACCAGTACTATGCCGCAGGTACATATGACCTCGGCGGTGGTGCAGAGCTTCTCGTTTCCTATGCTGAAAACGAAGCGAACGAAGATGACGACGAAATCGGTGATCCAGAGTACCTGCACGGTACAACTGTTGAGCTGTCTCTCGCATTCTAAGCGAAGCGTCTCTTAAGTCTAAGGCAGAGCGGTCCTTCGGGGCCGCTCTTTCTTTTTGTGCGCTGGCTCTCTTGTGACCGGGCAGGCCCTTCGCTACACCTTTGCCAGCATAGATGAAGCCACGTTGAGAGTGTTCCTTGTGACCAAGACTGCCAAATCCTTTCTGATCGCACTGATCCTGTCCGCCTTGGCAGCCTGTGGTGGCCAGGCCCCGACGCCGCGCGGCGCTGAAAATGTCGCCGTAAACCGGTATCTTTGGGCCGCATCGCTAGATGTGCTTAGCTTTCTGCCAATCCAGACCGCTGATCCTTTCACAGGCGTCATCTCAACCGGTTTTGGCACCCCGCCCGGTACCAACCGGGCCTATCGCGCCAATATTCAGGTGACAGACCCCGCACTGGATGCAAGGTCATTGAATGTCGCCCTGCAATCGCGCAGCGGTCCGGTCGCGCTTGAAACCCAGCGCGCCATCGAGGACGCGATCCTGTCACGCGCGCGCCAGCTTCGTATTGCCGACGGCGCCCTATAGCCATCGGTACCAAGCCCGATTATGACTACCGCCGGGCCCCTTGCCCGGCGTTTGCATTTCTTGAAAGACCCGCATCATGAACACTTACACACCCGGAACGATCGAGGCGAAATGGCAGGCCGCCTGGGCGGATGCCGACACGTTCAAGGCCGTTCGCAGCGCCGACAAGCCCAAATATTATGTGCTGGAAATGTTCCCCTATCCGTCTGGCCGTATCCATATCGGCCATGTGCGCAATTACACGATGGGTGACGTGATCGCCCGCTACAAACTGGCCACCGGCCACGCTGTTTTGCACCCGATGGGCTGGGACGCATTCGGAATGCCCGCCGAAAACGCGGCCATGGCCTCGGGCGGCCACCCAAAGGACTGGACTTACCAGAATATCGCGGACATGCGCGACCAGATGAAACCGCTGGGCCTGTCCATCGACTGGTCCCGCGAGTTTGCAACCTGCGATCCCGAATATTACGGCCAGCAACAGGCGCTGTTCATCGACTTTCTGGCCAAGGGTCTGATCTACCGCAAGAAAGCTGTCGTGAACTGGGACCCGGTTGATATGACCGTCCTGGCCAACGAACAGGTGATCGACGGCAAGGGTTGGCGCTCGGGCGCCGAGGTTGAGCGGCGTGAACTGGTGCAGTGGTTCTTTAGGATCAGCGACTATTCCGAAGAACTGCTGACCGCCATCGACGGGCTGGACAACTGGCCCGCCAAGGTCAAACTGATGCAGGCCAACTGGATCGGCAAATCCCGGGGTATCGAAATTCCCTTTCACCCCACCAATGGCGGCGATCCGATTGTGTGCTATTCAACCCGCCCCGACACGATGCGTGGCGCAAGTTTTATTGCCATATCCCCCGAACACCCCCTGTCGGTTGCCATGTCCGCCGACACACCCGAACTGGCCGATTTCATCGCTGAGACCCGCAAGATGGATACGACCGAGGCTGCGATGGAAAAGGCCGAAAAGAAGGGCATTGATACCGGTATCCGCGTCAAGCACCCGATCTATCCGGATCAGGAACTGCCGGTCTGGGTCGGCAATTTTGTCTTGATGGATTACGGCACCGGTGCCGTCTTTGGCTGCCCCGCCCATGATCAACGTGATCTGGATTTCGCCCGGAAATACGATCTGCCCGTGCGCAATGCATTCCACATGCCGGGTGAACCGGCCGAGGTTCAAGATCAGGCCCTTGTGCCCGCCAAGACCGAACCGGTTGTCTTTATCGACCACTTTGCCGGCATCACCGAGGTCACAAGTCAGGACGCCATTGATGCGACCATTGACTATTTCGAGGCCAACGGCCTTGGGCAGGGTCAGGTCAAATATCGACTGCGCGACTGGGGGCTGAGCCGCCAACGCTATTGGGGTTGCCCCATCCCCGTTGTGCATTGCGATGCCTGCGGCGTTGTTCCCGAGAAAAAGGAAAACCTGCCCATCGAATTGCCCTATGATGTCAGCTTTGACATCCCCGGAAACCCGCTGGACCGCCATCCAACATGGCGCGATTGCGCCTGTCCGTCATGTGGCAAACCTGCCAAGCGCGAAACCGATACGATGGATACTTTTGTGGATTCCTCGTGGTATTTCGCCCGGTTCACCGCCCCGCATGCCACCACCCCGACCGATATTGATGACGCCGCCTATTGGATGAATGTCGATCAGTATATCGGCGGGATCGAACATGCGATCCTACACCTGCTTTATAGCCGTTTCTTTGCCCGTGCGATGAACATGACCGGCCACCTGCCCCAAGGCACCGCAGAGCCGTTTGACGCCCTGTTTACCCAAGGCATGGTCACCCATGAGATCTATCAGACCCGCGATGCAAATGGCCGCCCCGTCTATCACCTGCCCGAAGACGTGACGAACGGCAAATTGGCGGATGGAACGACGGTCGAGGTCATCCCCTCCGCCAAGATGTCGAAATCAAAGAAGAATGTGGTCGACCCCGATGACATTCTGGCCAAATACGGCGCCGACACGGCCCGCTGGTTTGTCCTGTCCGACAGCCCGCCGGAACGGGATGTTGAATGGACGGCATCGGGCGCTGATGCCGCGTTCAAGCATCTTGGCCGCGTTCATCGCGTCTGCACGCAAATCGCCGAGATGCCAGATGAGACAAGCCCCGATGATGCCGACCTTCTGCGCGCCATGCACAAGGCAATCCACGATGTGACGATGGGTGTGGAAACCTTCGGCTTCAACGCAGCGATTGCCAAACTTTATGCATTCACCAATGTGCTGGCCAAATCCAAGGCTGGCGGCAATGCGAAACGCACCGCAGCCAAGGTACTGGCACAGCTGATGTCACCCATGACACCGCACCTGTCCGAAGAAATCTGGGCGATGCTGGGCGCAGATGGGCTGGTTGCAAATGCCCCCTGGCCTGTGGCTGACGCGGCGATGTTGGTCGAAGACAGCGTGACAATGCCGATCCAGATCAATGGGAAACGGCGGGCGGAAATCCAGGTGGCCGCCGATGCCAGCAAGGACGCCATCGAAAAGATCGTCATGGATCTTGAGCCGGTGCAACGCGCCTTGGATGGCGGGCAGCCCAAGAAGCTGATCATCGTACCCGGCCGGATCGTGAACATTGTTGTCTAGTGCGGTCCCCCGCCGTCTGGCCCTTTTGGGCCTGCTGAGCCTTGCGGGGTGCGGGTTTGCGCCGGTTTACGGCGATACAAGCGGACTGCGGGGCCAGGTCACTATCGACAGCCCCGAAAGCGTGGCAGGTTTCCGGCTGCGCGACCGGCTTGAACAACGGCTGGGCGTTGCGACCCAGCCGCGCTATGCCTTGTCGGTCGAACTTGGCAGCACGCAACGTCCGGCCGCGATCACTGCCGAAGGTGATACGGTCCGTTTTAACGTGGTGGGCGACGCCGATTGGGTCCTGCGCAATGGGTCCGATGGACAGGTCATTGACCGTGGCACAATCCAGACATTCACCAGCTATGCCGCCACCGGATCTACAGTGGCCACACAAGCCGCCGCGACGGATGCGCAGGCGCGCCTTTCCGTCGCGCTGGCGGATGCCATCGTCAGCCGACTGCTTGTCCTGACCGCGGATCTGGACGGATGAAGCTGTCCGGTCAGGCCGCTACTGCATATTGCCGCAAGCCGGACCCAAATCATACCGGTCTGCTGATCTTTGGCGCAGACCCGATGCGCGTGGCGGGCAAACGCCAGGACGCGATCAGCGCATTGATTGGCCCCGCGGGCGAGGAAGAAATGCGCCTGACCCGGATCAACGGCGCAGATTTGCGCAAGGATCCCGCATTGCTTGACGATGCGATCAAGGCACAGGGGTTCTTTCCCGGGCACCGCGTGGCCTTTGTCGAAGAAGCGACCGATGGGCTTGGCAAGCTGTTTGACGCCGCCTTGCGTGACTGGAAGGCAGGCGATGCGCAGATCGTTGTGACAGCGGGCCAATTGACCGCCAAATCAGCCCTGCGCAAGGCGTTCGAGGCCCATCCCAATGCCGTTGCCATCGGTGTCTATGATGATCCCCCGACGGTGGCCGACATGGAACAGGCGCTCGCGGCTGCCGGTCTGCCGGCGCCCGACCGGGATGTGGGCGACGCATTGATGGCACTTGCAGGCACGTTGGAACCGGGTGATTTCCGGCAGACCATCGAAAAGCTTGGCCTTTATAAGCGTGGCGATGACAGCCCGCTGACCGTGGCGGACGTCACCGCCTGCGCCCCGCAATCGGCAGAGGTGGATGTGGACGACATCCTTGATGTGGTCTCCCAGGGGCAGGCCGATCAGATCGGTCCGGTGCTGCGCAGCCTCTATGCCCAAGGGGTCACGCCGGTGACATTGTGCATTGGTGCCATGCGGCATTTTCGCAGATTACATGTTGTCGCATCTGACCCGGGTGGCCCGGCCGCCGGGGTCGGGCGGCTGCGCCCGCCGGTTTTTGGGCCGCGTCGCGACAAGATCGCCCGGCAAGCGGGCAATTGGGGGCGGGATCGGTTGGAACGGGCGCTCACGGCCCTGACGGATGTCGATTTGCAACTGCGATCTGCCAGCACTGCGCCGCAGGCCGCACTGATGGAACGGACGTTGATCAGATTGGCGATGATCGGGCGGCGCTAAAGCGCGGATGCCGCCGCCATCAATGCAAACGCACCCAAAAGAAGATAGCCGCCGTTCACGCCGATCTGCGGCGTTTCAACTGGCGGCGGGGGTGCGACAGGTGTCTCTGCGATGGGTTCCGCCAGACCACCTGCATGCGCAACCGGTGTAAAACCGACCATAGCTACCACTGCAACTTTCAAGTATCGCATCCCGATATTCCCCATCACCAAACATCTTCCTCGTCTTCGCCATACAACTATTACCTGCGCTTGCACGCGGCAGCAACGCAAATGGCCAAGTCGCGCGAACCCGGGGGTTGAAACGATGCAACCATCCGCAAAAACGAAAAAGGCTGGCACAAAGCCAGCCTTTCCCAGACATTCGAAAAAGAAGGTCTTATTCGTCGTCGTCTTCAGCGTTCACAGCAGCTGCGATAAGCAGAGCGGCAAGAACACCAACGATCACGTATGTGCTGTTGATAGAGGAACCAGCAGGTGCTGGCTCTTCAACAACAACAACGGGTGCTTCCATAACTTCTGGGGCCAGGCCACCAGCGTTTGCAGCGAAACCAGAAACAGCCAGTGCGGCGGCTGCGGCGAGCGTAGTTGTAAGGCGCATATCAGTACTCCAATTAATGCACGGGTGGAGTGCGGCTATCTGCCGCTCCACATTGCTTCCTTAAATCAGGACATTAAGCAAAATCCAAGATGTCATGTCACAGATTAAAAAACGTCGATTTGCAGATAGCCAGCGTCGGGCGAGACCGCCTGAAGGCTGCGAATAACGGACCCTGCGTCATTTAGCCAATAAACGTTGGTAAATTCCAGCGAGTCGCCTGCGCATTTCTCTTCGAATTTGACGGTTTTGCGGCGTGTTTGCAGCCTTTCGATGGTTTCTGACCCCTGCGAAACGATGCGGCACTGCAACAGTTCCGTCGAAATTCCGTCCTGATCTTTCAGGAAATCATGCCGTCTCAGCGCGTTTCCGCCGCCTCTGCGCAGTGCTGCGCGCACTTCAGCCACATCTGCGGCAATCAAATCCCCCATCAGGCCACGACTGGCGACAACGATCCCACCATCGACAGTGACGCTGTTGTTTTCACTATCGACCCAGGTCGTCCGGGTGCCGTTTTCACCGGCCTGGATCATCGTATCCCACCGATTGCGGTTTCGGATATTCACCCGCATGAACTTGCCCGGATTGGCCCGGACTTCTTCGGGCGACAGAGGTGGGGCAGCGGTTGGCGCCGTCTGTGTGCTGCCTGTTGTCAAGTCAACGATCAGATCGGCCACCTGCGATGCGGTGCTGCCCTTGTTCAGCGGGCCACAGCCGCCAAGAACGGCAGCCGCCACAAGTCCGATAGACGCTGTTTTCAATCTTCGCATGCTCATCGCCAGAACCGCCCCCATGTATCTGACAGGTCTGCCAGATGCCCATCGCGCACCACGTCATACAGCCGTCCATCAACCTGAAGGCGTGCGCCCCCGTCGCCGGCCCGGGTCCGGAAGGTGTTTGCATAGCTGCCCCGCGTTGGCGAGCCGGTAAAGAAGTCCTGCGGGACCGTCACCTGCACACCCTTGTTGTAGGACCCGCTGCCAAAGTCCTCGTAGGCGAGATCGGTTTGCGTGACATAGGCCCCGATCACCCACCCATTGTCGAACTCCCGATCAACCGAGATCGTCGCGCCCCAATCGCCGGCCAGATAGCGCCCCGCATCGACCTGCGCATGATACCCGTTGCCAAAGTCATAATAGGCCGACACATGGCCGGTTGTGACGTCATAGTCATATTCCTCGAACCCAAACCGCATGTCCGAGTCGCGCTGCGCGACCTGGTTGATTTCCACACCCAGACCCAGACTGCTATTGACCGGCTTCCACAAAAGCTCGCCCGAGACCCCGCCAAAAAAGCGTTCCAGATAACCGACACTGACCCGGCTATAAAGGTCGGTGCCCGGCCGTGCGAAATGGCTGAATGTCAGGCTGCTCAGCACGGGCACCCCGTCATTGCCGTAGCGGCTGCCATCGGACCGCACGTTTTGCACATCGGGTGTTGCGTCAACGCCGGCCGGATCATCCTCGGGCTCAAGCAGGCTTTGTTCGATAGCACCAGACAACACCATATTCGGCCGGATCGTATAGACACCGCGCAGCGACAGGCCGATATCTAGATCAACGGATCCATTGCCACTGAACGGGTTCAGGCGGAAATAGGGGCCAAGCCCCCAGGCAAAGCTGCTACCCTCCCGATCAACCATGCGCAAATCGGCGGTGGGACCTGCATCGTCGAATTCCGCCCGGGACAGGATGGCATCAGTGCCGCCAGCCCGGTTTTCCAGCTGTTCAAGATCGCTGCGCGCAATCCGGATAGCCGAAAGCGGGATACCCCGGCGCTGCGGTTCCAGCACGAATGTCTTGACGGAATCGGGGACGACCTGCGTGGCCATGCGCGCCACTCGCCCGGCGGCCTGCGCCTCTGACCTGTAGCGCCCGTTGGTATAGCGAATGCGGGCCGTTGTATCGGAAATATCGACGCCGGAAAGCGTGATGCCTTCGGTCTTCAACAAGGCGGATAGCGCCGTGGCAATCGCATTTTCAGGAACCGCGGCCCGATCCCAGCTTTGGGCCGCGCGCGCGTCGGCGCTCCGCACCTTGATCGGGGCGGGCGCACGTTCTGTGCCGCTGCTTCCGGGGCGGCGATTGGGGTTCAGGGCGAAACTGCCCGAAATGCCCACCTGTGTGCCATAAAGATAGGACAGCCCAAGCTGGACACCCTCGCGCGGGCGGTAGGTCAGACCGTAGTTATAGGGCGACTCGACAGGTATCGCCACGCCATTGCCGACTTCTGGATAGGCGATGGTGCTGTATTCGGCCTTCACGCCCCAGCGATCATTGATCTGGTATTCAAAACCGCCGAACAGCGCCGCATCGCCCCGGAACCACGCATCTGGCCCCAGCTGCCCACTTGGTTCGGCCACTGACCGGCTGCCAAACGGGCTGTCGAAACCATCTGCCGTCGCGAGTTGCCCCCAGCCCAGGCCAGCACTGACGATCAGGGCATCACCCACGGATTTGGATGCAACCAGATATTCCGACTGAAACCGGCCGGGCGTCAGGAAGTCCCGCAGCCCGATGGCCATGGCGGGCAGATACTGTCCCTCATTGTTGAACCGGTATTGCAGGTCAAAGCCACGTTCCAGATCCCGGTCAACCGACCCGACAAACGGATCATCGTAAAGATCGACATTGGAATAGCGAAAGCTGCCGGAAAGGCGCTTGGTAATCTGAAATGTGAGGGTCGAGCGCAGATAGGTATCCGTATAGGCAAAGGTTGCCGCAACCTCGTTCTCGGGGGCGCTTTGTGCTGTTGGCGTTTCCAGAAGCCCGGGTGTCCCGTAAAGCGAATAGGTCGCCGAAACGTCCTGCCCCCCGGCTGATCCAGCCACCATACTGGCCGCAACCGCAACCGTCGGCGCAAGATGGATGCGCTTTGGCATTGTATGTCTCCCACTCACCTTTGAGAGATATACCTATCCTGCGCAGCGGTCTTTGTGAATCCCGAAAGTCCGGGCGTCTCGGCCACAGATAACAGCAAAATCACAAATACACGTTATGCGTGTACATTATTTGTTAACCATAACGCCGGAAGTTGCGCCCATGTTGGTCTCGCATAGCTGCCGGTTTATTGTATTTTCGGAACCATTGGGTGCCTGCCCATGGGTCGCCGGTGCCTTGCTGCCTTGGCTTGATCAGCCCGTCGCATCCGACTGGCGCAAAAGCGCGGGTACAAATCTCTTTTCCGGGATGTCCCCGGTCGAGGCAGAGATCGCCTTTGACCTGATGGGACGCGACTTTGCAGACTATACGCGGATCGCAATCATCCAGAACCCATATGCGCGACTGACAAAGCTGTATGACCGGATTGCACAGGCCCGTCACGGGTGGCGACTGCGCCGCAGGATCGGCCTTTCCAATCCGGATTTTCACCGCTGGCTACGCACGCTTAGCAACAAGCCCTGTCGCAAACGGATGGGGCGGCGACAATGCTGGCAGTCGATCGGCGCGTGGTCGCTGGATGCATGGTGTGCTGATCGGGTGACGCATGTAGTCCGGGCAGAGTTCGCCAATGCTGAACTGGGCGCAATTTTCGGGGATATGGGCTTTGCGCCAGCTTTTGGTGATCATGCCGAACAGCATCAGTCACTCGGCACGCACCTGCGCCGATACGACGCCCCGTCCAGGGATCTGGTTGCCGATCGCTACGCGCCCGATCTGGCGCTGTATGACAAGCGACAACCGGATTTGCGATTGGTGGCCTAGGGTCAGCACCCTAATCTCGCCCAGCCAGAAACCGGCACGCGCCCAGCGCTGCATGCCGTCCCGTGGCCAGACATGCGGTGATCAGGTAGCCGCCGGTCGGTGCCTCCCAATCCAGCATCTCGCCTGCACAAAAGACACCTGGGCGGGCCGACAGCATCAAATCACCAGTCAATGCGTCAAACCGAACACCGCCGGCTGTTGAGATCGCCTCGTCCATGGGCCGCGGGCCGTCATGCGGTATCGGCAGGCCCTTGATCAACCCGCCCAGATCATCCGGATAGGGGCGACCGAACTCGGCCAAAAGTGCGATTTGCGCAGGCTCAAGCCGAACGGTCTTGCGAAGGTGGTTCGACAGGCTGTTCTTGCCGCGCGGTTTGGCCAGCGCGACACGCAGCTTTTCAAGCGACCAGTCCGGTTTGAGGTCGATGATCAACGGGTGGCCCTCTCGCAGGGCAGGTCCCAGCATGTAGATGCCGCCCCCCTCAAGCCCATGGGATGTCAAGACACACTCACCACGGGTGCGCAGGGTCGCTGCCTGCATCATGACCGATTTGATCGGGCTGCCAAAATGCGGCTGCACGTAGCTGGACCAAGGCACCGCCAATCCGAAATTCGCAGGCTGAAATGGCACGACATCGTCGGGCAGCAACTTTGACCAATCGCCATTGGCACCCAATTTCGCCCAGCTTGCACCGCCCAGCGCCAATATGGTCACATCCGGGTCAACGGTCATCCGGCCGTCGGGCGTTTCAAACGCAATGGCTGTGCCGTCCCACCCGACCCAGCGCCAGCGCCGCTGTTGCACAGCACCCATGCGCCCCAACCGCTGCAACCAACTGCGCAGCAAGGGTGACGCCTTCATGGTTTGCGGGAAAACCCGCCCGGTAGAGCCGGTAAAATGCGCCTGCCCCAACCCTTCGACCCATTTGATCACGTCGTCAGGGCCGAAACGGGCCACCGCGTCGCGCAACGCCGAAGGTACATCGCCATATGCGGCAAGGAACCTATCTGCCGGTTCGTCCTTGGTGATGTTCAGGCCCGATTTGCCCGCCATCAGGAATTTCCGTCCAAAGGATGGCATGGCGTCGGCAATGGTGACCGCATGCCCTGCATCCGCCAGGACCTCTGCCGCCATAAGCCCTGCCGGACCGGCCCCAATCACCAAGGCATGTGTCAACGGACGGCAATCAGACGCTTGATGCCTTCAATATGGGCGGGATCGGCCTGCAGCGCATCGGCGCAAAGGGCCCGCGCGTCTGTCAGCAACGTCGCAGGCTCACTGATCTGGTCAATCAGCCCCCAATCCTGCGCCTGGGTCGCCGGTATCTTTTTGCCCGCCATCAGGATCATCTTGCTGCGGGCCGGGCCGATCAGCGCGCGCATCCGCGGCGGATCGGAGGGTTGCGGCAGAAATCCAAGCTTCATCACCGGGTAGAATATATTGGCGCTTGCAACGGCGATCCGCAGATCACAGGCCAACACCATTCCCAAGGCCCCACCGGCGGCTGTACCGTTCAAGGCGGCTATCGTCAGGCCGGGAAGCCCCGCAATCGCGGATGAAAGACGTTCCCACACCGGATCGGTCGCAAGACCGGCCCGCGACGCGGCAAGATCGGCCCCGGCACTGAAAACCGGCCCGGTCCCCGTGATGATCAAGGCTTTGACCGCCTGTGATTGTTCGGCGATCTCGGCCAGGGTCACAAGCATGTCGCGGGTCAGCGCACCGGCCTTGTCAGGCCGGTTGATCGTCACGATCCGCAGGTCGCCCTCTTGGGTCTGCTCGATCATAGCAGCCCGACTTTGCGCCGGATATCGTCGTCGCGCAGGCTGACATCCGTCCCCAGATAGGGGTCGGCGTCCTGGCTGCACATCCACAACAGCGCCTGGGCTGGCCATTCGGGCGGGATATGATCGGACCAGTCCAATTGACTGACCGGATTGATCCCGGATGCCTTGATCTCGCGCTGCATCTGGGTCGCTACCGTCCCCGGCGAAAGCCCCATGATCCGCAGCCCGGCAGTCCGGGCCTCTTTATCCGCAGCCCGGGTCAGCATGTAGGCGCCTGCCTTGCTGCTGCAATAGGCGGTCCACCCTTCAACCGGGCCATGTGCAGCCCCGGACGACACCGTGATGATCGTCCCCCCGCCTTGGGCAATCATACCCGGCATGGCGGCCCGCATACCATGCATCACCCCTTTGAGGTTGATATCAATAGCGCGCGCCCAGGCATCGGGGTCGGCCTGCGACAGATGCCCGATAGGATCAATGATACCGGCATTGTTGATCAGCACATCCAATCCGCCAAAGGTACGGGCCGTGGCCGCAATGGCGGATTCCACCTCGGCATAGCGGGACACATCACATGGAATGGCCAGCGCCTTTTCGCCAATCTCGCCCGCAATATCGGCGATTGCATCGGTACTGCGCGCAACCAGCGCCACATTGGCGCCCGCCGCCGCAAAGGCCCGCGCTGCCGCGGCGCCAATCCCCCGGCTTGCCCCGGTTATCAGTACGGTTTTCCCCACCATATCCATCTTTTTCACGCTTATCCCTTTTGATCCCCAGCACGGGTGGCTAGTTATGAACAGTCAAGTTCGGCCTTAAACCCATCCTACGTGGGCGCGGGTCGGTTCGAAAGAGAGATAACGAAAGGTACGCACCATGACCAATTCAAAAGGGTTGCGCAGCGCAGTCTGCATCGCCGCAATTTTCGCGGGAGGGGCAGCACATGCAGATGTCACCGCGGCCCAGGTCTGGGAAGACTGGAAGTCGCAGATCGCCCTTTACGGCGAAGACAGCCTGACCATCGGATCCGAAGACGCGTCAGGCGACACGCTGACAGTGCGGGATCTGGCGATCAACATGTCCGATGACGACGTCACCGTGAATGCGGCCTTGGGTGACATCACGTTCGAAGAGCAGGGCGATGGCAGCGTCAAGGTCACCATGTCCGAAAGCTACCCGATCCTGATCACCCCGGTCACCGGCGCGGTCGTCACAATTGACGTCAGCCAGTCCGGCCTTGAGATGATCGTCAGCGGTGATCCTGACGCGATGCGCTATGACGTCTCGGCAGACAGCTATAAGGTGGCCCTGCGTGACGTTGTCGATGGCGACATCACCTTTACCGGCGATGCACAGCTGACTGCAAATGATCTGGACGCGACATATACATCGGCAACCGGTGATCTGCGCGAGATCACCTATGACGCCACATTGGCGTCCGTGGATTTCCTGGTCGATATTCAGGTTCCGGGTGCAGAGGGCGAATATGTCGTGGCCAGCGGCAAGATCGCAGGGATGGCCATGGAAGGCGACATGGCACTGCCGCTTGATGCGGATTTCGACAACCCGGACGACCTGTTCACAAACGGTTTCGCCTTTTCCGGCGGATACACCGTGGACCGGGCCGACTATGTCTTTGATATCAACGCAGATGGCGACCAGCTGGCCGGGTCTGTCAGCACTGGCAACACGAACCTGAACGCCCAAATGAGCGCCGAGATCATCGGCTATGACGCCACGACCACCGATGTTGCCGTCAACATCGCCAGCGGTGATCTGCCTTTCCCGGTCGAGGTCAGCATGGCCGAATACGGATTTGGCCTGGAAATGCCCGTTGCAAAGGCTGATGCGCCATCCGACTTCCGGTTCAGCTTTGATTTCATTGATATCGTGCTCAATGACATGGTCTGGGACATGTTTGATCCAGGCACCGTGCTGCCCCGCGATCCTTCAACGTTGCAATTTGCCCTCAGCGGGCAGGCCCGCCCCCTATTCGACGTCATGGACCCTGCACAGGCCGATGCCATGAATGACGCCGACATGCCGTTCGAGTTGAACGCGGTCAATCTGGACGCGCTCAAGATCGCGCTGGCTGGCGCGTTGATCACGGGCGAAGGGGCCTTTACCTTCGACAATTCGGATCTGACCACGTTTGACGGGTTCCCCCGCCCCGAGGGTGATGTTGTCATTCAAGGCAGCGGCATCAACGGATTGATCGACAATCTTGTCGCCATGGGCCTTCTACCGGAAGATCAGGTCATGGGTGGCCGCATGATGCTTGGCATGTTCACGCAGGTTACCGGCGATGACCAGTTGGAAACCAAGCTTGAAGTCAACGCAGACGGCCAAGTTCTGGCCAATGGTCAGCGCATCCGATAGATCGCGATACATCTTCAATAGACGGCGCGCAGGATCACCTGCGCGCCGTTTTTCTTTGCCCGGTACGGATGTGTTCCTTGCGGGCCTGCCCGGGTCGCATTAGGTCAGTTGCAGCAAAGGAACGCCCATGACACGCCCATTGTCCGACCTGACCGAACAGCTTTTGGCCGCTGCAACCCGCGCCGGCGCTGATGCCGCAGATGCGATCGCGGTTGAAGGCACATCGGTGTCGATCAATGTGCGCGCAGGCGCACTTGAACAGGCCGAACGGTCCGAGGGCATTGATATCGGCTTGCGTGTGCTTGTCGGCCAGCGGCAGGCCTGTGTGTCGTCATCCGACGCCAAGCCGGATACGCTGGCTCAAATGGCCGAACGGGCGGTCGCGATGGCCAGAGAGGCACCCGAAGATCCGCATATCGGTCTGGCCGATGCGCATCAATTGGCGACCGACACGGATACAACCACGCTAGAGCTGTGTGATCCCGGGGCAGAGCCTGATCCGGCCTTCCTGCAAGACCGTGCTTTACGGGCCGAGGCCGCCGCCCTGCGCAACCCGGCCATCAGCCAGGTTCAATCTGCGGCGGCCGGTTATGGTCAGCGGCGCGTTCAGTTGACCGCCACAAACGGCTTTTCCGCAGGCTACGCCCGAACCGATCACGGGCTGTCCTGCGTGGCCATCAGCGGCACCGGCACCGGGATGGAGCGCGACTACGACCATGACAGCCGGGTATTCGGCGCTGACATGCGTGATGCAGACGAGATCGGCGAGACGGCGGCGGCCCGGGCGGTTGCGCGGACCGGTGCGCGCAAACCAAAGACCGGCGCCTTTCCGGTGCTTTTTGATGAACGGGTCGCAAACACGCTGATCGGGAACCTGATACAGGCTGCCAACGGCATGATGATTGCACGCGGGTCAAGCTGGCTGCGTGATGCGTTGGGCGCACAGGTATTGCCGAAAGGCCTGTCACTGATCGAAGACCCGCACCGGCGCCGGGTACCCGGATCCCGATTGTTTGATGCCGAAGGGCTGCCCACGACAAAACGCGCACTGGTCGATGATGGTGTCTTGACCGGTTGGACCCTTGATCTGGCCACCGGGCGCAAGCTTGGCATGCCCAGCACTGCCAACGCAGCCCGGGGAACCGGCGCACCGCCCACCCCCAGCATCACGAATATCGCCTTGACCCAAGGCGACCAAAGCCGTGACGCATTGCTGCGCGACATGGGGACAGGTTTGCTGATCACCTCGATGATCGGGTCCACCATCAACCCAAATACAGGCGATTATTCGCGGGGGGCCGCGGGTTTCTGGGTGGAAAACGGCGAAATCAGCTACCCGGTCAATGAATGCACCGTGGCAGGAAATCTGCGCGACATGCTGATGACCATTGTGCCAGCCAATGACGCCCGTCCGCATCTGTCCCGCGTCGTCCCATCGCTGTTGGTTGAAGGATTGACCCTTGCCGGAGACTGACCGCGCGTTGCTGGCGGATGCGGCCCGCGCGGCGGGCCAGATCGCCTTGTCCTATTTCAAGAACGACCCGTCGGTTGTCGACAAACCCGACGGCGCAGGCCCCGTGACCGAGGCTGATCTGGCCGTCAACGCAATGCTGGAACGCGACCTGCGGGCCGCCCGCCCTGATTACGGCTGGCTGTCGGAAGAAACCGAAGATGACAGCGGCCGCCTGCGCACAAAACGACAATTCGTCATTGACCCGATCGACGGCACGCGGGCCTTTATCGCGGGCAATCCGGATTGGGCGCATTCGCTGGCCATCGTCGAAGAAGGGCGGGTTTTGGCAGCTGCGGTCTACCTGCCTGTTCGTGACCTGATGTTCACGGCCAGCTTTCGCGGCGGTGCCACGCTGAACGACGCGCCGGTCACTGTGACCCGGGCCGGCCTGGACGGGGCGACCTTGCTAGGGGCAAAACCCAATTTCGCGCCGCATCACTGGCGCGGTGGCACCCCGCCGGTGATCCAGAAATTCCGCTCCTCGCTGGCCTATCGGCTCTGCCTTGTGGCCCAGGGGCGCTATGACGGGATGATCACGCTGCGGCCCAGCTGGGAATGGGACATCGCCGCAGGCAGCCTGATTGCGGCAGAGGCTGGCGCGAAGGTCACCGATCAGTCCGACACGGCCCTGCTGTTCAACAACCGGCACCCGCAGGTGGCGGGGGTACTTGCCGCAGGTCCCGAATTACACGCACATCTTGTCCAGAAGCTTGAGCCAAACACGGCGACGCCCTAATGTGCCGCTGACTTAACACAAAAAAAGAAGGTTTTTCATGACACAACGCCTGCACCTCGTCTTTGGCGGCGAACTCGTCGATCCGACCAAGAATGCGTTCAAGGATGTCGACGCGATTGATATCGTGGGCATGTTCCCCGACTACAAGTCAGCCTATGACGCCTGGAAAAACGCAGCGCAGCGTACTGTGGACAACGCCCATATGCGCTATTTCATCGCCCATATTCACCGGTTGCGTGATGAAGAAACCGAAGCGTCCTCGACCGAAGAACTGGGCAGCTAGGACACGGCCATGGCCCGTTCGCTCTCCATAGCGGCCTATCTGGCAGGGCGATCCAAGGGTGATCGCATGCAACGGTTGGCAACTTTGCCGCCGCGCCCGCATGGTGCAATCATCTGGGCGCGGTGCAGCCACCCTGACCAGTTGACAGCAATTGCGACCCTGAACCGCAAGCTCACCGAAGACGGGGACCCGTTCCAGGTGATTGCAACGATGCGGGACTGGGACAAATCCATGGCCAGCAAAGGCCTGCCGGAACCGCAGGGCCGCGAGAATATCCGCAAGTTCATGGCCCATTGGCGCCCCGTCATGGCCATTTGGGTGCGCGGTGATCTTGACCCGGTGCTGCTGGATGAATGGCGATCCTACCGCATTCCATGCATGTTGGTGGACGCAACTGCCGACGGGTTGGAACAGGTTGCCGGAAGCTGGGTGCCAGGCGCCATGCGGTCGCTCTTGTCTCAGTTCGAGGCGGTGCTGGCCCTGGACCAGACCGCTGCCGAGGGCCTGATCCGCGCCGGAGCGCCGCAAGAGGTTGTTCGCGTCACGGGCCCGATGGAAGACAGTGATCCCGCGCTCCCCTGCAGCGATGCAGAGCGGCAGGAACTGGCAGAGCAGATCGGCACCCGGCCTGTCTGGTTTGCATCTGCGATCCCGATGCAGGAATGCGCCGACCTGTGTGCCGCCCACAAGGTTGCCAGCCACCGTGCGCACCGGCTGATGCTGATCGTGACCCCGCGGGTCGAAAGCGACGCCGCTGCCATGGCCGAGGATATGCGCGGCAGGGGGTTTCACGTGGCCCTTCGGTCCGAGACCGAAACGCCAAGCGATCCGACCCAAATCTATGTTATCGATACTGACGAGGGCCTGGGCCTTTGGTATCGCATTGCGCCAATTACATTCATGGGTGGGTCGCTATTTGGCGGCGGCTGCCGGGACCCATTCGAACCCGCAGCCCTTGGGTCGGCCGTGCTTTACGGGCCGCAGGTCGCACCGTTTCAGAAACACGCCGCACGGCTGAATGCGGCTGGGGCCTCGCATCTGATCCGCTCCAGCGACGATCTGGGACCGCTTGTGGAAACACTTTTGTCGACAGACAAGGCCGCAACCTTGGCACATGCGGCGTGGGATGTGACATCGCGGGGGGCCGATGTGACAAACCGGATCGTCCACATCATTCAGCGCAGGCTGGAAGAACTGGGACATTGATGCGCGCGCCCGCGTTCTGGTTCAATTCACCGCACGCACCCGGCCTGCGCGCCCGCCTGCTGGGGCCGTTGGGGGCCGTTTATGCCGCAGCAACAGCAAAACGGATGAAACAACCGGGCTACCGGGCCGATATCCCGGTAATCTGCGTTGGCAACATCAACGTGGGCGGGACAGGCAAGACACCCACCACAATCGCGCTGGTCGAACGACTGGGCCAGCGGGGGCATCAACCCCATGTGGTCAGCCGCGGCTATGGTGGCACCCTGACAGGCCCCGTGCAGGTTGATCCGCAATCTCATGACGCCGACGCAACAGGTGATGAGCCGCTATTGCTGGCAGCCTTTGCGCCGACCTGGGTGGCCAGGGACAGAGCCGCGGGGGTCCGGATGGCTACCGCTGCGGGGGCGGATGTAGTGCTGCTGGATGACGGGTTTCAGAACCCCAGCGTCACAAAGGATATCAGCATCGTTGTCGTTGATGCCGCGCAGGGTTTTGGAAACGGGCGCGTCCTGCCCGCTGGTCCGCTACGGGAAACCGTTGAAGCGGGGCTGAGGCGCGCGGATCTGGTGCTGTCCATCGGCGCGCCGGCAGCGCAAACCGGATTTGCGGCAAACTGGCCTGTGACATGCCCGCATATAACGGGGCAGCTTGCGCCCCTTGCGACCGGCATGCCCTGGCAGCAGCTGCGTCTTTTGGCCTTTGCCGGCATCGGACATCCGGAAAAGTTCTTTCGGACCCTGCGCGATATGGGTGCGGACCTTGTCGGCACAGAGGCGCTGAGCGATCACCAACCACTGGGCCGCAGCCTGTTGCAGCGATTGACCCGCGAGGCTGCCGCAAAGGGCGCACAGCTTGTGACAACAGAAAAGGACGCGGTGCGTCTGCCCGCGTCCTATAAACACAAGGTGTTGACCCTGCCAGTCCGGCTGCAACTGGATGATTGGGCGCCCTTGGGCGCCCAGTTCGACCGGGTCGGGCTTTAGCTAAGCTTGCCGTCCAGTGTCTCGGCAAAGTCATCGTAGGACATGTTGCTGTACTTGGTCCCGTCAATCATAAAGCTTGGGGTCGAGTTGACGCCATCCTGCTCTGCATTTGTCTGATACCAGGTAAACAGGCTTTCGGCCTTTGCCCCATCGCTGAGGCAGGCATCAAGCGTTGCATCATCCAGCCCGACAGTTTTGGCCAGGGTGCGCAGTTCCTGGACGATTGTCGCAGGATCACCGCTTGCCAGCCATTCGCGCTGCTTTTCATAAAGAATGTCCGCCATGTTGAAAAAGAACGCCGGATCATTCGGGCAGCGCGCGATCATTGACGCCCACAGACCGGGGCGATCAAAGTAAACCTCGCGATAGACAAACTTGATCTTGCCGGTGTCGATATAGTTGGCCTTGAGGTCCTTGTACTGATTGGCGTGGAAGGATGCGCAATGCGGGCAGGTGAAGGATGCGTATTCGATCACTTCAAGTGCCGCATCCGGGTCGCCCAGCACCATTTCGGCAACTTCAGGAAGCGTGTCGCTGGCTTGCTGCGCGTGGGCGGCGCCGGGCAACAGCCCCGATACCGGATCGGGCCGCGCGACGAAAAGACCGCCACCAGCGGCAAGAAATGCGCCACCACCGGCGGCAAGAAGTGTTCTGCGTTTCATTGATAAACCTCTGATCAGGATTTCTGTTTACTTAATACTTGGGCACCAAGCGATGTCAGCGCGTCACGAAGCGCCTCGCTTTTCACGTCCCCCGACAACGCCTTGGCCGCGTTCTGCGCGGCTGCACTGGGCCCGGTCTTGGCTTTGGGCGCCGGGCTGAAGGCAACGCGGCCTTCCGCAAAACCGGTCGGCGCACTTTGGGTAATCCGCAATCTGGCAATGGCCCGGTAGCCGTAGCAGGCATTCACCTTTTCGCGGATTTGTTCCTTTTGCATTTCCAGCATCGGGGCCTGCGCGCTAGTGGTCAGCACAGTCAGGGTAGCGCCCATGCCACCTTTGCCATAGCTGACATTGACCGGGGTTGCGATTTGCGCGGTCGCCTCACCCACGATATCGGCCCAATGGGTCAGCAGTCGGGTGACGGCAAAGCCACGCTGCTCACTTGCCGTCCGGATACGGGTTTGCAACAAGGTTGCTGCCTTGGAAAATCCGCGCGTCGTGCTGGTATGCCGTGGCTGTTTCATATCTAAGCCCTAATCTATGTGAGAGCCGCCGCCAAGCCACTGTAACTGCGACAGAGAGTACATAAAAATTGCGTGAACTCAGTGCATCCTTGTTGGAATGGTACGATCAGCACGCCCGTATCATGCCCTGGCGCACAGCGCCTGCAGACCGAAAGGCGGGTGTGCTGCCCGATCCCTACGCCGTCTGGCTGTCCGAGGTTATGTTGCAGCAAACCACGGTCGCCGCGGTGCGCGAGTATCATCGCAAGTTTCTGCAGCTTTGGCCAACAGTGACCGCACTGGCGCAGGCAGAGGATGCCGACATCATGGCCGCCTGGGCGGGGCTTGGGTATTACGCCCGCGCCCGCAATCTGTTGAAATGCGCGCGTCAGGTCGTGGCGGATCATCATGGACAATTCCCCGACACCTACGAGGCGCTGCTGACCCTGCCCGGCATTGGCCCCTACACCGCCGCAGCCATCGCTGCGATTGCGTTTGACAGGCCTGAAACCGTTGTTGATGGAAATGTCGAACGGGTGATGGCCCGGCTATATGACATTCACACACCGCTTCCGGCGGCCAAGCCGGCGCTGACGGCACAAGCATCCGCATTGACCCCGGATAAGCGGCCCGGTGACTATGCGCAGGCGGTGATGGATCTGGGGGCCACGATCTGCACACCACGCAATCCCGCATGCGGCATCTGCCCCTGGCGGGATCCCTGCGCGGCACGGCGCGCGGGAACAGCGGCAGAGCTGCCCAAGAAAACACCCAAGAAAAAAACACCAACGCGGCGGGGCATTGCTTATGTCGCCCGGCGCGCCGACGGGGCGTGGTTGCTGGAAACACGGCCTGAAACCGGATTGCTGGGCGGGATGCTTGGTTGGCCCGGCACGGATTGGGGCGATGCCCCCACGCCCGCCCCGCCCATCGCCGCCGATTGGACGATGCTGGACGCCGAGGCACGGCACACTTTCACCCATTTTCATCTGCGCCTGCAAATCATGACCGCCCGGGTCGCGCAAACCTGCGTTCCCGCGCGCGGGCAGTTCATCGCCGCAGGCGAGTTCAGCCCATCGGCGCTGCCCACTGCGATGCGCAAGGTCTATGACCTTGCAGCTGTGACGCTACGCCACGATTGAGCGATGGCAGCGCCGTTGCTAGTCTGCCCCCAGGGTTAACAAGGCGATATGATGAGCAGCCTGACGGACACACCAAAGATCGCGCGGATCACTGCGGCAGCACCATTCTGGATGTCGCTTGGCTTGATTCCCCTTGCGATCGTCAGTGCGATATATGGCGGTTGGACTTTGATCCTGTTGCCACTGTCGACATGGTATCTGTTTACAGGGCTTGATTATGTTGCGGGGCTGAACACGGCGAACCCAGATCTCGATACGCCCGAAACTGACCTTTACTGGCACAAGCTGATCACCCTGATCTGGACACCGGTGCAGCTGCTGACCATTTTCGGGCTGCTTTGGTATGTGGTTGCGACCGATCATCTGCACTGGGTCGAAGAATGGGCGCTGTTTGCGGGATTCGGGGTGATTTCCGGCACTGTCGGGATCACCTATGCGCATGAGCTGATGCATCAGCGCCCGAAATCGGAACGCTGGCTGGCTGACATCCTGCTGGCATCGGTGCTTTATTCGCATTTTCGGTCGGAACATCTGCTGGTGCATCACCGGCATGTGGCAACCCCGCGTGATCCGGTGACAGCCCGCTATGGCGAGAGCTTTTACCGTTTCTTTCCACGGGTCCTGAAAGAATGCCTGATCTCGTCCTTCAAGGCAGAGGCCGCAATGCTCGCCCGCAAGGGCCGCCCCTGGCATGATCTGTCGAACCCGTTCTGGCGCTATTGGATGCTGCAAGCGGGGTTTGTGGTGCTGGCCGCACTGATCGGGGGCTGGTGGGGTGTGTTCCTGTTTACGGTGCAGGCTTTCTGGGCCGTTTTCCAGCTGGAACTGGTCAACTACGTCGAACATTACGGGCTGACCCGGAAACAACTGGGGGACGGCAAATATGAACATGTGCTGCCCCGGCATTCGTGGAACGCGGCGCATCGCGCGTCGAACTGGCTGTTGATCAACCTGCAGCGCCATTCCGATCATCACTACAAACCTGACCGGCGCTTTCCGTTGCTCCAGACATATGGGCCGGATGAGGCCCCGCAATTGCCATTTGGCTACCCGGTGATGACCATGTCCGCGCTTTCGCCCACGATCTGGCGGCGACTCATGAACCCCAGAGTAAAGGCCTGGCGGGCGCATTATTACCCGGAAATCACGGATTGGTCGGTTTACCCGGGATCCAACCTTACCTAACGGCATTGAAATAAAGCCGCCAATTTTTCACATCGCTATCCCTTGGGATTAGCGAATACAGATGCGCGGCGCCTCAGGGTTGCGATGCCAGCTTGTCAGCCACAAATTGTCACAGTTCCGACCCCGATGCGGCCTATTTTCATCAAATCTTAGTAGTTTGCTAACCGTGTTAATCGTTACCAAGACGCGTCTGATCGCGCATTTTGGTCTATTTTTTGGAGTTATATCATGATCAAGACCCTTGCCGTTTCCACAATCGTCGCAACTCTTGCAACAGCATCTTTCGCAAGTGAGACCGGTTCTTTGACCGCCGAACAGGTTGACCAACTGATCGCACTGCACGCTGTTGACCTTGCAGACGCCGAGAAACTGCGCGAAATCGCCGCAACTCAGGTTTCTTTCACCACCAGCGAAAGTGCCGATCTGCAGCGCATCCTGGACAAAGCGTCCGAAAGCTAAGTCCCTAGCTTCGCTCCCAGGCTTAAAACAACAAGACCACCCATTGGGTGGTCTTTATGATTCTGGGTGTATTGATTTGCAACGGCCCCGCCCCAGCCGAAAAAAACCCCGCTGTACGATGACAGCGGGGTAAAGTTAGTGCGCACGGACCGTTTCGGTTTTTCCGAACAGACCACAGGCACCGGCGGTATTGGTGAGTGTTTTAGTGTTTCGCCATTTCTGCGCGAATTTGCTGGCGCAACAGGTCAATGGGCACTTTTTGACCGTCGCGTTTGAATTGCCAGTAGGTCCAGCCGTTGCAGCTTGGGGCGCCCTCAAGATGCGCACCGACCTGATGGATTGATCCTTTGATGTCGTCGCCGATCAACGTGCCGTCAGCGCGCACCTTGGCCTTGTGACGGCCGTTCATGCTCCATAATTCTTCGCCGGGGCGAAGCATGCCGCGTTCGACCAGAACGCCAAAGGCGACGCGTGGTTCGGCCCGTTTGGATACAGAAACCTCTAACGCTTCATTATCGAACTTGCGGGTATTCTTGATCCGCTTCTCGGCAACCTTGCGGTATTCTTCCTCGCGCTCGATCCCGATAAAGTCGCGCCCAAGCATCTTGGCTACGGCCCCGGTGGTGCCGGTCCCGAAGAAAGGGTCGAGAACGACGTCACCGGGGTTGGTGGTGGCAACCAGAACACGGTGCAGCAGGGATTGGGGTTTTTGTGTCGGGTGGGCCTTGTCGCCTGCATCGTTCTTGAGCCGTTCATGCCCTGTACAAATCGGCAGCACCCAGTCTGACCGCATCTGAACACCCTCGTTCAGCGCTTTCAGGGCCTCATAGTTGAACGTATATTTGCTGGCCTCCTGCTTAGACGCCCAGATCAGCGTCTCATGTGCATTGGTCAACCGCTTGCCGCGGAAATTGGGCATCGGGTTGGACTTGCGCCAGACCACATCATTCAGGATCCAAAAGCCCTGGTTTTGCAGCTCGGCCCCCATGCGGAACACATTGTGGTAGCTGCCGATCACCCAGATAGCGCCGTTCGGCTTCAAAAGACGGCGCGCCGCTTTCAACCAGTCGCGGGTGAACCGGTCATAGACCTTGAAGCTGTCAAACTGGTCCCAGGCATCGTCAACCGCATCAACCTTGGAATTGTCGGGCCGGTGCAAATCACCTTTGAGCTGAAGGTTATATGGCGGATCGGCAAAGATCAGATCGACCGAGCTTTCCGGCAGGCTGTTCATCTGGTCGATGCAGTCCCCATCCAGGATCGTATTCAGTGGGAGCGCGACAGCCCCTTTTGCTTTGGTCTTCGTTGTCATGTCTTGCCTCGTAGCCCCGGCGAGTTGTCCCGCTCATTTGCTTGGCCCTAATGTGAGTCAGACACGATTCGCTGTCAAAAACTTTATTGAATCAATCAGTTACGTTTTTATCTTGATACAAGATATTGTGTATGGGCTTGAAGGAATGCCTATGGTGCGGGGTGACCCCAAGGGTCCCGAGCCCCTTAATATGCTGGGCCGTGCCGTATCCTGCGTTGGTCTCCCACCCATAGCCCGGAAACTGTTGCGCCAAATCCACCATGTGTCGGTCACGCCACACCTTTGCGACGATGGAGGCAGCCGCAATCGACAGACTGCGCCCGTCGCCCTTGATGATGCACTGGGCGGAGAGGCGCAGATCCCGTGGGATCATGTTGCCGTCGATTAGTACATGGTCGGGTGTCTGCCCCAGACCAGCGATGGCGCGGACCATCGCCAGATGGGACGCGCGCAGGATATTCTGGGCGTCTATTTCGGCGACGCTGGCTTGCGCGATCGAAACCTGGGCCTTTTGCATGATTTGCGAAAAAAGGGCCTCGCGCCGCTTTGCCGTCAGTTTCTTACTGTCGTTCAGGCCCTCGGGGATGTCTTGTGCATCAAGGATGACCGCAGCGGCGCAAACAGGGCCGGCCCAGGGGCCGCGCCCGACCTCATCGACCCCGGCGATATAGGTATGGCCATTGGCCTTGGCCGCGGTTTCGAAACTTAGATCGGGGGCCGGTTTGTTCATGCGGCCAGTGACCAGAAGTCCGACTATTCCGCAAGATAAAAAGGGGCAGAGGCCATATCATCCCCTGCCCCAGGTTGCGCGCGATGACCGGGGCCAGTGATCGCACGCCTGCTCGACGCGTTGGCGTTTGGCGGCTTTGGCGGATCGCGTAACTGCGATGTTTGAGGTCTTGTGCCAATGCCGCGCGCTCTTAGTGACGCCGATCAGATACGTATCCTTGTTCGCGCAGGCAGAGCGGGTCGTAGCCACGGCGCGGGCCTTCGTTGGAATAGACCCGCACAGCGCATCGGTCAGGCAGGCTGGCCGCATGACGGTAATTGCGTTCCAGACAGCGCTGCCCGAACATGCGCTGGGTCCCAAAACGGGTCTCGATCCGGCGCAGGCAGCTGGCGGGCAGCACACGGCGGTTGGTCTGACGGTTCAGTTCGGACCAACGGTTGCCGCGGTTCTGGTCGCCCCATTGCCGATGATGCGGTTGATCATGGACTGGCGCGGCCTGCGGGCGGCTGCGATCATTGTTGCCCTCAATCGCGGCGTTCAATGCGGCGATGGCGGCCAGCCCGATGATCAGCTTACCAACGTCGTCGCGGTCCAGACCGGCGGCCTGCGCCGGGCTTGAAAACGCCAGGGACGCGGCGGCGATAGCGGCAGCAAGGTGTTTGAACATATCAGCGTTCCTTTCAAAAACTGGCCGGCTTGCGGCGATGAAAGGACTGTGCGGCCCAATGATGCAGCCAAACAATAACGGGGGATGGTTATGCGATTGCCATCGCGATAACATGGGACGCTATTGAATATCATCACGGCAAAGTGTGAATTGGCGACATGAGAAATCTTTCGTTCACATTCATGGTCTTCATGTTGGCCGCAGGCACTGCAAATGCAGCCTGCTATGCTGACTACAAGGCCAAGCAGGACGGCCCCTTGCGTCTGCATTACGGGGTTGTCGAAGTGCGTGGCGAGTGTTCTGCCGGATCTGCGGCGGACCAGCTGCGCGATGCACTGGCCCGTGATGGTTGGCAGCTGTTGAATGTGCTTGGCGTCTTTGACGAGGCCGGGCTTGATGGACGAAAGGATGCTGCGGGTGAATACTTCCTCCGCTACTGAGGCGCGCGAGATCGGCAGTCGGATCGTGATTGCGGGGATCGCGGCGATTGTGCTGATCCTGGCCATTGCTGCTGTGTTGCTGTTCATCAATCTGCCTGATGCGAACGCATTTAATATGCGGGTTGAACAGCTATTCGTTGAAAATGACACGCTGACCGGAAACGCGGAAATCAAGTTGCTGGAAATCCTTGCACAATCCGGAACGGCCTTTTCGGACACGCTTGCCTCGTATCGGTTTGTGATCTTTGTGCTACTGATCTTTGCGACTGCATTGCTGATTGCGGCGGTCGCCTTTCTGGTGATGCTGATCGCGATGAACAGGCGCATGGGCCGGATCGAACGGCAGGGGATCGAGGTGAACTCCCTCACCATCAGCCGCGATGAAAAGGCGGTTTATCTGAATGATTTTGCGTTCAAGCTGACCGATGCGGCGATTGAGACCATTTCTGTTCTGGCAGAGGCACGCATGGATGACGAAGTCCTGTCAGGGGCAGAGATCGAAGGGGTCATTTCCGGCCGTGATGCCGCCGATTGTGACGAGGCCGCAGGTGCCACGCGCATCAAGCGTCTGCGCGACACGCTGGGCAATCAGATGATCAGCGAATTGCTGGTCAAGAACATCGCCCGCAAGGGGTACGTTCTTGCGATCGACAAGGATGTCATCCGGATGGTGTGACCCGCGGGTCGGGACCCTAGCGCCGCAAGGTATCGCCGGGGGTTATTTTGGGGTCCAGATTGACGATTTCGCCCTCGGGCGGGATTTCACCCGCGTTCCGGGCGGCAATAATCTGCGCCGCCTTGATCCCGATTTCCCGCCTGCACGCGTCCATCGTGGCCAGCTTGCGCGGCAGACCATCCAAAAGCTCAACCCCGTTAAACGCCGCCAACCCGATCTGGCCCGGCACGTCGATGCCCCGCTCTAGCAGATATAGCAGCCCACCTGCGCCAATCATGTCATTGGAAAAATACAGAAAATCAAGGTCCGGGGTCCGGTCGATCATCTTGGCCGTCATCTCGCGGCCCTTGGCCAATGCCGACCCGCCGGAATAGAATTCCTGATCCGCGATTTCGATCCCTGCCTTGGCAAGGGTGCGGGTGAACCCCTCGAACCGTTTCCGCGCCCGGTGGTCCAAGGGCATTTTCGTGCCCATGAAGCCGATGCGCTTGTAGCCTGCATCAATGATCTCTTCGGCCATCTGCCGGCCGGCCTTGCGGTGCGAAATACCGACGCAGGAATCAATCGGTTCGCCATCCACATCCATGATCTCGACCACGGGAATACCCGCCTGCCGCAGCATTGCCGAGGACGCCTCTGAGTGCTCAAGCCCGGCGATGATCACCCCCGACGGGCGCCAGGACAGCATCTCGAACAGCACCTTCTCTTCCTTCTCGGGCAGATAGTCGGTCACACCGACCACCGGCTGCAGTTCTGTATCTTCTAATGTCTCGGAAATGCCGGTCAGTACCTCGGGAAAGACCATATTCCCCAGTGAAGGAATGATCACCGCAACCAGATTGACACGCTGCGACGCAAGCGCCCCGGCGATCTTGTTCGGCACGTAGCCAAGCCGTTTGGCCGCGTCCTGCACCTTTTGGCGGGTGGCGGTGCTGACGTCGCCCTTGTTGCGTAAAACGCGGCTGACGGTCATCTCGCTGACGCCGGATGCCTCGGATACATCGCGAAGGGTCAAGGGACGTTTAATCGGGCTGGGCACTGGCGTGATCCTGCATTGCTGCGATACCCACTGTTACCGCCCCTTTGGCCGGTTGGCCAGCATATGGGCGGGCAAGGCGGCGTGGCACAGTCGCAAAACCAAAACGCCCCGTTGAAAACGGAGCGTTCGGAAAGGTCAGGGATCGTTGTATCGCGTCAAAAGCCCAGTAACCGATGAAGCTCTGCCGCTGCTTCTGCCGACAAGGCGCGCCCTTCGGTCAGCACCAGAAGAGACGCCTCCGTATCTGACTGCGCGTCTAGGGCAGCATCACGCGCAACGTCATACTCCTCCGCTGCCGCGGTAACGGCGTCCTCGTAGCCGCCGTCAGGATATTCAGCTGCGACTTCCTCTTCGCTCAGACCGATCAGGCGGTTATATTCCTCGTAGGCGGCGTCTTGTTCGCGAACGACCTCGATAAATTCCTGCCTCGTTTGTTGATAGGTATAAAGCTTGCCTGGCATGCTGTTCGGGGATGCGTTCTGCAGCGCATTTTGATTGGCATGAGCCGCATTCAGACTACGCAGTTCGCGGGCCAGTGCCCCTCTGCCATTGCCATTGCCGTTCCCGCCAGCCCTATTGGCCTTGTCCGCGCGATCGTTGCCACCGTTCCCGCGATTGCCGTTGCGGTTGCCGTTTCCATTACCATTACCATTACCGCGCTCAGCATAAGCAGCCGTCGTTGTGAACGTGGTTATCGTTGCTGCAGAGAACGTCAGGACAAGCGCCATCGTGCTTGCCGTCGCGACTGCCTTCATCGTGGATTTCATATTTGGGCATCCTTCATATTGCGGCGATCACACTAGCTGTAGGGGCATGAACGCTAGTTGAATGGCTTGTTATCTGCTTGCTCAAGATAGACAGCGGGTATTGCCCGGATGGCCGTATAAGCCATCGGCGGGCACCAAACGCAAAACGCCCCACCAATTGGCGGGGCGTTCTGATCTTTTGATGGGTGATGCGGACTTATGCCGCTGACCAGCGTTCGGCCATACGCGCATTGTCCATCTGCCACAGGTTGCCGATGGTGTCGGGCGATGAAATGCGGTTGTTCACAGCCTGCACATAGTTGGCAAACATCGGGATCAGCACCCCGCCATCGTCGCGCAGAATTTGCTGCATCTCGCCGTATTGCTGACGGCGTGTGTCGCTGTCCAATTCGGCACGTGCCGAGAGCAGCAGTTCCTGGAAGCGTGCATTGTCCCAGAAGCTGTCATTCCACGGCACACCAGCCTCGTACGCGGTCGAGAACATCCAGTCCTCGGTTGCACGACCCGACCAGTAGCAGGCACAGAATGGCTTTTTCAGCCAGACATTGGACCAGTAGCCATCCGCAGGCTCTTGCACCACGTTGATGTTGATACCGCCGGAAGATGCGGATGCCTGGAACAGTTGGGCTGCGTCAACAGCGCCTTCGAAGGCAGCATTGGATGCAGACAAATCAATGTCCAGACTATCGAGGCCCGCTTCCTTGAGGTAGAACTTGGCCTTGTCCGGATCATAGGACAATTGCTCCATATCGCCCGCGTAATACTGGTTTGCAGGGCCGATTGGGGTGTCGTTGCCGACCTGGCCGTGACCCAGAAGGATCTTGTCGACCATTTCCTGACGGTTCACACCGTATTTGATCGCCCGACGCACATTCACGTCATCAAACGGGGCAGCATTGGTATGCATTGGGAAGCTGTAATGCTGGTTGCCGGTCACTTCCTGAATGCGCAGCGCGGGGTTGGCTTTCAACAAGGCTTCGGTTTTGAAGTCGATCCGGTTGATCGTATCCACCTGACCGGTCATCAGCGCGTTCATCCGGGCGGTGTTGTCGTTGATCGCGATATACTCGACCTCGTCAAAGAAGCCCGCGCTGTCGCCCTTGTAGTGGTCATCGACCCGCTTGCCCACAAAACGCACGCCCGGATCAAAGGACACGACGCTGTAAAGGCCCGTGCCGATACCCTGCGCGATGGCTTCATCAATCTGGCCAGCCGGGAACATCAGGATGTGATAGTCGGACATCAGATAGGGGAAATCCGCATTGCCAGAGGCCAGCGTGAACTGGATCTGGTGCTCGCCCAGCTTTTTCATCTCTGTGATGGCTTCGACGATAGGTTTCGCGGCAGATTTGGAATCTTCCCCGATATGCATGTTCAGGGACTCAATCACGTCGTCCGCACCGAACGCCTTGCCATTGTGGAAGGTCACGCCCTGACGCAGATTGAATGTCCAGGTTTTCGCATCTGCGGTGGCTTCCCAGCTTTCGGCCAGTTCCCCTTTGAGGGATCCATCTGCGGCCACTTCTGTCAGGCAGTCAAAGACCGTGCCATGTGCGGATGCGATCATGAAGATGTCGGAATGCGTCCGGCCATCCCAGCTATCTGTAGTGTTCGCGCCACTGAGGCCCGCGGTTAACTTGCCCCCGCGCGTTTGCGCCCGCAACGGCATGCCCGACAGGCCAAGCACACCAGCGGCGGCACCGGTTTTCAATAGACCGCGTCTACTAATTCCATTCATTAGAAGTATCTCCCTAGTTAGTTTGCCAGGCCGTTACCGGCCCGATTTTGTCCCCACGTTCGTGGTTGTTTATTACATCTTGTTGACAGCGGCATCGCCGATATTGTCGACGCCGCGTTCTGCCAGCAGATTGGTTAACCAATCCGGGTCCATTTCAGGGACCGACGACAAGAGAAGATCAGTATAGGCGTGATGGGGCGGGGTGAACATGTCGTCTTTGGGTCCCTGTTCCACGACACGCCCGTCTTTCATTACCACAACCTCATCTGCAATCGCCTTCACGGTCGCCAAATCATGGGTGATAAACATATAAGAAAGCGACAGCTGGTCCTGCAATCGCGCCAAAAGTCGCAGGATTCCTTCGGCCACCAATTGGTCGAGCGCTGATGTGACCTCATCACAAATAATGAATTTCGGTTCCGCAGCCAGCGCGCGCGCAATGCCGATACGCTGCTTTTGCCCGCCGGAAAGCTCGGATGGCAAACGGTGGTAATACTGGCTGGGCTCCAGCTCAATCTGTTCGAGCAATGCATCAACCCGTTTGCGCTTTTCTGCCCCTTTCAGGCCCAGATAGAACTCCACCGGGCGCGCGATGATCTGGCCGATGGACATGCGCGGGTTCAGCGCCGTATCCGCCATTTGATAAATCATCTGCACCTGGCGCAGCTGCGCCTTGTTTCGCTTGCGGTAATCGGCCGGCAGCGGTTCCCCATCAAGCATGATTTGCCCGGCCTTGGGCGGCAGCAGGCCGGTGATGCAGCGCGCGGTCGTTGATTTGCCCGATCCGCTTTCGCCCACAACCGCAACCGTGCGTCCTTCATGCATGTCAAAGCTAACATCATAGAGAACCGGCACCTTGCCATAAGACGCATCAACATTTTGCACCGCAATCACCGGCGTGGCGCCGGCCACGACCGGCGCTTTCAAGGGCCGTTCAAAACTGCGTACCGCCCAAAGCGACTTGGTATATTCCTGTGTGGGGGCCGCCAGCATCGTGCGCGTATCCGCTGTCTCGACCTCATCCCCCTTAAGCAACACCTTGATCCGATCAGCCATTTGCGCAACCACGGCCAGATCATGCGTGATATAGATCGCAGCCGTGTTGAACTGCTCGACGATGTCGCGGATCGAGGCCAGAACCTCGATCTGGGTGGTCACATCAAGTGCGGTTGTCGGTTCGTCAAAGATAATCAGATCGGGGCGGCATGACATCGCCATAGCCGTCATGCAGCGCTGCAATTGTCCACCGGACACCTGGTGCGGATAGCGAAACCCGATCTGATCCGGGTTCGGCAGGCGCAGCTTGTGGTACAGCTCCATCCCGTCTTGTTCGCTTTCCCCGCGCCCCATGACATTGTGCTGTGTCGGCCCTTCCACATGCTGATCCATCAGCTTGTGCGCCGGATTAAAGCTGGCAGCGGCAGATTGCGCGACATAGGCGATCCGTTTGCCAAGCAGGCCGCGTTTGACGGCGGCAGAGGCTGTCAGCAGGTCAATCCCGTCAAATTCAACGGTGCCTTCGCTGATCCGCACACCGTCGCGGGTATAGCCCATGGCCGCCAGCCCCAGCGTCGATTTGCCCGCCCCGGATTCGCCGATCAGGCCCAGAACCTCGCCGCGCATCAGGGTCAGATCGACCCCATTGATGATCGGGTTCCATGTCTCATCGCTGCGGCCTTCAAGCTTGATGCCGCGAATTTTGACCAGAGGTTCGTCTGCGCTCATTCTTTCAGCCCCGAGGATTTATGCAGCATCCAGTCGACCACAAAATTCACCGCCACCGTCAGCAGGGCAATCGCGCCTGCCGCCAGAAGTGGCGCGGTCGCTGCAAGTGGCGCAAATTGCGCGTAGTTCACGAACCCGCCCAGATCGCGCACCATGGTTCCCCAATCGGCAAGCGGCGGCTGGATGCCCACGCCAAGGAATGACAATGCCGCAATGGTCAGGAAGACAAAGCAAAAGCGCAACCCGAACTCTGCCAGCAGCGGGGCGGTTGCGTTGGGCAGGATTTCCTTGAAGACCAGATATCCCAGGCCCTCACCGCGCAGCTTGGCGGCTTCGATATAGTCCATCACCACGATATTCTGCCCGACGGCACGGGCCAGCCGGTAGACACGGGTGCTGTCAATCACCGCGATGATAATGACCATGAAAACAGTCAGCGGAATGCCAAGTTCCGGCGCCCAGACACTGGCGATGGTCATCAGCAGCAATGCAAAAATCAGCGATGGGATCGCCATCAGCACGTCGACCATCCGGGACAAAAGCTGATCCAGCCAACCGCCGAGGGTTGCGGCCAGAAATCCAAACGTCCCACCCAGAAAAAATGCAAGAAGGGTCGTCGCAAACGCGATCCCAACGGTATTCTGCGCCCCATAGATCAGACGGCTGAGGATATCGCGCCCGATCTGATCCGTGCCAAGCGGGAATGCCGGGTCGCCTCCAAGCGCGGGATCGCCGCCCGGTACGATATTGGCTGCCACGCCCGGAATGATCTGTTCCTGTCCGAATGGCGCAATCAACCCCGCAAAAATGGCGAAAATCGCATAGATCAGAATTGTCAGCACCCCGAAAGAGGCCGTCAGCGGCATCGAACGGAACAGCTTTTTGCTGCCAGCCGTCCCAACGGTTCGGCCAAGAATGCGAAACAGCCACGCGGCGATGGCAAACAGAATGAACCCTTCAATAGCGATGCGCAGAAAGAAGAACTTGTTGGCAACGGCCGGATCAGCGCTGCGCCCTTGCACATAAGCCCAGATCAGCCAGATCAGAACCGCCGCACCCAAGACATACCCATAGGCGACCCCATAAGGCATATCGCGGAATTTTGGCGCGTTGCCGGTGGCGGTCTGCCCCGCAAAACGGAACACCCAGGCGACACCGCCCATGACGACGAGGGCTGCGATAAACCAGATCATTTCGGATGCCTCAGGCGCGGGTTGGACAGGATCGACATCACATCAGCCGTCAGGTTCAGCAGGATATAGGCCGCCGCAAAGATCAGGCAGCAGGCCTGCACCACCGGGATGTCCCGGATTTTTACGCTATCTACGAACAACTGCCCGATACCCGGATAGACAAAGACAACCTCGACCACGACGACGCCGGTGATCAGATAGGCCAGGTTCAACGCAATCACATTGATAATGGGCGCCAACGCGTTCGGTAACGCATGTTTGACGATCACCCGGATCGGGGACAGGCCCTTGAGCCGTGCCATCTCGATATAAGGCGAGGCCAGCAGGTTGATGATTGCGGCACGGGTCATCCGCATCATATGCGCCGTCACCACAAGGGTCAGGGTCAGCGCAGGCAGCATGGATTTTTCAAGCCGTTCACTGAAGGCCATGCCTTCGAAGATATTGGACAGCGACGGGAAGATCGGGTTCAGCACGGCCAGAAACAGGATCAGGATATAGGCCAGAAAGAATTCCGGGCTGGAAATAGACGACAATGTCGCGATATTGGCTGCCCGGTCAAAGACCGTGTTGCGATAAAGTGCTGCCAAAACGCCCAATGTGATCGCAACCGGCACCGCAATAACGGCTGTGACCATTGCAAGAAACATCGTATTGGCAAAACGGGGTGCGATCTGCTGGGCAACCGTGGTTGCCCCCGACGTTGTTCCGCTGAATGTGGCAAAGTTTGCCTGCGCAAAGCTAGAGCCGAAATCACCCCGCAACACGCCCCCTAGCCAATCGAAATAACGGGTCACCATCGGCTGATCCAACCCAAGATCCCGCCGGATCGAGGCCACGGCCTCGTCAGTGGCACCCTGACCAAGAATGTTCTGCGCAAAGTCACCCGGCAAGAGGTTTACAGCGACAAAGATGACGATCGACACGATCAGCAATGTCAGCAACCCCAGCGCCAGGCGTTGCAGAATAATCGTTAGGACGTTGCCCAAAACTCGGTGTTCCCCGTTAGTTGGGGCAAGGTTAACGGCTGAGACACGGCTGTAAAGCCTAAAGCCCCAATTTCCCCCGTTGGGCCGCCATGAGGTCCATCGTGCGCACCAATTCCGCACTGATGCCGGGTTCCGACAGCGCATGTCCGGCCCGCCCAATCAGCGCAAGCCGCGATTTCGGCCATGCTTTGGACAGCCGATAGGCCGAATGTGGCGGGCAGATCATATCGTAGCGGCCCTGGACGATCGCCCCCGGTATATGGGCGATCTTCGCCATCTGCGCCGGGTGCAATATCTGCTGATCTGCATCCAGAAAACCAGCATTCACAAAATAATGGTTTTCCAGCCGCGCAAAGGCACGGGCATAATCTGCCGGGCTGTCGCCGGTCACCCCGTCATTGTCGATTGACGCCAGCGCATTTTCCCAGGCGGCCCATGCGCGGGCATAGCGGGTCTCTTGCGGCAGATCCCCCGAAAACAGCCGCCGGTGATAGGCCGCAATAAAGTCGTCCTGCTCGTCTTCGGGGATCAGGGACGCAAAACGCTCCCACAGATCGGGCCAGAATTTGCCCGCACCGCCCCCATAGAACCAGTCCAGCTCTGGTTTGGTCATCAGGAACACGCCGCGCAGGCTAAGGGCGGCAACCCGGTCCGGATGCGCCTGTGCGTAAATCAACGCAAGCGTGGCCCCCCAGGACCCGCCAAATGCAATCCAGCGCTCGATACCAAGGGTCATCCGGATCCGTTCGATATCAGCAACCAGATGCCACGTCGTATTTGCCCGCACACTGGCATGGGGGCGCGACCGGCCACATCCACGCTGATCGAACAGGATAATCCGATAGGCGTTCGGATCGAAATAACGGCGCATTGCCGGGCTGCACCCGCCACCGGGACCACCATGCAGCACCACAACCGGTATCCCGTCGGGATTTCCGCATTGTTCCATATAGATACGATGCCCATCGCCCACCTCAATAATCCGCTGATCAAACGGATCAATGGGCTGATAAAGATGCGCACCTGGGCGCTTTTGTCCTACGACTCTATCCATATTCACCCTATATCGCATATCGAAACCACTGACCACGACCAGCGCAGCCAACGGAGCCATCAAATGTCCACCACAACTGTTGATCCCGCCGAGATTGCAAAATTCGAAGCCATGGCGGCCGAGTGGTGGGATCTCAATGGCAAATTCAAACCGCTGCACATGATGAACCCCGTCCGACTGGACTACATCACGCAGCAGATCGCGGCAGAGTTCGGGCGCGACCTGCAGGACACTGCCCCATTTGCGGGTTTGCGCATTCTTGATATCGGTTGTGGCGGCGGGCTGCTATGCGAACCCATGGCAAGGCTGGGCGCCGAGGTGGTTGGCGCAGACGCGGCCGCACGCAATATTCCGGTTGCACAAATCCACGCCGAGAAATCCGGGTTAGCCATCGACTACCGCCACACCACTGCCGAAGCGATGGCCGAAGCGGGCGAACAATTTGACGCCGTGCTGAACATGGAAGTGGTCGAACATGTGGCCGACCCGCAAACCTATCTGGATGCCTGTCACAATCTGATGAAGCCGGGCGGGATTCACATCTGCTCGACGATCAACAGAAATCCCAAATCATTTGCAATGGCAATTGTCGGCGCGGAATGGGTCATGCGCTGGTTGCCCAAGGGCACTCATGAATGGTCGAAATTCATCACGCCGGACGAGCTATTTGCCTTTCTCGAAAAGGCCGGCATGACGCCGGTGGACCGCAAGGGTTTTGTTTTCAATTTTGCCCGGTTCACCTGGTCCATTTCTGATCGCGATCTGTCGGTCAACTATGTCACGGCCGCAACGAAACCGGGCTGACCGAAACACATCAGTCGTCACGATATCTATCATCTTTTAGCTAATTTGGCGCGATTCCGGTTTACAGCGACCCGCTTTTGCAACGCGCAAGCGAGCACCATATGTGCCGCAAGCCATTGATAACGAAAAGTATCTTTCGCTTTCACAAAGAGTATCGTGGTTAACCCAAAACCGCGCCACTCACCTGCATCAAAACGCTTCATTTCCTTCAATTTCATCTGTTACCGTTTTTTAACGGATCCCTGTGATGCCGCATGTCGGGTGTGGTATTCTGGCGTGTAGGGATTCAGTAATGAAGTCGTTCTTCTCTCAAATTAAGACCTCTTTGAGCAAGTCTGATCAAGGACAGACCGGCAAGTCCGGGGCTAGTCCGAAGACACATCAGAAAAACGCCGACCGCCCCGATGATGTCACCGAAGAGATTGACGCCAACAACATCAGCGGCAGTGGTGCAGCCGTCAGCGGCGCCGCCGCGACCCTGGCCGTCTTATCTGGCCTTTTGAAGCCCAACAGCGCTGAGGCTGACATCGTTTCGGATACGGATCGCGTCTCCAATCCAGATCGCCCGTCGCAACCAGATGCAAACACATCTCCAGCGACGGCCACGGCCCCACAGCAAGCCGGTTCGCCAGCCCGTGGATCAACTGTGCAAGCCGCTCCGAACGAGGAAACTCAAGCGCCGACCGATGCACCGGACCCGGCCGGCCAACGATCACAGTCAGCTATTTTCCCTGATATCACCCCACAAAACGCCGAACCTGCCGACAGCAATGCGGTATCCGGTGGTCCCGCACCTGAAAATCGCGCGGAAGACCCCGCACCAACAAGCGACGACGCGCAGATTGATGGCGCCGGCAATCCGTCCGACGCCACTGATGCGGGCCCGACGCCCCCCAGCATTCCCGATACGCCCTACCAATTGCCCGAGCCGGTCCCACCCGCCCGGCCAACGATAGCGATCGAACCGGACATCAGAGAAGCCGACGACACGAACCCGACAATCGGCACGATCACAAGTTCAGACGCCGACCCGGACGGCACCACATACTTTCTGGCTGATCCCCAAGGGCGACCGGTCGATCACCCGCTTGTCGAAATCGTTGGTAGCGATATTCGGGTGCGTCCAGGCGTCAGTCTGGACTTCGAGCAACTGCCAAGTTTCGACATCACAATTGTGGCCGTCCATGACGGTCTCACATCCGCCCCGCAGCAGATCACCCTGACGATCAATGACGTGGCCGAGGATATCGTGCTGGCCGATACAGGCGTCAGTTTTGCCGATACCGGCGTGACGGAAAACACCGTCACCGGTGGCGCGGGCGATGATACGATCACCGGCAGTGCCGGCGCCGATACCCTGTCCGGCGGGGCGGGGGATGATACCCTGACCGGCGGGGCCGGCACGGATAGTGTCCGCTATGCCGGGGATCTGGCCGATTACGCGATCAGCTATGATGGCGACAGCGCCACCTTTACCATCACCGATACCAACACAGCCGATGGGCTGGATGAAGGCACAGACCAGCTGACCGGGATCGAAAGCTTTGTCTTTAACGGCACCGCCTATAGTGCTGCCGATCTGCAGACCGAGGCCGCCCGCCAGGCCAATACCGCCCCCGGCAGCCCCGCCATTGCCAGTGGCGGCGCCGTGGACGAGACCGCCGCCGCCGGCACCCTGGTCGCCACGCTGGCCGCGACGGATGCGGATGGCGACACGCTCAGCTATCAGATCACCGATGCGGCCGGCACGCCGGTCAGCGACCCCGATTTCCAGATCAGCGGCAATGAGATCCGGCTCCGCCCCGGGGCCGAGATCAATTTTGAGACCGCCCAGACCCAGACGCTCTATGTCACGGCCGCAGATGCCTTTACCACATCCGCCCCGCAGCAGATCACCCTGACGATCAATGACGTGGCCGAGGATATCGTGCTGGCCGATACAGGCGTCAGTTTTGCCGATACCGGCGTGACGGAAAACACCGTCACCGGTGGCGCGGGCGATGATACGATCACCGGCAGTGCCGGCGCCGATACCCTGTCCGGCGGGGCGGGGGATGATACCCTGACCGGCGGGGCCGGCACGGATAGTGTCCGCTATGCCGGGGATCTGGCCGATTACGCGATCAGCTATGATGGCGACAGCGCCACCTTTACCATCACCGATACCAACACAGCCGATGGGCTGGATGAGGGCACCGACCAGCTGACCGGGATCGAAAGCTTTGTCTTTAACGGCACCGCCTATAGTGCTGCCGATCTGCAGACCGAGGCCGCCCGCCAGGCCAATACCGCCCCCGGCAGCCCCGCCATTGCCAGTGGCGGCGCCGTGGACGAGACCGCCGCCGCCGGCACCCTGGTCGCCACGCTGGCCGCGACGGATGCGGATGGCGACACGCTGAGCTATCAGATCACCGATGCGGCCGGCACGCCGGTCAGCGACCCCGATTTCCAGATCAGCGGCAATGAGATCCGGCTCCGCCCCGGGGCCGAGATCGATTTTGAGACCGCCCAGACCCAGACGCTCTATGTCACGGCCGCAGATGCCTTTACCACATCCGCCCCGCAGCAGATCACCCTGACGATCAATGACGTGGCCGAGGATATCGTGCTGGCCGATACAGGCGTCAGTTTTGCCGATACCGGCGTGACGGAAAACACCGTCACCGGTGGCGCGGGCGATGATACGATCACCGGCAGTGCCGGCGCCGATACCCTGTCCGGCGGGGCGGGGGATGATACCCTGACCGGCGGGGCCGGCACGGATAGTGTCCGCTATGCCGGGGATCTGGCCGATTACGCGATCAGCTATGATGGCGACAGCGCCACCTTTACCATCACCGATACCAACACAGCCGATGGGCTGGATGAAGGCACAGACCAGCTGACCGGGATCGAAAGCTTTGTCTTTAACGGCACCGCCTATAGTGCTGCCGATCTGCAGACCGAGGCCGCCCGCCAGGCCAATACCGCCCCCGGCAGCCCCGCCATTGCCAGTGGCGGCGCCGTGGACGAGACCGCCGCCGCCGGCACCCTGGTCGCCACGCTGGCCGCGACGGATGCGGATGGCGACACGCTCAGCTATCAGATCACCGATGCGGCCGGCACGCCGGTCAGCGACCCCGATTTCCAGATCAGCGGCAATGAGATCCGGCTCCGCCCCGGGGCCGAGATCGATTTTGAGACCGCCCAGACCCAGACGCTCTATGTCACGGCCGCAGATGCCTTTACCACATCCGCCCCGCAGCAGATCACCCTGACGATCAATGACGTGGCCGAGGATATCGTGCTGGCCGATACAGGCGTCAGTTTTGCCGATACCGGCGTGACGGAAAACACCGTCACCGGTGGCGCGGGCGATGATACGATCACCGGCAGTGCCGGCGCCGATACCCTGTCCGGCGGGGCGGGGGATGATACCCTGACCGGCGGGGCCGGCACGGATAGTGTCCGCTATGCCGGGGATCTGGCCGATTACGCGATCAGCTATGATGGCGACAGCGCCACCTTTACCATCACCGATACCAACACAGCCGATGGGCTGGATGAGGGCACCGACCAGCTGACCGGGATCGAAAGCTTTGTCTTTAACGGCACCGCCTATAGTGCTGCCGATCTGCAGACCGAGGCCGCCCGCCAGGCCAATACCGCCCCCGGCAGCCCCGCCATTGCCAGTGGCGGCGCCGTGGACGAGACCGCCGCCGCCGGCACCCTGGTCGCCACGCTGGCCGCGACGGATGCGGATGGCGACACGCTCAGCTATCAGATCACCGATGCGGCCGGCACGCCGGTCAGCGACCCCGATTTCCAGATCAGCGGCAATGAGATCCGGCTCCGCCCCGGGGCCGAGATCGATTTTGAGACCGCCCAGACCCAGACGCTCTATGTCACGGCCGCAGATGCCTTTACCACATCCGCCCCGCAGCAGATCACCCTGACGATCAATGACGTGGCCGAGGATATCGTGCTGGCCGATACAGGCGTCAGTTTTGCCGATACCGGCGTGACGGAAAACACCGTCACCGGTGGCGCGGGCGATGATACGATCACCGGCAGTGCCGGCGCCGATACCCTGTCCGGCGGGGCGGGGGATGATACCCTGACCGGCGGGGCCGGCACGGATAGTGTCCGCTATGCCGGGGATCTGGCCGATTACGCGATCAGCTATGATGGCGACAGCGCCACCTTTACCATCACCGATACCAACACAGCCGATGGGCTGGATGAGGGCACCGACCAGCTGACCGGGATCGAAAGCTTTGTCTTTAACGGCACCGCCTATAGTGCTGCCGATCTGCAGACCGAGGCCGCCCGCCAGGCCAATACCGCCCCCGGCAGCCCCGCCATTGCCAGTGGCGGCGCCGTGGACGAGACCGCCGCCGCCGGCACCCTGGTCGCCACGCTGGCCGCGACGGATGCGGATGGCGACACGCTGAGCTATCAGATCACCGATGCGGCCGGCACGCCGGTCAGCGACCCCGATTTCCAGATCAGCGGCAATGAGATCCGGCTCCGCCCCGGGGCCGAGATCGACTTTGAGACCGCCCAGACCCAGACGCTCTATGTCACGGCCGCAGATGCCTTTACCACATCCGCCCCGCAGCAGATCACCCTGACGATCAATGATGTGGCCGAGGATATCGTGCTGGCCGATACAGGCATCAGTTTTGCCGATACCGGCGTGACGGAAAACACCGTCACCGGTGGCGCGGGCGATGATACGATCACCGGCAGTGCCGGCGCCGATACCCTGTCCGGCGGGGCGGGGGATGATACCCTGACCGGCGGGGCCGGCACGGATAGTGTCCGCTATGCCGGGGATCTGGCCGATTACGCGATCAGCTATGATGGCGACAGCGCCACCTTTACCATCACCGATACCAACACAGCCGATGGGCTGGATGAGGGCACCGACCAGCTGACCGGGATCGAAAGCTTTGTCTTTAACGGCACCGCCTATAGTGCTGCCGATCTGCAGACCGAGGCCGCCCGCCAGGCCAATACCGCCCCCGGCAGCCCCGCCATTGCCAGTGGCGGCGCCGTGGACGAGACCGCCGCCGCCGGCACCCTGGTCGCCACGCTGGCCGCGACGGATGCGGATGGCGACACGCTCAGCTATCAGATCACCGATGCGGCCGGCACGCCGGTCAGCGACCCCGATTTCCAGATCAGCGGCAATGAGATCCGGCTCCGCCCCGGGGCCGAGATCGATTTTGAGACCGCCCAGACCCAGACGCTCTATGTCACGGCCGCAGATGCCTTTACCACATCCGCCCCGCAGCAGATCACCCTGACGATCAATGACGTGGCCGAGGATATCGTGCTGGCCGATACAGGCGTCAGTTTTGCCGATACCGGCGTGACGGAAAACACCGTCACCGGTGGCGCGGGCGATGATACGATCACCGGCAGTGCCGGCGCCGATACCCTGTCCGGCGGGGCGGGGGATGATACCCTGACCGGCGGGGCCGGCACGGATAGTGTCCGCTATGCCGGGGATCTGGCCGATTACGCGATCAGCTATGATGGCGACAGCGCCACCTTTACCATCACCGATACCAACACAGCCGATGGGCTGGATGAGGGCACCGACCAGCTGACCGGGATCGAAAGCTTTGTCTTTAACGGCACCGCCTATAGTGCTGCCGATCTGCAGACCGAGGCCGCCCGCCAGGCCAATACCGCCCCCGGCAGCCCCGCCATTGCCAGTGGCGGCGCCGTGGACGAGACCGCCGCCGCCGGCACCCTGGTCGCCACGCTGGCCGCGACGGATGCGGATGGCGACACGCTCAGCTATCAGATCACCGATGCGGCCGGCACGCCGGTCAGCGACCCCGATTTCCAGATCAGCGGCAATGAGATCCGGCTCCGCCCCGGGGCCGAGATCGATTTTGAGACCGCCCAGACCCAGACGCTCTATGTCACGGCCGCAGATGCCTTTACCACATCCGCCCCGCAGCAGATCACCCTGACGATCAATGACGTGGCCGAGGATATCGTGCTGGCCGATACAGGCGTCAGTTTTGCCGATACCGGCGTGACGGAAAACACCGTCACCGGTGGCGCGGGCGATGATACGATCACCGGCAGTGCCGGCGCCGATACCCTGTCCGGCGGGGCGGGGGATGATACCCTGACCGGCGGGGCCGGCACGGATAGTGTCCGCTATGCCGGGGATCTGGCCGATTACGCGATCAGCTATGATGGCGACAGCGCCACCTTTACCATCACCGATACCAACACAGCCGATGGGCTGGATGAGGGCACCGACCAGCTGACCGGGATCGAAAGCTTTGTCTTTAACGGCACCGCCTATAGTGCTGCCGATCTGCAGACCGAGGCCGCCCGCCAGGCCAATACCGCCCCCGGCAGCCCCGCCATTGCCAGTGGCGGCGCCGTGGACGAGACCGCCGCCGCCGGCACCCTGGTCGCCACGCTGGCCGCGACGGATGCGGATGGCGACACGCTGAGCTATCAGATCACCGATGCGGCCGGCACGCCGGTCAGCGACCCCGATTTCCAGATCAGCGGCAATGAGATCCGGCTCCGCCCCGGGGCCGAGATCGACTTTGAGACCGCCCAGACCCAGACGCTCTATGTCACGGCCGCAGATGCCTTTACCACATCCGCCCCGCAGCAGATCACCCTGACGATCAATGATGTGGCCGAGGATATCGTGCTGGCCGATACAGGCATCAGTTTTGCCGATACCGGCGTGACGGAAAACACCGTCACCGGTGGCGCGGGCGATGATACGATCACCGGCAGTGCCGGCGCCGATACCCTGTCCGGCGGGGCGGGGGATGATACCCTGACCGGCGGGGCCGGCACGGATAGTGTCCGCTATGCCGGGGATCTGGCCGATTACGCGATCAGCTATGATGGCGACAGCGCCACCTTTACCATCACCGATACCAACACAGCCGATGGGCTGGATGAGGGCACCGACCAGCTGACCGGGATCGAAAGCTTTGTCTTTAACGGCACCGCCTATAGTGCTGCCGATCTGCAGACCGAGGCCGCCCGCCAGGCCAATACCGCCCCCGGCAGCCCCGCCATTGCCAGTGGCGGCGCCGTGGACGAGACCGCCGCCGCCGGCACCCTGGTCGCCACGCTGGCCGCGACGGATGCGGATGGCGACACGCTCAGCTATCAGATCACCGATGCGGCCGGCACGCCGGTCAGCGACCCCGATTTCCAGATCAGCGGCAATGAGATCCGGCTCCGCCCCGGGGCCGAGATCGATTTTGAGACCGCCCAGACCCAGACGCTCTATGTCACGGCCGCAGATGCCTTTACCACATCCGCCCCGCAGCAGATCACCCTGACGATCAATGACGTGGCCGAGGATATCGTGCTGGCCGATACAGGCGTCAGTTTTGCCGATACCGGCGTGACGGAAAACACCGTCACCGGTGGCGCGGGCGATGATACGATCACCGGCAGTGCCGGCGCTGATACCCTGTCCGGCGGGGCGGGGGATGATACCCTGACCGGCGGGGCCGGCACGGATAGTGTCCGCTATGCCGGGGATCTGGCCGATTACGCGATCAGCTATGATGGCGACAGCGCCACCTTTACCATCACCGATACCAACACAGCCGATGGGCTGGATGAGGGCACCGACCAGCTGACCGGGATCGAAAGCTTTGTCTTTAACGGCACCGCCTATAGTGCTGCCGATCTGCAGACCGAGGCCGCCCGCCAGGCCAATACCGCCCCCGGCAGCCCCGCCATTGCCAGTGGCGGCGCCGTGGACGAGACCGCCGCCGCCGGCACCCTGGTCGCCACTCTGGCCGCCACGGATGCGGATGGCGACACGCTCAGCTATCAGATCACCGATGCGGCCGGCACGCCGGTCAGCGACCCCGATTTCCAGATCAGCGGCAATGAGATCCGGCTCCGCCCCGGGGCCGAGATCGACTTTGAGACCGCCCAGACCCAGACGCTCTATGTCACGGCCGCAGATGCCTTTACCACATCCGCCCCGCAGCAGATCACCCTGACGATCAATGATGTGGCCGAGGATATCGTGCTGGCCGATACAGGCATCAGTTTTGCCGATACCGGCGTGACGGAAAACACCGTCACCGGTGGCGCGGGCGATGATACGATCACCGGCAGTGCCGGCGCCGATACCCTGTCCGGCGGGGCGGGGGATGATACCCTGACCGGCGGGGCCGGCACGGATAGTGTCCGCTATGCCGGGGATCTGGCCGATTACGCGATCAGCTATGATGGCGACAGCGCCACCTTTACCATCACCGATACCAACACAGCCGATGGGCTGGATGAGGGCACCGACCAGCTGACCGGGATCGAAAGCTTTGTCTTTAACGGCACCGCCTATAGTGCTGCCGATCTGCAGACCGAGGCCGCCCGCCAGGCCAATACCGCCCCCGGCAGCCCCGCCATTGCCAGTGGCGGCGCCGTGGACGAGACCGCCGCCGCCGGCACCCTGGTCGCCACGCTGGCCGCGACGGATGCGGATGGCGACACGCTCAGCTATCAGATCACCGATGCGGCCGGCACGCCGGTCAGCGACCCCGATTTCCAGATCAGCGGCAATGAGATCCGGCTCCGCCCCGGGGCCGAGATCGATTTTGAGACCGCCCAGACCCAGACGCTCTATGTCACGGCCGCAGATGCCTTTACCACATCCGCCCCGCAGCAGATCACCCTGACGATCAATGACGTGGCCGAGGATATCGTGCTGGCCGATACAGGCGTCAGTTTTGCCGATACCGGCGTGACGGAAAACACCGTCACCGGTGGCGCGGGCGATGATACGATCACCGGCAGTGCCGGCGCCGATACCCTGTCCGGCGGGGCGGGGGATGATACCCTGACCGGCGGGGCCGGCACGGATAGTGTCCGCTATGCCGGGGATCTGGCCGATTACGCGATCAGCTATGATGGCGACAGCGCCACCTTTACCATCACCGATACCAACACAGCCGATGGGCTGGATGAGGGCACCGACCAGCTGACCGGGATCGAAAGCTTTGTCTTTAACGGCACCGCCTATAGTGCTGCCGATCTGCAGACCGAGGCCGCCCGCCAGGCCAATACCGCCCCAACCGACATCGCCTTTGCCAGCGGCGGTTCCGTTGACGAGACAGTCGCGGATGGTGGCTCTATCGGCAGCGCCAATGACCCATCCGGGACAACCGTGGCCACCTTGAGCACAACGGATGATGCGGGTGACACTCACAGCTACACGCTGGTGAATGATCCATCCGGCAAATTCGAGATTGTCGGGAATGACATCCGCGTCCGGTCCGGGCAGACGATTGACCATGAAACCGATAGCGCGTTCGATCTGGTCATCCGCAGCACCGATAATTTCGGCGAAAGCGTCGAGAAAACGCTAACGATTGACGTCACAGACTATGAGGGTCGCTACACGGCAGGGGATACCGGCGAGACAATTGCTGGAACCTCGGAAGAAAACTTCATCCTGGGCGGGGCCGGAAACGATACGATCATCGGCAATGCCGGCGGCGATGACCTGTCAGGCGGGGCCGGCCGGGACATTCTTAAGGGAGAGCATGATCTTATTACAAACGGGGATCTGGAAGCGGGGATCGGATGGGGGGCCTATTCCGCTGATGGAAATCCAGCAGGCTGGTCAACCGACTCGGGCGGGATCGAAGTATGGGCCTCTGGATATAATAACATCGAGGCCACTGACTATGGCAATTTCGTGGAAATCGATGGCGCTGCCGGAACATTAGGCAACATCTATCAGGACATCACCACAGTCGCAGGCGACACCTATCAACTTAGCTTCAGTCTGCATGACTCCCCCGGCCATGAAGCGGACGGGATCGAAGTATATTTCGGCGGAAATCTCCTTGGTACCTACTCGGCCGCAGATGGCCAGGGTTGGGACGTCTTCACACTTAATGTAACGGGTGCGGGCGGCACCGAGCGGCTTGAATTCAGAGAGTTAGCTGCGGAAGACAACGGGCTTGGCCCACTTCTTGATCAGATCAGCCTGACAACAATATCTGACGACATTCTGCGGGGTGGCGACGGAAACGACAAGCTGACCGGCGGTGCCGGAACCGATACGCTTATCGGTGGGGACGGCGTTGACGAATACATATTTGCCGATAACTGGGGCACTGACACAATCGCGGACGCAACTGATACCAGTGGCGATTTCATCAATATGAGCGCCGTGACCACCGATGTGGACATGACGTTCGCCGACAATGATACCGGCACTGCGACAGATGGTGTCAACGTGTTGAATTTTGACGGGGTCAATTTGGCGATCACCGGCGCAGGCACCGACTACATCGACGGATCCGCGATGACCGATCGGCTTGCCGTGGAAACGGGCCGCGGCGACGACACGGTCATCGGTGGCACCGGTGGCGGTTCATTTATAATGGGTGCTGGTGACGACGTCGTCTCGATCAGCGGTGGCGACAGCTTTGTCGAAGGTCAGGAAGGCGACGATACGATCACGACGGGCGGCGGAGATGATACCATCTACGGCGGCGATGGAAACGACATTATTCGGTCCGGTGGCGGCGATGACTTTATCACTGGGAATGCCGGAAATGACGACATTACCGGCGGGGCCGGTGACGATGAAATTGCTGCCGGATCCGGCACCGATCGAGTCTTTTACGACGGCAACTTTGCCGACTACGCGATCAGTTACAATTCCGGCGCAAGTCGGTTCACCATTACCGACATGAACGCAACTGACGGCGATGAAGGGACCGACACCATAACAGGTGCAGAAAGCTTTGTCTTTAACGGCACCGCCTATAGTGCTGCCGATCTGCAGACCGAGGCCGCCCGCCAGGCCAATACCGCCCCCGGCAGCCCCGCCATTGCCAGTGGCGGCGCCGTGGACGAGACCGCCGCCGCCGGCACCCTGGTCGCCACGCTGGCCGCCACGGATGCGGATGGCGACACGCTGAGCTATCAGATCACCGATGCGGCCGGCACGCCGGTCAGCGACCCCGATTTCCAGATCAGCGGCAATGAGATCCGGCTCCGCCCCGGGGCCGAGATCGATTTTGAGACCGCCCAGACCCAGACGCTTTATGTCACTGCCGCAGATGCCTTTACCACATCCGCCCCGCAGCAGATCACCCTGACGATCAATGATGTGGCCGAGGATATCGTGCTGGCCGATACAGGCGTCAGTTTTGCCGATACCGGTGTGACGGAAAACTTCATTCAGGGGGGGGCAGGTGACGATAACATCACGGGGTCCGACAACGCCGACTATATCTATAGCGGCGGCGGCAACAATATCTTCAACACTGGCGCCGGGAATGACGAGATCATTTCAAGCACTGGAAATGATACGATCAATGCTGGCGATGGTGATGACTACATTATCGAGTATGGCGGAACGGATATCATCAATGCCGGCGCCGGCGACGATTATATTAACCTCGGCGATGGCAACACAACGCTTGATGCGGGCGATGGCGCGGACCTGATCGATTCCAATGCAGGCGATGACGTGATTGATGGCGGTGCTGGCACCGACACGATGCGCTATGGTGGCCGGCTAGAGGATTTCGCGATCAGCTATGATAGCGACACCGACACGTTCACAATCACTGACCAGAATACGGCCGACGGGCTGAATGAGGGGACAGACACAGTTACGGGGGTCGAAAACTTCAGCTTCAGACGCACCAGCTATACCCATGCGGATCTGGTGGCCGAGGCCGAACGTCAGGCCAATACCGCCCCGACCGACATCGCCTTTGCCAGCGGCGGTACGGTTGATGAGACAGTCGCGGATGGCGGCTCTATCGGTAGCGCCAATGACCCATCCGGGACAACCGTGGCCACCTTGAGCACAACGGATGATGCCGGCGACACCCACAGCTACACGCTGGTGAATGATCCATCCGGCAAATTTGAGATTGTCGGGAATGACATCCGCGTCCGGTCCGGGCAGACGATTGACCATGAAACCGATAGCGCGTTCGATCTGGTCATAAGGTCCACGGACCAACATGGCGCCAGCGTCCAACAAACCCTGACGATCCAGGTTGACGACTTCGAAGGAAGCTACACCGCGTCCAACACGGGCGAGGTCGTTACCGGCACATCCGAAGAGGACACCATTATAGGTGGCACCGGCAATGACACGCTTACGGGCGGCGCTGGCGACGACCAAATCATTGGTGCGCAAGGCGACGATATCATTGATGGTGGCGATGGTGACGATACCGCCTATTTCCATGGCGATGTCAGCGACTATGATATCAGTTATGACGGTGACAGTGACACTTTCACCATCACCGATCTTAATCCGAACGACGGGCTGAATTCAGGTACGGATAGCGTAACCGGCGTCGAGGTCTTCTACTTCAACGGCACCACATATACCGCCGCAGAAATAGAAAGCCTCGGAGCAGCCCCTGCCGCCGATAACCCCGACTACGACAGCGGATTCGCTGAGACAGCCACAAGAACGGGCACATCAGGCAACGATAGCATTTATGGCACGTCCTCGGTTGACGTCGTTTATGCACGTGGCGGCGATGACAATGTATATGCCATGTCCGGCGATGACATCATCTATGCCGGGTCAGGAAATGATACTGTGGCGTCAATGGACGGCAATGATACTGTCTATGGTGGCTCTGGTGAGGACAGGCTTTTTGGCGGAAACGACGATGACACCTTGTATGGTGACGGCGGAAACGACACTCTTGACGGTGGTGCCGGCAACGACACTTTATATGGCGGCACCGGCAATGACATGCTGACCGGACATCTGGGCGACGATACAATGTACGGCGGTGATGGCGATGACATTTACGTCGTTGAAGCCCTGCAGGGAAATGATGTCATCGAGGATGCATCGGGATGGACTGATATCATCGCATTGACAGATGTTGGCGGTGTGCAAGGGGTGTCGGGCAACACGATCGATGGGGATGGCTGGACGATGATACTGGACAATGGCAGCTCTGTTGTTGGGTCCTCGACCAACAGTCTCGATCTGTCAAGTGATGCGGCCGGGGTGATCACATTCGATCAGGGCGGATCGGTCGATTTCATCGGTATCGACCGTATCACCTGGTAGCCCGGTTTTCGGCCTCCGCTTCGTCATGCAGGCGGGCGCGGAGGCTGCGCCAATTGGCTAAAATTGCGCCAATTAACCAAAACTTACACCTAAACTGGTAGGCTGGTCTGCGAGTAGGAATACGCAAGCGGGTTGGTCATGAAACTACAGGAAGATATGCGACGATTGCGTCGTAACCCGCATATCGTGGCGGGGTCACTCGCCATCAATCTGCTTGGATTGGCGCTGCCGCTGATGATGATCCAGATTTACGATCGCATCATCCCGCGGCAAGGGTATGAGACCTTGACGGTTTTGATGCTGGGCTTGTTTGGGGCAGCCCTTGCCGAATTCTGCCTGCGTGTTGCCCGGGGACATCTTGTTGCCTTGGCCAGCGTGCGGTTCGAAAGCTTTGCTTACACAACCGCATATCAACGATTGCTGCAATTCGGCAGCCTGCAGGACAGCATTGATCAAGGCACGCAGCATGACCGGATGGAAAGCATCAATCGGGTCCGACAGCACCATGGAAGCGATGCGGCCACCGCATTGCTGGATATTCCGTTCATCGCCATTTTCGTCACCGTCATGACCCTGATTTCCCCCGTGATGGGGGCTGCGATCTGCGCCTTTGCGGCGATATCGCTGTGCATTGTGTGGATACAACGGCGCAAGATCTTACGCGACAGCCTGGAACGGCAGGATCGGGATCGGCGGCGGCACTCTTTCCTGATGGAGACCCTGGAAGGGATCGAGATGATCAAGGGGCTCGGGATCGAGCCATTGATGCAGCGCCGTTATGAAAAGCTGATGTCGGTCAGTGCCTTCATGACCCATCAGATCAGTGGTCGGATCAATTTTTCCCAGGGTGTGACCGCCGCCATCGGACTGATGGCGCCGGTATTCATGTCCGGCATCGGCTCGGTCCTTGTCATTTCGGGGCAAATGTCCATTGGCGGCCTTGCTGCCACCGTTCTTCTTACCGGGCGGGTCATTCAGCCGACATTGCGGATCGAGGCGTTGTTGGCGGGCGAACGTGACACGCGCCGGTCGGAACAAGATGTGAATGACCTGCTGCTCACCCCGATGGTGCATACCGGCGAAATGGTGATCCCGCGCGTCGACGAAATTGCGCTGGATGACGTCTCATTAGCGCCGGGTAATGACGGAAAGTATGTGTTCAGGAACGCCACGGCCAGATTGCGGCGCGGCGATTGCGTTTTGCTGGCCGGTAATGAGGGGGCCGGTCGTTCGCTGCTACTGGCGCTGCTGGCGGGACATGTCGCGCCAACCGACGGGACCGTCAGAATAAATGATATCCCGCTCCCCGATATCCACAGCGCCATCCTCGCGGACCGGATCGCGTTGCTGTCGGCTGACCATACGCTTCTTGAGGGGACGTTGTTGGAAAATATGACGGCGTTCGAGCCGGCAAAGTACAGTGATGCCGCCTTTGCGCTTGCAAGTGAACTGGGTATTCGGGAGTTTATTCTGCAGCATTCTGACGGCCTCAGCCTGCGGGTGGCGGCACGCACGGAAACAAGCCTGCCGAAATCAATCCATGATGGCATTTTGCTGATCTCTGGCTTGGTCAGGTCGCCTGACATCATTCTCTTTGACGAGGCGAATGCCGGGTTGGACCGCGCGACAGATCTGCGCATGATCGAGATTTTGCGGCAGCGCATACCAGACGCGATCACGGTGATGGTCACTCACCGCCCGTCTTACATGGCGCTGGCCAATCGGACGTTTACGCTGAATGATGGCGTCTTGCGTGAAAAGACACTGACCGCATCACCCCCCAAGGCGCGGGTGGCATCATGACGGCATTGACACCGCTGATACTGGAAAACCCGTTGCCGCCCGACAGGACGGGCGCGCCCAGGCTTGATCCCGAGGTTGAGCGCCGGATTGACGCAACACGTGATCATACGCGCGCGTACGCCTTCTTGCGTGATGGGCTGAAAACAGGGCGGTTTGGGGGGGTGTCAACCAAATCGTCGGCGGCACTGGCCATGGTAGAGGTGCTGCAGCGCGTTTCCTGGCCGGTCAACTATCGCACGTTCGCCGGCGCAATCCCGCACTACGCCGAAACTTTCGGCGTGTCAGAAATGCGCACTGCACTTTGCATACTTGGTTTTTCGACATCCTCTGACCGGGTGCGCGGCCGGAATTTGGCAACCTTGCCGCCCGGGTCCTTCGTGGTCACGAAATATGGGCGATGCCTGTTTCTGGCCTATGATAACCGCCGGCAGCCAGTGCTGTATGATCCGCAAACAGAGCGGTTCAGCAAGCTTCGAAAATCCAGGATTTATGACTGCCAGATTGTTGAGGAATTATCTGACCAAACGCAGTCGCAAAATGCGCGATCAGGTTGGATTTCCAAGACATTTGCTCGATTTGGATCGGAAAACCGAACGATCCTGACCGTGACGTTTCTGTCAAATGCTCTTATCATTCTTGCATCGCTGTCGGTTGGTTTCATCTTCGACAAGGTGCTGCCCGCAAAAGCCTATGACACCTTAATCAGCCTTTTGATGGGGGTTGGGTTGCTGTTGTTTTGCGACTTGCGGCTTCGGCGAATAAAGTCACGGCTGATCGCCCGTGTCTCGGGGCGGCTAGAATACATTGTCAGCAGTGTACTATATGAAAAACTGATCAGCTTTCGGTTGGAAATGCTGCGCGCCAGCTCGGTCAGTGAACAGATCAATCGGTTGAAACAGTTTGAAACGGTCCGGGATTTTTATTGCGGCCCGATCGTCGCCATTCTGTTTGAAATGCCGTTCGTGGCGCTTTTGTTCGCAACGATCTTCTGGCTTAGCCCGCCTGTCGCGGTGCTGCTTTTGGGCGTCACTGGTGTCTATCTGGTTGTTGGCGCCACGCTTTATCCACGAATAAAGCGCACATCAAAAGAAATGGCGGCTTTGCGCGCCGATTGCCTGCGTCTTCAGGAAGAGACGATCAGCCAACGCGATCAAATCGTGCGCCGGGGGTTGGGGCAGGTTTGGGCTGCGCGACTTGCGCCGCGTTTTCGGCGCCTTGGCGTTGCGCGGCACAAGCAGGATTCGATCTGGCTTCTTCTCAATAGCCTGATTGCGGTTGTATCGCCTTTGGCCATTGGCGGGGTGATTACCATCGGCGCGCTCGAGGTGATGAGCGGGAACATGACCGGCGGCGCATTGATCGCCTGTATGATCCTGTCTTCGCGGCTTCTCAGCCCCGTTCAGCAAGCCCTGATTCTTGCCGTTCGCGCGCCTGAAATTGCAAGTCTGTTTCGACAAATGGACGCCATGATGCAAATCCCGTCCGGCAGCCCGGATCGCCCCTTGAACATGTCTGAACTCTTGCATGGCGACCAAAAGGCCCCTGCCATCACGGTTGACGGGCTTGTGCTGCGTTATCCCAAATCAGTCGCAGCCGCGCTGAAAGGGCTGACCCTTACTATCGCGGGCGGCAGTTTCACCTGCGTGACTGGCGCATCCGGGGTGGGAAAAACGTCACTACTGAACGCAATCATGGGGCATTACCGGGCGCAAAGCGGCAGGGTGCTGATCGGTGCCGCCAATATCGAACAGTTTGAGCCTGCGCAAAAGGCGGACCTTATCGGATATCTGGGGCACCGCTCGCTTCAGATCCACGGCACGTTGGCGCAAAATCTGCGCCTGACAAAACCCGAAGCGACAGAGCAGGAGATTGAGGAAATTTGCAGTGAAATGGGCATTCTTGATGCGATCCGGTCATTGCCCCAAGGGTTCGACACCCGCATGGATTATCAATTTCGCCACCGCTTTCCGCCATCGTTCCGAACCAAATTTGCCATTGCCCAGCTGCTGTTGAAAAACCCAAAGGTCCTGTTGCTGGATGAACCAGAGGCGGGATTGTCCGATGAAGACGAAAAACGGTTGATGTCCGTGATCAAAAACCGCCGCGGGCGGATGACCACCATCATGGTCACCCATCGCCCCAGCCTTGTGCGGCAGGCTGATAACGCGCTGGTCCTGCGCGACGGTCAGGTTCAGTTTTTCGGCGCACCGACAGAACAAAATGCGAGGAGTGGATGATGCAGCAACGAAAAAAGCCAGAACAGGCCAAACGCATCCTGGGCGCAGACAGCCAGAAAAGGGACATTCAGGTGATGTCCGGTCTGATTGCCAGCCAACATCTGAGCGAGCGGCATGACGGGAAATATGCCCGCGCCCTGATCTGGGGCATTGTCGCCATGCTGGGCGCCTTTGTCTATTGGGCTGCGATCACGCCGGTATATGAAATCGTCACCGGCGAAGGCACCATTCGACCCGAAGGTCTTTCCACCCGTATTGAACATCGCGACGGCGGCATCGTCGCTCAAATCAAGGTTGCCGAAGGTGACCGTGTTGCCGCAGGCGATGTCATTGCGCAGCTGGATGTCGCAGACCTGCATGCTGAACTGGAAAAGCTCCGCGCCAGTCTGTCGGGTATCGACGCACGCGTGGCCCGCCACAGATGGTTGTTGTCACTGGATCTTGCCAATGATGCCAGCCCGCACCCCGCCGGCCTTGAAGTACCCCCAACATTTACCGAAGATATCAGCTATCGGAAGGCGCAACTGGAAACCATGCGCGCACGACGCAATGTGGCCGAGGCAAATCGCCAGGCGCTGGCAACCCAGCGCCGTACGGCGAACGAGGAATTGGTCATCCTGCGCGGGCAGCTTGACCGCTATCAACGGCCAAGTGCCGCAAATGTTGTCACACTTGCCCGGCGCGAGGAATTGCACCGCGAAATACTCCGCCTGCAAAGTACCATTGCCCAACTTGAAGGCGATATGGCGATCCAGGTGGCTACGATTGCGCAGATGCAATCTTCGCAGGCCGAATTGATCGCCCAGTTTCGGCGCGAAGCACGATTGCAGCTACAGGATGACCTGGAAGAACAAATCGCTACCCAACAATCCATTCTGCAGATTGAGGATCGCCTCGCTCGTAACATTCTGCTCGCGCCTGTCGCGGGAACAGTGAACGGGTTGACCGTCCAAAATAGTGGTGAGGTGCTGGGGGCAGGCGAAATACTTGCAGAGATCATCCCCGCAGGTGCCAAATCATATGCAGAGATCGAAATCCCCGCTGATCGTATCGGTGGGGTCGAAATTGGGCATGTCGCCAGCGTCAAGGTGCTGACCTACGATTTCACCCGTTTTGGCGACATTCCGGCCATTGTCGAACGCATATCGCCATCAAGCTTTGTGAAGGATAATGGCGATGTGGTCTTCCGGGTTCAGCTGTCCTTTGCCCAAGATCACCTGACGACGGCCGGGGCTGTGCAGCGCATCACCCCGGGGATGACCATTTCAGCCGATATCAGATCTGAAAAACGGACGATTTTGTCATATCTTCTGAAACCTGTTCGGGTCATCGCTGACGGCGCCCTGACCGAGGCATGATCTTACCCCGGCCCACGCATCCGCTCAGATCGGCGGCGCAGCGCCTCTAGTGTAAAGAGCAGCGCTGCCGACAAGACGACAAGCAACGACCAGTGAAAACCGCTAAGCGTGGCCGTAACGGTGATAATCACGAATGGCACCCCCAAGGCGGCATGCCCGATGATCAGGCCCGCACAGGTCCAGACCAGGTTGAACGGCGCCTAAAAGAAGAACGTACCCGCCGCGCTGACGATAACCGGTACAATCGAGCAGAAGCGCCGCAATCAACTGCTTGTAAGGCATCCACGGCGAGGCAAGTCCGACAGCAACAACGGTGCCAAGCACGGTTGCGATCAACGCCGCCACAAAACCCACAACAAAGCTATTCCCGATCGCCAGCGTCCGTTTCTGATCGTTCCGGCTTTCGGCAAACGACCGCAGTGAAGACGCATCCGGATCCAGCACCAACTGCAGATAGCCCAAAGCCGCAGCCAGCTCTCAATTGTTGAATTGCTGCATGCGAAACGCCATGATGTTTGGAATCAGACCGCCAGTGGCCGACTATTCCAGATTGCTCAGCTTTTGCCGCAGGGCACGCAGAACCGGCAAAGCCGTGCGGACCTTATCATCGCCAACCTTCTCGACGACATCCACAATGACAGGTGCGATGGCCGCGAGGGCCGCATCACGGGCCGCCTGCCCCGACGGACTGATTGCGACCATCTTGCGGCGGGCATCGTCCCAGTCCGGCCGGATGTGGACCCAACCTGCCCATTCGAGCTTTTGCAGGGTGTTCGTCATGGCCCCACGTGTCAGATGAAAGGTCTTTGCCAGCTGCGCGGGGGATTTTTCGGTTCCCGATTGGGCCAGATGGTTCAACACCGTGAAATGGGATAGCTCCATCCCTTTGGGTAAGACACGCGCCACGCTGGCGCGGGCCAGTTGGTCCACAACCAGTATTTCGCTAAACAGCGAAACAGCAAGCGAGTTGGGCGCGTCGGCCATTAAGGCCCCTCAAAATCACGATCATGGTTCAGCGCGGGAATGCGCCTGCGGCTTTCTGCCACTTCCTTAGGGTCAAGATCAACCAGCGCCACGCCCGGCGCTGTTCCCATATCCACCAAAACCTCGCCCCAGGGCGATATGACCATGCTATGCCCAAATGTTTGGCGTGCCTTTCCCGATTGCGCCTGATGTGTCCCGGTTTGGGCTGCGGCCAATATATATGCGCCGGTTTCAATGGCCCGCGCGCGCAAAAGCGCCTCCCAATGCGCGGCCCCGGTGACGGGCGAAAATGCCGAAGGCACAACGATCATATCCGCCCCGGCCTGCGCCAATGCACGGTAAAGATACGCAAACCGGATGTCATAGCAGATGCTTAGCCCGATCCTGGCAAATCCCGCATCGGCAACAACCGCATGCCCCCCGGGGCGATAGCCGGCAGACTCCCGATAACTTTCATTTTCGGACACGGTGACATCGAACATATGGATTTTGTCATACCGGGCCGCGATGTCGCCCAGCGGGCTGATCAGGAAGGACCGGTTTGCGAAACGTCCGTCCGCGTCACCCGTCTTGAGCGCCAGTGACCCAACCGACAGCCAGACCTGATGCGCCGCTGCCGCCTGCCGCAGACCAGCAAGCGTCCGGTCCGCATCTTCAGGCTGCAAGACCTGTTCCTGATGGGCGCGGTTCTGCGAGACGCAATTCGTCACTTCGGGCGTCAGCACAAAGCCCGCGCCCTGACCAGCCGCTTCGCTTATGAATGCAAGCGTCTGGTCAAGGTTGGTATCCGGGTTGTCGCTGCTGTTAAGCTGAACAAGGGCTGCTTTCATGCAGCAAGCATACCATCCAACTTGCCACCCCGTTCAAGCGCCATCAGATCATCGCATCCACCGACATGTTTCCCGTCGATAAAGATTTGCGGCACGGTGGTGCCCCCATTGGCGCGCTGGATCATCTCGGCCCGACGTTCCGGTTGCGCCCTGATATTGACCTCTGCGTAGCTGACGCCTTTGGATTTCAGCAGTCTCTTGGCCATAAAGCAAAAGCCACAGGTCGGTTTTGTATAGATTTCTACGGTAGGCATGTCAGTCATCCTTTGATCGGCCCCGCGCGTATCTAGGCATCTTTTGCCACCCTTGCCAGAGTAACAATTGACACATTTGCGGCACCGGCAGCATAGGCTGCCTCGGCGCTGGCGGCCAGCGTAGCCCCGGATGTCATCACATCATCGACCAGCAAAACTGATTTCCCCACCAGTCTGCTGGCACGTTTGGGATGAACCGATATCGCCCCGGTCAATGCCGCAAAACGCGCGTCGCGCCGATGCCCTTCCAGCGGTGCGGTCGCCGTCACGCGCAGCAACGCATCGGCGCAGACCGGACGGTCAATCTGCCTGCCCAGCGCGTGGGCAAGCAGCCCGGCCTGATTATACCGCCGCTTGACCAGACGCATCCAATGCAACGGCACCGGCACCACAATGGTATTGTCCCTGACCAATGGTGCCGCGGCCCGTGCCATCCATTGTCCGGCAGGCTGTGCAAGCTCGGTCCGGTCGCCGTGTTTCAGCCGCAGCACAAGCCGCCGGCCCACCCCGGAATAGACAAGCGCAGCCCTGCCCTTGTCCCACGGTCGTGCGATGGTCATGCAATCATCACATTGCAGGCTTTCGCCGCCCCCATCGCCCAGCAGCGGCGTTCCACATGTGTCGCAAATGGTGCCACCGATAAACTGCGTCTCGCGCCAGCACGGCCCACACAGGCCGTGTTCGGCCTCGGTCTGTTCTTCGCAGGCCACACATTGGGCCGGATAAATCGCACGAATGAGACTTTGCAACACCACGGATCCACCCTAAGTGATCGGCATGACCGAGATGCCGCAATTAACTGACAGAGCCGCGCTGTTGCGCAATCGCGCCCGCGCGCAACCCGATGCCCTTTTTCTGCAAGAGGCCGTTCTGGATGAAGTTAAGGAGAGACTGATTGAGGTTAACAGAGCCTTTAAATCTGTCGCGATCATCACCGGTTTCCCGGAATTCTGGCGCCCGCACTTTCCCGACGCCCATATTGTCAGCGATGACGAGACCCTGGCCCTGACCCCCGCCCGACATGATTTGATCATTCATGCCATGTGTCTTCATTGGGCCAACGATCCTGTTGGCCAATTGGTGCAATGTCGTCATGGTCTGGAACCTGATGGCCTGCTTCTTTGCGCGTTTCTGGGCGGACAAACGCTGCATGAATTGCGCGCTGCATTGGCAGAGGCCGAGGCGGCGATCACCGGCGGCCTGTCGCCCCGCATCGCACCCATGGGCGAAATTCGCGACCTTGGCGGTCTTTTGCAACGGGCCGGATTTGCGCTGCCTGTTGCTGACAGCCTTCCGCTGACTGCAAGTTACGCCAACGCGTTTCACCTGATGCATGATCTGCGAAAGATGGGCGAGAACAACGCGCTTGCCCAGCGGGTCAAGCACCCGACCCGCCGCAACCTGCTCACTGAAGCGGCCTGTATCTATGCCGACAATTTTCGAAACGATGCCGGTCGGGTTGATGCGACATTTGAAATTATCATGTTGACCGGGTGGGCCCCGTCCGAGGATCAGCCGCAGCCCTTGCGACCCGGCAGTGCAAAAGCCCGCCTTGCTGACGCACTTGGCGCGATTGAAACACCTCTTGACCGATCCGGCGATTGACCTGGGCCGTATTCCATTTATCTGACCTGTTATCCGGGCTATCCAAGGAACCATGACGATGTTTGACGCACAAGGCCAAGCCACCGAGCGCCCCGCGACATGCCCTATGCATGCGGGCGCCGATCACCCTGCGATCAAACCGGCCCGCGTAGGTATTCTTTTGGCTAATCTGGGCACGCCTGATGGCACGGACTATTGGTCAATGCGCCGCTATCTGAACGAGTTTTTGTCCGACAAGCGGGTTGTCGATTATTCCGCCTGGATCTGGCAGCCCCTTTTGCAGCTGGTCATTCTTAGCAAACGCCCCTTTTCGTCCGGTGCCGCGTATAAATCCATCTGGAACGAAGAAGATGACGAAAGCCCCCTTCTGACAATTACCAAAAAGCAGACTGCCGCGATCAAGGCCCAGATGGTCGAGCGCTATGGTGATGATGTACGGGTCGATTTCTGCATGCGCTACGGGAACCCGTCCACCAAATCCAAAGTCCGCGAGATGGTCGCGGCCGGGTGTACCAAAATCCTCTTCTTCCCGCTTTATCCGCATTACGCCGGCGCCACCTCTGCCACGGCCAATGACCAGTTCTTTCGGGCCCTGATGGAAGAAAAATGGCAGCCAACCGCCCGCATTGTTGATCCATATTTTGATGAACCGGCCTATATCGAGGCTTTGGCCCAATCCATCGAAAAGGCCTATGCAAGCGCAGACCCCAAACCCGAAAAGCTGGTCTGTTCCTATCATGGTGTGCCGGAACGCTATCTGCGCGAGGGTGACCCCTATCATTGCCAGTGCCAGAAAACGACCCGGCTGCTTAAGGAACGGCTCGGCTGGGCCGATACGGATATCGTGACCACCTTCCAGTCGCGTTTCGGCCCCGAGGAATGGCTGAAACCCTATACCGTCGAAGAGGTTGCGCGCCTTGCCGAAGAAGACGGCGTCAAGAATATCGCGGTCTGCGCGCCCGCATTCTCGTCCGATTGCATCGAAACCCTTGAAGAGATCAACGAAGAGATCAAGGAAAGCTTTGAGGAAGCAGGCGGCGAACACTTCACCTATATTCCCTGCCTCAATGACGATGCTGCCCATATCGACGCCTTGTCGGGCATTATTGACAAGAACCTGCAGGGTTGGCTGGGCTGAGCACCGCTTAACCATGATGTAAGACTAGTTTGGCATATATGCCCGATCAGAATTCCTTGGTCGGGGGCAAGCCATCAATGGGCAGTGAAAGCCACGCAATATCGCCAGAACCTGAAACCCCGCGGGACAATGCGGCCTTGTGCAGCCTCATCTCGGGCCTTGGCTATGAAATTGTTGATATTTCCGGATTTCTGGATGCCGTGCACCAAACATCTGATGAACAACTTGCAACGCTGAACCGGGCGCAAACCGAACTGGCCGCCTTGGCCGAATCCAGTGATTGCGTGGTGAAATCCGCCAATCGGGTGAATGAGGCGTCGCATAAAGCACTGGATGCGGTGGAAAAGTCGGTGGAAACCGTCCGGGTTTCTGCCGAAAAATCGCAAACCGTCTCAGGTTGGGTTGCGGAATTTGACACACGGATCGTAGGTGCAGAACAAACGCTGCGCGATGTGACCTCGGCCAATGCCAAGATCACCAACATCGCGGTTCAGGTGAATATTCTGGCAATCAACGCGGGGATCGAGGCCGCCCGCGCCGGCGATGCCGGACGCGGATTTGCGGTTGTCGCCAGTGCGATCAAAGAGCTGTCGGACAATACGTCCAAAGCCGCAAAAGGCATAGCCGAGCAGGTCGGACGCCTGTCAGCGACGGTGCAAACCCTCAAGGCAGAGGCACAGGGCATCGCCAAAGACGCCACGCATATCCTGGAACAATCCAGCGTGACCGACAGCGCGCTGGGTGAAATTGCGCAGACGATCAAACAGACGACATCCGATGTGGAAACGATGGCCCAGCAGGCTGCCAATGTGGACAAGGCCAGCACGGCCTTTGCACCGGCATTCAATCAGATGTCACAACTGGCCCGGCAAACGGCAGATGGCGTCACGCAAGCCAATGCGCGCAGCAATGCGCTGATCGAACGCAGCGAAGCGATCGTGCAACAGGCCGCGTCCCTGACCGGAAAGTCAGAGGATTCTCGTTATATCTATTATGTTCAGGACGCCGCCGACCGTATTCGCGAGGCGTGGGAAAGTCAGCTTGCCGCTGGTCGGATCACGATGGCCGACTTGTTTGATCGCAACTACGAACCGATCCCCGGTTCAGATCCGGAACAGGTCATGACCCGTTTCACCAATTTCGCCGATGCCACCCTGCCGCCGATACTTGAGGCGGCGTTGGGTTTTGATCCCAAGGTTGTCTTTTGCGCGGCGGTTGATACGTCCGGCTATCTTCCCACCCATAACAAGAAATTCTCGCACCCGCAGTCACATGACCCGGTCTGGAACGCCGCCAATTGTCGAAATCGCCGCATTTTTGACGACCGTGTCGGATTAAAGGCAGGCCGCAACACCCAGCCTTTTCTGTTGCAGGTCTACCGGCGGGACATGGGCGGCGGCAACTTCACCATGATGAAGGATCTGTCATCACCGATCATGATCAACGGGCGACATTGGGGTGGCCTGCGGATGGCCTACACATTCAATTAAGCGCGGCAGCGCAGGGCAGTACGCCAGATCACCGCCCAGTGCGATTCATCAAGACTGGGGCGTAAATCATTCAAATTGAGGCCCTTAGCCCGCAAATTGACACAGGCTTCCCAAAATCCGTCTCAAAGCGACCACATTTGTGGAACAGTAATGACTCGTTTGAAAAAGGTGGAACGTGTAGCGAATTTTTCGCTGATGGTGGTACTTCATGATGTCGAATCAACAAAATTTGCCGGATGATACCGATATCGCAATGACCGAGGCTTTGCCTGCGGGCACTCTTTTGCAGGGCGACCAGTTCACGATCCAAAGCAAGCTTGGCAACGGTGGTTTTGGCATCACCTATCTGGCCCGTGACAATTATCTGGACCGGAATGTTGTCATCAAAGAATGTTTCCCCGAGGTGTTTTGCCACCGCAATGGCAGCAGCGTCTTGGTCAGATCGGTGACCAATCACGAAAAGTATCGCTCGGTCGTTGAAATGTTCATGCGTGAGGCGCGCAGCATTGCAAAACTGCGGCATCCCAATATCGTTGGCGTTCACCGGGTCTTTGAAGATAATGACACGGCCTATATCACGCTGGATCTGATTGATGGCCAGAACGTATTGGATTTGCTGTACGAGGACCCGCGCCGCTTTACGCCCGCTGTGGTCATGGACATTATGGCAAAGCTTCTTGATGCCGTGAAACTTGTCCACGCGCAGGACCTACTGCACCGTGATATCTCGCCCGATAACATTCTGCTGGATAAGTGGAACAACCCGGTTCTGATCGATTTCGGCGCGGCACGCGAGGAAGCCAGCCGTGAAACGCGTGCATTATCTGCTGTGCTGGTTGTCAAAGACGGCTATTCGCCACAGGAATTCTATTTCGCGGGCGGCAAGCAGAATTGCAGCAGTGACCTATATGCGTTGGGCGCGACCTTCTACCATATGATCACGGGCGACGCCCCACCCAACAGCCAGACCCGCATGGCAGAGGTCGCGGGCGGCGGCGATGACCCATGCGTGCCGCTGGTCGGTCGCGTTAAAGGCTATCCAAAGGCGTTCTTGCAGGCAATCGACAAGGCAATGTGCGTCCTGCCAAAGGACCGGGTGCAGACGGTCGATGAATGGCTTGCAATGATTGATCCCGACGCACCCCAGGTTGCCGCTGTCAAAACGAAAAAACCGAAAATGGACGAGAAACTGGTCAGAAGCCTGACCCGTCTGGTGTCGGAAACAAACCAGCAACTGACCGCATCATCGTCGCCTGTCCGCGCGCCAGAACCCGCCGTTGTCGAGAAACCCAAGCGGCGCATGCCTGACTGGATCAAGGAATTCAACGCCGAAACGTCAGAAATCCTGAACAACGAAGATGAACCCGCCACGCCAAGCGAGCCACTTGTTCTGGACGCACAGCATGTGGTGTCTGAGCCGCTGGTATTAAGCCCCGAGATGAAGTCAGAACCTTTGGTTCTGGTGCAGCCCGCGGTCGACGAAAAAGAGCCGCAGCAAGCAATCCCAACGGTCGAAGAACGCGTCGCCGAGACGCTGGCGCTGATGCCGGAACCACGCAAACGCAAGATCAACACCAGCCGGATCATTGCCGCTGGGCTGCTGATCGTCTCAAGCGTCGTTGTGGCGCATGCCGAACCTGACCTGTTGGTCACTGTCAAAGATGTTTTCCGCTAAAATCCGGTTATCCAGCGATCACTTCGATGAATAAGAAAAAGGCGCACCATCAGGTGCGCCTTCTTGCATAAGGTTCACGCGCGGGTTCGCGTCAGATCAACAGCACCTGCGTCCCTACTTTTGAAAAGCTGAACAATTCAGCGATTTGTTCGTTGTAAAGCCCGATGCAGCCGTTCGACGACCGGCGCCCGATCTTGCGCGTGTCATGCGTGCCGTGGATCCGGTAATACTGCCAGGACAGGTGCAGCGCATGGGTGCCAAGCGGATTGTCCGGGCCGGGGCCGATAAAATCCGGCCATTCTGGATTGCGCAATTTCATTGATGGGGTCGGCGCCCAGCTTGGCCCTTCAACCTTGCGGGTGATTTCTGTCCGACCCTTGCGGGTCAAATCCTCGGTCAGTGGCACGCTGGTTGGGTAGAGCTTGTAAATCGACTCATCCTCGGACCAGTAGTGCAACGCACGGGACTGCAGATCGACAAGGATCGCCCCATTGCGCAAATTGCTGAAATATGGCTGCCAGTCCAGCGAGCGGAAGCTTGAAATATTGCGCTGAACGCCCGCATTGATATCGCTTTCGATTTCTGTGGAGTTCGCGGTTTGCGCAGCCGCACCCGTGCCAACCATTGCGGCAGAAGCCGCCAGAAAGCCCCGGCGCGAAAGCTGATGTTTGATCTTGTCGGACATTGTTATCTCCGTTGATGCAAATCGGTTATCTTAGCCCGCCAGCTACCTGTTTTTGGCCAGAATCGCAACTCACACAAATGTCAGGCAAGCATTGGACTGCCGATGTGTGTTTGAACTGTCAGACCAATCTGGGTATGACAGGCCGATCTAGTGAAGCAGGGCAAAAAATGTACCGACGCGAAATGATTCTGGGGCTGTCCGCCATCGGACTTGCGGCATGTAACCAAGTACCTGCAGGGCGTATTGGCCCTGATGGACTGCCCTTGCCAACGGTCTATCGCATCCGGCCGGGCCAAGAGGCTGAAATCCAGTTTCGGATGCTCGACAGCGTCAACGCGCTGCGCGGGAATGCCGGGGTGCCACCTGTGGAACTGAACGCACAGCTGAACGCCGCCGCTGCGACGCATTCACGCGATATGTCGATCCAGAACCGCCCGTGGCTTTTTGGCTCTGATGGGTCCAGCCCCTTGGATCGCGCGCGGCGAGTAGGCTTTCTGGGTCGGCTGCTGGGCGAGAATATCTCGGAATCCTTCGAAAGTGAGACACAGACACTGGCCGCATGGATGGGGCAACCGGACACGCGCGCGGTCATCCTGGACCCAGAGGCGCGGTCAATGGGCTTCTCTTGGTTTCAGGAAACCGGCGGCAAAATCTGGTGGACATTGAACATGGGCAGTGACCCAGCCGTCATTCGCCCGATCCCAAGCGCTGCGTTCTAAGCGTAGAGGAAAATCTGCGTCCCGGTATCCACCATGGCGTAGATTTCTTCCATTTCCTCATTGGTGACCGCGATGCAGCCCCATGTCCAGTCGGGCTGACCAAAGACACGCGACGGTGTCCCATGAATGAATATATCGCCACCGGGGCTGACACCCATTGCGCGTGCCTTGGCCACATCGCGCGAATTCGGATATGAAATCCCGATGGACAAATGAAAGCTGCTATTAGGGTTCTTGCGGTCAATCAGGTAGGCGCCTTCCGGCGTCCGCCCGTCACCTTCCTGAACCTTGTGCCCGTCCGGTGCAAAGCCCAGTTCGAACTTGTACGATCTAAGAAGGGTTTGATGATGCAGCAGCTGCATATGCCGCTGACCTTTAAAGACCTGAATGCGCGTTACCGCGGGTCCGTTATACTCTTTGAACTTAGTCGAGCACCCGGCAACGCCAAGCGCCGCACCCAACATCAGCGATCGTCTTGTTAACATGTCTCTGCCCATCATACCGGTCTACGCCGTTTTGAATTGAATATAGCAAGAAACGCTAAAAAGGTAGTTAAACCTGCTGGATAGCCTCACTTTCGTGTGAAAGAGGCCACAACTTCCACATGCGGCGACCAACGAAACTGGTCAACAACCTGCACCCAACCCAGCGCAAAGCCCGCTGCGATCAGTGTTTTGGCGTCACGCGCGAACGTCACCGGGTTGCAGGACACCATTGCAACAGTCGGAATCGTGGAATCCGCCAGTGTCGCAATCTGCGCCTCGGCACCGGCACGGGGCGGGTCAATGACGGCGGCATCAAAGCGCCGCAGCTCGTCAGTTTCCAGCGGTCGCCGGAACAGATCGCGCGCTTCCGTGGAAACACGCCGCAGCTGATGCCCCTCGCGCCAAGCGCGATCCAATGCAGTCAACATCTCGGGTTCACCCTCGACCGCATGAACCTCGGCCCGTTTGGCCAGGGGAAGGGTGAATGTACCGCAACCCGCAAACAGGTCGACAATCTGTGTCGCCTTTTCTGTGATCTCCTCGACCGCTGTCAACAGCGCCAATTCGCCATGTTTCGTGGCCTGCAGGAAAGCGCCCGGGGGCGGAACCACAGCCGTGGCGCCAAAATTCTGAACAGGTACATTCAGGGTCACAACCGTCTCATCATTCCAGACCAAACGAGACAGCCCCTGACTTTGTGCGAAATTCGCCAATTCAATCCGTAGCGGCGGCGTCAACGGCTTGTCAGTCTCTACCAGTATATCCAGACCGGCAGGTGCGTCGGTGACTGTCAGGTCAATTTCACCTTTGCGCGAGCATGCCATCACTGTCAGCGCCTCTAGCGCGGGCAGACTATCGGCAAGCGCCGGGGTCACAAGCGTGCAATCGGGAACGGCAACCAGAACGTCGGATGCCTTTGCATGAAACCCGACCATCGCGCCCTTTTTGGTGCGGCGCCCGGAAAACTTGGCCCGCCTGCGGCTGCGCGGGGGCGAGGTGACAACATCACGCATCGCCACATCCAACCCATGTGCAAGCAGCGCCTTTTGCACGATGTCCCGTTTCCAATCCCGCACGAAATCATCATTTGCGTGCTGCATCGCGCATCCACCACAGGACTTGAAATGCCGACAAGGTGCCGCGACACGGTCAGCCGACGGTGTCACGATCCGAACGGTTCCGTCCTGACTGACCGCGACCTCTTCGCCCGGCAGGACACGCGGGATCAGTGATCGGCCGTCAGAGGCACGCCCCATGCCAAGATGGGTCAGGCTTTCAATTGTCAGCATTTATTCCGCCGCATCCTTGACGTTGATGAACCCGCCAGACTGCCGGTTCCAGTATCGGGCGTATAACCCACCCTTGGCCAGCAGATCAGCATGGGTGCCTTGCTCGACGATTTGGCCCGCGTCAAGAACAACGATGCGATCCATGCGTGCAAGCGTCGACAGGCGGTGCGCAATGGCAATCACGGTCTTGCCATCCATAATCGTCTCTAACGCACCTTGAATTGCGGCCTCGACCTCGGAATCAAGGGCGCTGGTGGCTTCGTCCAAGACAAGAATTGGCGCGTCTTTCAGGATGGCCCGCGCAATCGCGATCCGTTGCCGCTGCCCACCTGACAGCTTTACACCCCGTTCGCCCAGATGCGCGTCATACCCCGTGCGATCCATGTGATCCTGCAAGGTTTGGATAAACGCGTGCGCCTCGGCCTGGGCTGCGGCTGCTGCGATTTCATCCATGGCTGCACCCGGCTTGCCGTAGCCGATATTGTCCCGGGCCGACCGATTGAACATCGCCGTTTCCTGCGTGACCATCGCGATCTGCCGCCGCAGGCTTTCTTGCGTGACGTCGCGCACATCCTGCCCGTCAATGCGCACCGCGCCGGCCTCGGTATCGTAGAGCCGCAGCAGCAATGCCACCAAAGTCGATTTTCCCGCACCCGACGCGCCCACCAGCCCCAGCTTTTCGCCCGGCGCAATATCAAGGCTGACGCCGCTTAGGCCACCCGGCCCGCCGCCATAGGTGAAACTGACATCTGCCAGCGAAATGCCGCCCTCGTCGGCGACCAGGTCAACCGCGTCGTCCGCATCCTTCAGTTTATGGGCCGGGCTAAGCGTATGCATCGCATCTTCCAGCTCGCCCACATTGGAATACATGCCCATCAGCGTGAAACTGACCCAGCCGGTCATTTGTGCCAGCCGCAGGGATATCGCGCCCGCGGCCACAATCTCACCCGGGCTTGCCGTACCGATCGACCAGAAATAGAGCGTGACGCCGACCAGCAGGATGGGCAGCAACCCACCCAAAGCCATCAACCAGAACCGGAAAGATGCGGATAGCCACCCGTAACTGACCGCCGTACCCCAGTATTTGGCCATTGCATCAATCGCGGCCCGATCCTCGTGCGCGTCATGGGCGAACAATTTGACTGTCTTGATATTGGTGATCGTATCGACGACCTGCCCGGTCACCATGGCCCGGGCGGATGCCCGCCGCTTGGATCGTTCGCGGATCATCGGCATGAAATATCGGATCAAACCGATATAGGCGACGACCCAAAGCGCCAAAAGTGCCGCACTGCGCGTATCAATCGTCAACAGCAGAATGACCGACCCGACAACCGACGCCAGTGCAAAGGCAACCGTGTGGATCATATCAACCATCAGATCAGTGGCAGCGCGCGCCGCCTGCATCTGCTTTTGCGAAATGCGCCCCGCAAAATCATTATCGAAATACGTCACCGCCTGACCCAGCGTGTGCCGATGAAGCCGGGACAGGATCAAATTGCTCAGCGCCGGACCAACAACAACAGATTGCAGCACCCCCGAAACCCCAAGGATTATCGGCCGCAATATGACAAAAAACGCCGTGACCCCCGCAAGCAGGATGACATTGTCGCTGAAATACGCATCTGGCGAGGATGCCAGCGCTGCATCAATAACCCAGCCCAGCATCAGCGCTGTCAGCACTTCCAGCGTTCCGGCCAGACCAGACACTATTCCAGCCAAACTGACGACTTTGAAGCTGCCGCCAAGACACCATCCCAAAAACGCAGTCAGCGTATCTGGCGGCGGTCCATCTGCCCGCTCGAAAGGATCTATCCAGCGTTCCGGTTTCACGTCTTAACCTGCATCCCACAGCCCAAAAGGCCAGACCTCTCTGGTTTTCGGGTCCTGACATTTCCATGCGTATCGTTATCAATCGGTGGTTGTCATGCGCCGATGTGTTTGATGTCACTATCTAGTGCGATGCACGCTTCGTCCACCCGCTGTGCGCCCTTTGCGCCTAAAGGAAGACAAGCACTGAAAAACCGGCCAGTGCGATGGCCATGATCCGCATGAACAGGCGCCATGCCGCCGCGTTGCCCAAAAGATAGGACAACAGCGCGCCCGCATAGGTCCAGAAGTTGCAGACGCCAAGATTGATCACCGAAAATGCCACCGCCAGGGTCATGGCCTGCGATCCCAGCGACATGTCGGGCAGATAAGCCATTGCACTAAGGGCGACGGCCCAGACCTTGGGGTTGATCCACTGGAACAAGACGGCCTCGAGGAATGTGAATGGCCGCCCTTGCGCATCTGCCGCAACAGGATCTGCCGTCCATAGCCGGTAGGCCATCCAGCCAATCCACAACGCCGCGCCGCATTTCAGCACAAAAGTCAGCGTTGGCACCGCGTTCAACAACGCGCCCACGCCAAACCCGGTCAGTCCCGCCGTGACGCCCACCCCAATCGCGACGCCGAAAATATGCGGCAGACTTGCGCGGTAGCCAAAGCGCGCGCCAGAAGTCGCCAAAAGGATGACATTCGGCCCGGGCGAGAACAGCCCGACAAAGATGAACCCCAGTAACGGCAGAAACTCAGCCAAGCAGGTCCTCTTTCGTCATGGTAAAGCCGGACGCGATCCATCGCGCCTCTGCTGCCTTCAACGCCTTGCCCAGCCCTGCACCCGACAGGTTTGGCATCAAATCCGCAGCCTTAAGCGGAAATACCTGTCCCGCGCAAAAATCAACGTGTTGGGCTGTGTTAGGGTCGATTTCCTGCCCAAGCGCGGCGGCCTCTATCGCAAGCCGATCATGTGCCACGGTTGCACCAAAACGGTAGGCAGCCTGCGCATGGGGCATATCAGCCCCGATCATCTCAAGCTGTGTCTTCTGCGCCTTGGACAGGCGCAGCGTGTCCGCCGGCGCCCCACCCAACGCCGCAAGCCGGCGGATCGGGTCTGGTTTCATGCCTGCGGTTTGTTCAACATGCACCAGGACGGGAAGGGCGCGTGCCGACGTCCCGGGAAGGATCTGATGCAAGCCCCCTGTCGACGCGAATGACGCCACTGCTGGCCCGGGGTTGGGAGCGGCCAACAGTTTCAGCAGCTCTGCCGTGATCCGTTCTGCTGAAAGCGCCTGCAAGCCATCAATGTGCGCGGCACAGGCGGCCAACCCCGCTTGATCGGGCCCGTCATCCGCACAACCGTACCAGGCATAGAACCGGAAAAACCGCAAAATGCGCAGATAATCCTCGCGAATGCGCGTTTCCGGGTCTTCAATGAACCTGATCCGTCTGTTTTCCAGATCAGGCAGCCCGCCCAACGGATCATGGATCAAACCACCCGGGTCGGCATAAAGCGCGTTCATGGTAAAGTCGCGCCGCCGGGCATCATCGGCAATGTTATCCGCAAAGGCGACAGTGGCCCGGCGCCCATCGGTTGCCACATCCTTGCGGAAGGTTGTGACCTCGAAAGGCGTGTTTTGGGCAAGGATAGTGACTGTTCCATGGTCAATTCCGGTTGGAATTACCTTTAGTCCGGCGGCCTCGGCCAAGGACATGACAGTCTGCGGATGCGCATCCGTCGCCAGATCAAGATCAGACACAGCCGCGTCCAGAAGTGTATTTCGAACGCAACCGCCGACAAACAGGGCCTGATGACCAGCGGTCGTCAGCACGGAACAGACCTTTTGCGCGGCCTTGTCCAACAGCCAATCAGGGGCGATGCGGCGTGTCATTGCATCGCGCCAGCCATGGCCCGCAAAATCCGCGCCGTTGCACCCCAAATGTAATAGGGACCGTGCGGTATGGCGTAATAAAGCCGCTTGCGGCCCTGCCACCTGCGCCCCTCAACCCGGTAGTTACGCAGGTCAAGCATATGGGCCAGCGGCACCTCGAACACTTCGCTGACTTCGCCAATTTCGGGCAAAGGCGAGTAGACCCCGCGAACCAGTGCAAGGATCGGGGTCACCTGGTAGCCGGTTACCGTCTGATGGGGCGGCAATGCACCAACCACATCAACCATCTGGCGCGGCAGGCCGATTTCCTCTTCGGCCTCGCGCAAGGCGGCATGTTCGGGCGTGGGATCACCCGGATCTTGCTTGCCACCGGGAAAGGCAATCTGCCCCGGATGGTGTTTAAGCCGGGCAGAGCGTTTTGTCAGAATAACAGTCTCTGTTTCTGCCCGAATAGCCACAAGAACGGCGGCGGGGGTCAATCGGCAATCGGGTGGGATGACATCCTTGTTGAGGTCAAAATCAGATGATGCATCGCCCGTACGGGCCAATGCATCATCCAGCCTTGTGCGCAGGTCAGGCATCCGTGCTTTTGGCTTCAAAACCCAGCACGTCAGGGTCAAAGACGTAATGCGCCCCGCAGAACTGGCAGTCTGCGGTGACTGTGCCCTGTTCCGTGACCATCGTCCCGATTTCCTTGGCCGAGTAGATTGAAAGGCTCTGTTTCACCTTATCTTCGGAACAGGTGCAGCCAAAGGTAATGGGTTGCGCGTCAAAGACCCGCGGCTGTTCCTCGTGAAACAGCCGGACCAACAGGTCTGTCGGTGCGACAGTTGGGCCGATCAACTCGATCTCTTCAACGGTATCAAGCAGTGTATTCGCCCGGATCCAGTTTTCGCCTTCATCCTCGGTCAGGATATCGGTCGCATCCAGCAAACCATCTTCGCCTGATCCGCCCTCGCCAGCGACGGATGGGGACGCTTTCGGCATATGTTGCAGCATCACGCCGCCTGCCCGCCAATGGGTTTTCTCGCCAGGCAGTTGCGACTGGCCATAAGTCAGCGAAAACCGGGTTGGCAACTGTTCGGATTGCGCAAAATAGGTTTCCGCGCAGGACGATAGCGATCCACCGGCAATTGGCGTGATCCCCTGATAGGGGGTCATCCCTTCGCCCTGATCAATCAGGATCGCAAAGTACCCGTTGCCAAGCTGGCTAAATGGATCAGCGGTTTGATCAAGCGTCTCTGGATCATAGGACGCATAGGCACGGATGCGCGCTGGCTGCCCATCCTTGCTGGGTCCGTAATAATCCGTTGCGATCAAGCGCGCCGGCCCTGATCCCCGCACTTGCAAGGACAGTTTCCAACGCAGCTTGACCGTCTGACCGATCAAGGCCGTCAGCAACGCCATTTCGGCAACCAGCCCTTCGATCATTGGCGGGTAGTCATGCTGCCGCAGAACCTGTTCCAGCACACCATCAAGACGCGCCACCCGGCCACGGATGTCGGAGGCGTCAAGTTGAAACGGCAGGACTGTATCGTCCCATGCGATCTGGGTGCCGAGGCTCATGGTCTTTCCTTACATGTCAGGAGTTGGCATACCGCGCCTATATAGGCGGGGCAACCACAGGTCCAAGAGGCAAGCTATGATCAGACGGTATGGCGAGGCGCCACGAAACGGGCAGCGCTACGAAATCCGGCACGGGGCCTATGCGGTTTTACCGCGCGGCAAGGACGTTTTGTTGACCTGGCAGGGTGGCGGCCATGACGAATTGCAGCTGCCCGGGGGCGGGATTGATCCGGGCGAAAGCCCTTTGCAGGCCCTTCACCGTGAAGTGTACGAGGAAACCGGATGGACGATCAGCCGCGCCCGGCGGATGGGCGCATTCCGGCGGTTCACGTTCATGCCGGAATATGACAAATGGGCGGAAAAGATCTGCCATGTCTATTATGCGCATCCCGTTCGGCGTATCGGTCCGCCAATTGAACCGGACCACACCGCAATCTGGATGAACGCGGCAGACGCAATTCCACTGCTCTACAACTATGGGGACTCGGCCTTTCTGGCGCGCGCACCACAGCACCCTTACGTAAAAGCATAGGCGCGTGTCCGTTGCACATGTGGTGATTGGGTAAGGTGTCCTTGCCCCGTCTGCCGAAAACAGCTATCGCGCCATTCCAGATATATATGGCGTAAAGGCATCCCGCATGACTGCTCCGAAGAAAGTTGTTTTGGCCTATTCTGGCGGCCTTGATACATCAATCATCCTGAAATGGCTGCAGACGGAATACGGGTGCGAGGTTGTCACCTTCACCGCTGATCTGGGTCAGGGCGAAGAACTGGAACCGGCCCGCGCCAAGGCCGAGATGATGGGTGCCTCATCCATCCATATCGAGGATGTCCGCGAAGAATTTGTCCGCGATTTCGTCTTTCCGATGTTCCGGGCCAACGCTGTCTATGAAGGGATCTACCTTCTGGGAACATCCATCGCGCGGCCGCTCATTTCCAAGCGTCTGGTCGAAATCGCCGCACAGGAAGGTGCCGACGCCGTTGCACATGGCGCAACCGGGAAAGGCAATGATCAGGTCCGTTTCGAGTTGGCCGCCTATGCGTTGAACCCCGATATCAAGGTCATCGCCCCCTGGCGGGAATGGGACCTGTCGAGCCGCACGAAATTGATCGAATTTGCCGAACAGCATCAGATCCCTGTTGCCAAGGACAAGCGTGGCGAGGCCCCGTTCAGCGTTGATGCGAACCTGCTGCACACCTCGTCCGAAGGCAAGGTGCTTGAGGATCCTGCGATTGAGGCCCCCGACTACGTCTATCAGCGCACCGTCAATCCAGAGGACGCGCCGGATCAGCCGGAAATGGTCGAAATCACATTCGAACGCGGCGATGCAGTAGCCATCAATGGCCAAGACATGTCGCCGGCGTCGATTTTGACCAAATTGAACGAATTGGGCGGCAAACACGGCGTAGGACGCCTTGATTTGGTTGAAAACCGCTTTGTTGGCATGAAATCGCGGGGCATTTACGAGACACCGGGGGGTACTGTGCTGCTTGAAGCCCATCGCGGGATCGAGCAAATCACCCTCGATTCAGGCGCAGGGCACCTGAAGGACAGCATCATGCCGCGCTACGCGGAACTGATCTATAACGGGTTCTGGTTCTCGCCCGAACGCGAAATGCTGCAAGCCTTGATCGACAAATCGCAAGAGCATGTTTCAGGGACCGTGCGGGTGAAACTTTACAAAGGGTCCTGTCAGACAGTCGCCCGCTGGTCGGATCATTCGCTGTATTCCGAGGCGCATGTCACGTTTGAAGATGACGCCGGTGCCTATGATCAAAAGGATGCCGCCGGTTTCATTCAGTTGAACGCCCTGCGCCTGAAGCTATTGGCAGCACGTAATCGCCGGCTAAAGTGACCGTCACGCTGCGCCCTGTCACCAAGGCCGATCTGGGACGGTTGTTTGACCTTAAGGTCGCGCCCGAACAACGCAGGTTTGTCGCACCAAACGAAATCACCCTGGCAGAGGCGCCTTTTGAACAGGGCTCTTATGTCTTTGCGATCTGGTCGGATGAGGCCATCGTTGGCCTGATCGCATTGATCGACATGACAGAACATGACGATGTGCAGCCAGAGGACGAGCCAGACTCGATCTTTATCTGGCGATTGTTGATCGGTGCGACCCATCAGGGTCAGGGATTTGGGAAAGCCGCGATTGCGCTGGCATGTGATTGGGCCCGCGCCCGGGGCCGTCCACGCATGTCGATCGAGGTGGTCTCGACCAATGCAGACGCAATCAGGCTTTATGAAAAACTGGGCTTTGCTGCGACCGGGGTCATGTACGGGGACGAGGCACAAATGGCCAAGTCGCTTTAGCCACTTTGGCGGACCGCACGCGGTAAACTGGACGTGATCGTTGACCAAGTCCCTTGATCGGGTGGCCGATGCCCGGAATGCTGCCAGCACAGGAGTATGTGTCATGATTAAGCTTTGTAAAATTTTGGCCCTGATACTGGCGCCGTTGCCCGCCATGTCCGAAAATATTCAGACGGCCGTTGTCGCAGGCGGGTGTTTCTGGTGCGTCGAGAGCGATTTTGAATCCGTCAGTGGCGTCAGGGAAGTGATCTCGGGCTATACCGGTGGGACAACAAGCAGCCCCACTTATGCGACCATCAAGGGGTCGGGTCATTATGAGGCTGTCCAGATCATCTATGAGGCTGATGTCGTCACCTACGACCAGTTGATCTATGCGTTTTTCCGATCCGTGGATCCGACCGACGCAAACGGACAGTTCTGCGACCGTGGCGACAGCTACCGGACAGCGATATTCGTGTCTAATCCAGCCGAAAAGGCGATTGCAGAGCAGGCCAAGACCGCCGCGCGCCGCGCGCTTGGCCGCCGGATTGTTACCCCCATTTTGGACATCGCACCGTTCTACCGGGCCGAGGACTATCATCAGGATTATTACCGCGGCGAAAGCCTTGTGGCGACACGGCGCGGTGTCAAAACCCAGTCCGACGCTTACAAATTCTATCGGCAGGCTTGCGGTCGTGATGCGCGGGTCAAACAGCTATGGGGCACGGCAGCCCTGTTTGCTCACAAATGAAACGCCTGCACCTCTGACAGGTCCGGAATGACATCTGCAGTGCCGTGGCGCATGACCATCAGTGCCCCTGCCTTGGTCGCCTGACCAATGGCCTGTTCCATCGGCATGCCCCTGTCCAGCCCGGCCAAGACGTAACCGGTGAATGTGTCCCCCGCGCCGGTTGTATCAACCGGATCAACCGCGATGGCATCAAAATGCTGCTTGCCCCCGGTTCCGTACCAATCCGCACCATCCGCACCCAAGGTCACGATCACATCGCGCACATCCATGTCAGCAGGGGCCTGCCCTGTCGCCTGCTCAAGTTGGGCCGCCTCGACCGCATTCAGGATCAGAAAGTCGAGATGGGGTTGAACGGCCATGACCCGTTCGGCGTCAAATGGCGCGGCCGCATAGGCCACGCGCAGCCCCATTTTCTTGCCCAGGCTTGCCGCTGTCCGTTGCAGGTTAGTTTCGTTCTGAATCACTAGCCAATCGCCGGTCTGCGCCTCGGCCATTGCGGTCTGCAACGTTGCTTGCGGAATTTGCGCATTGGCCGCCGGATGCAAAATGATCGCGTTCTCACCCTGCGGATCAACCATGATGATCGCTTGCGCCGTTTCAGTCTCTATTTCGGCGATATTGCGGGTATCGACCCCATATTCCAGCAGACGTTCCACTGCCCATTTTCCATCCGCCCCCACAGCGCCGATATGGTTCACACGGGCCCCTGCCCGTGCGGCAGCCACCGACATATTGGCCCCTTTACCGCCCAAAAACATCTGCCTGTCGGTGGATGAAAGCGTCTCGCCCGGGGCGGGGATGTGCGGCACGGTGTAAACAAAATCAGCGTTAATCGACCCAAGGTTCCAGATCGCCATCAGTCGACCCCGCAGGCGGCAATCACCGCCATGTTCAGGATGTCATTGACCGTCGACACAGTGGAACAGATCTGCACCGGTTTGCCGATCCCCGACAGGATCGGGCCGATCACCGTCGCACCTGCCATTTCCTGCATCAGTTTGACCGAGATCGAGGCGGAATGCCGGGCGGGCACGACCAGGACATTCGCAGGACCAGTCAGACGCGAGAACGGATAATTCTCCTGCGCCTGCAGGTTCAGCGCGACATCAACGGTCATCTCGCCTTCATATTCGAAATCGACCTTGCGATCATCCAACTCCTCGGGCGCTTTGTGCATCTTTTCAGCCCGCTCCGACACCGGATAGCCGAATGTCGAGAACGACAGGAACGCCACCCGTGGATCAAGCCCGAGGTCGCGGGCGACAGATGCGCCGCGTTCAGCAATATCGGCCAGATCGTTTTCGTCAGGCCATTCATGCACCAGCGTATCGGTGATCAACACGATCCGCCCTTTGTGCAACACAGCCGTCACCCCAACGGCCCCATCATGCGGTTGCGCATCAAAGACATGGTTGATCAGTTCCAGCACATGCGCTGATTTGCGGGTCGCCCCGGTCACCATGCCATCGGCATGTCCATGGGCCAGCATCAAAGACGCAAATACGTGCCGATCCCGCGCTGCAAGCCGGTGAACATCCTGCGTATCGAACCCTTTGCGTTGCAGCCGCTGGTATAGAAAATCTTTGTATGTATCCAGATGCTCGGTGTTGGCCGCATTCACGATGGTCAACTCGTCCACAGCCTCGGGCAGCCCTTCTGCGGTCAGTTTTTCCTTCACATCGTCTTCGCGCCCAACGATCAGCGCCTTGCCCATGCCAGAGCGTTGGTAAAGCACCGCCGCCCGCAGCACCCGGGGGTCGTCGCCCTCTGCGAAGATCACGGTCGATTGGGCGGCCCGCGCCCGCGCGTTCAGACTGCGCAGCATGGATTGGGTCGGATCCATCCGTGATTTCAGTGTCTGTTCATAGGCATCCATATCGACAATGGGCCGCCGGGCGACACCGGTTTTCATGCCTGCCTGTGCAACCGCCGTTGGGATCCTGTGGATCAACCGCGGATCAAAGGGCGTCGGGATGATGTAGTCGCGGCCAAAGGACAGCTTTTTGCCGTAGGCCATAGCGACCTCATCTGGCACGTCTTCGCGCGCAAGTGCGGCAAGTGCCTCGGCACAGGCGATCTTCATGTCGTCATTGATGGCGCGGGCATGGATATCCAGCGCACCCCGGAACAGATAGGGGAACCCAAGCACGTTGTTGACCTGATTGGGGTAGTCTGACCGGCCGGTGGCGACGATGGCATCCTCGCGGACGGCATGTGCATCCTCTGGCGTGATTTCCGGATCAGGGTTGGCCATGGCGAAAATAACCGGGTTTGGGGCCATGTTAGACACCATTTCCTGCGTCACGGCCCCTTTTGCGCTGACGCCCAGAAACACGTCGCAATCCTTCATCGCGTCATCCAATGTGCGGTGGTCAGTCGCGGCGGCATGGGCGGATTTCCATTGGTTCATGCCTTCGGTCCGGCCCTGATAGATCACGCCCTTAGTGTCACACATGATGCAATTGTCGTGCTTGGCACCCATCGCCTTGAGCAGTTCAAGGCAGGCAATGCCTGCAGCCCCGGCCCCATTCAGGACGATTTTTACATCTTCGATTTTCTTGCCTGACAGGTGAAGCGCGTTCAACAGCCCTGCGGCACAGATCACGGCAGTGCCGTGCTGGTCATCATGAAAGACGGGGATATCCATCGTTTCCTTGAGCGTCTGTTCGATGATGAAACATTCGGGCGCTTTGATATCTTCAAGGTTGATGCCGCCAAAGGTCGGGCCCATCAGCTTGCAGGCTTCGATGAATTTTTCCGGGTCCTCGGTATCCAGTTCAATGTCGATGGAGTTCACGTCGGCAAACCTTTTGAATAGTACCGATTTGCCCTCCATCACCGGTTTGCTGCCCAACGCGCCAAGGTTCCCAAGGCCCAGCACGGCGGTTCCATTGGAGATGACAGCAACAAGATTACCCTTGTTGGTATAGTCGTAGGCTGTTGCAGGATCAGCTGCGATTTCCTCGCACGGGATAGCAACGCCGGGGGAATAGGCCAGCGACAGATCCCGCTGCGTGGTCATCGGGACGGTTGCCTGAATTTCCCATTTTCCGGGGCTGGGCTGCATGTGGAATTGCAGCGCATCCTCGCGGGTCAGTTTGGTCTTTGGCATGGTTTCCCCCCAATTCAGTCCACAAGACATAGCGGGTTCGGGAACCGGGCTGCAACGGGTTCATTTCGGGGTTTCGTCGCTAACATGGGGTCGGTAGTGTCTGGCGCATGATCCCGGGGGATGTATGACCACTACCAAAGCCACAGTCACGCCCATGATGGCGCAATATCTTGAGATCAAGGCAGCGCACCCCGATGCCTTGCTGTTTTATCGCATGGGCGATTTCTACGAGATGTTTTTTGACGATGCCGTCGCGGCGGCAGAGGCGCTGGACATTGCCCTGACCAAACGCGGCAAACATGATGACAATGACATCCCCATGTGCGGCGTCCCGCATCATGCAGCCGAAGGGTATTTCCTGACCCTGATCCGCAAAGGCTTTCGCGTGGCCGTCTGCGAACAGATGGAAAGCCCGGCTGAGGCCAAGAAACGCGGCTATAAAGCCGTGGTCAAACGCGAGGTTGTGCGGCTGGTCACACCCGGCACATTGACCGAGGATTCCCTGCTCGATGCGCGCCGTCACAACTTTTTGGCGGCCTACCATGTGGTGCGGGATGAGGGCGCGCTGGCGTGGGCGGATATCTCAACCGGGGCGTTTCATGTGATGCCTTGTGCCGGGGCCGCATTGGGCCCGGAACTGGCGCGACTGACCCCAAAGGAAGTCATCGTCGTCGATGGATCAGAGGCGGGTTGGGCTGAAACAGTCTCTGATTCCGGCGCAACGCTGACCACCTTGGGCGCTGCGGCCTTCGACAGCACGGCGGGGGAAAAGCGACTATGTTCGCTTTACAAGGTTGGATCGCTGGATGCTTTTGGCAGCTTTTCACGGGCCGAGATCGCGGCGATGTCGGCCGTGGCCGAATATCTGGAGATCACACAGAAGGGCAATCTGCCCCTGCTGCGCCCCCCGATGCGCGAGGCGCAAGCCGCCGCAATGCAGATTGATGCCGCGACCCGCCGGTCGCTGGAACTGACCCATGCGATGGGCGGCGGGAGGCAAGGATCGCTGCTGCATTGTATTGATCGTACCGTAACGGCGGGCGGTGCGCGGTTGCTGGAACGTCGGCTCGCCTCGCCTGCTTGTAATTTGTCCGTGATCGGGGATCGGCTCGATTCCATTGCGTTTCTGGTGGAACAGGGTCGATTATTGGAAGACGTCCGAACGCAGCTGCGGTCGGTCCACGATCTTGATCGGGCGCTATCGCGCATTGCGCTGGATCGTGGCGGCCCGCGGGATATGGCGGCCATTCGGAACACGCTTGGGCAGGCTGCGGCCTTGTCAGCGATCTTGCCCGATGAGCTGCCAGAGATTTTGACCACCGCAGCGCAAGACCTGACCGGGCATGACGATCTGTTGGGGCTACTGGACGATGCGTTGATCGCGGAACCGCCCCTGTTGTCCCGCGACGGTGGGTTCATCGCGCCGGGATATGACCCGGAACTGGATGAAGCGCGGCAACTCCGGGACGAAGGCCGATCAGTCATCGCGGGAATGCAGGCCCAGTATGTGGATCTGTCCGGCGTTTCGTCGCTGAAAATCAAACACAACAACGTGCTGGGTTATTTTATCGAGACGACCGCGACCCATGCAGAAAAGATGATGGCGGCCCCGCTGTCAGAAACCTTCATTCATCGTCAGACCACGGCCAATCAGGTGCGGTTCACCACGGTAGAGCTGTCAGAGATTGAAACGAAGATCCTGAATGCCGGCGGGCGGGCGCTTGAGATCGAAAAGCGGCTCTATTCGAGCCTAAGTCAGGCGATTGTGGATCAGGCCGGGCCGCTGGGTGCGCTGGCACGGGCCCTGTCAGAATTTGATCTGGCCGGCGCCATGGCCCATCTGGCCGTTGCTGAAAACTGGACCCGTCCCAAGGTTGACGACAGCCGTGCATTTGAGATCGAAGGCGGGCGGCATCCCGTGGTAGAGGCCGCGTTGCAGAAAGACGGCGCACCGTTTGTTGCCAATGACTGCGCGCTAACCGGGGCACCCATCTGGTTGCTGACCGGGCCGAACATGGCGGGTAAGTCGACATTCCTGCGTCAGAACGCACTGCTGGCGATATTGGCCCAGATGGGCAGTTTCGTTCCAGCAACAGCCGCCCATATTGGCATTGTCAGCCAGATTTTCAGCCGGGTCGGCGCATCGGATGATCTGGCGCGGGGCCGGTCTACTTTTATGGTGGAAATGGTGGAAACAGCGGCGATCCTGAATCAGGCCGATGACCGCGCACTGGTGATACTGGATGAAATCGGGCGGGGCACCGCAACCTATGACGGGTTGTCGATTGCATGGGCCACGCTGGAACATTTGCACGACGTCAACCGATGCCGCGCGCTTTTCGCGACCCATTACCACGAAATGTCTGCGCTTTCGGCGAAACTGGATGGGGTCGAGAACGCAACAGTCGCGGTCAAGGAATGGGACGGCGATGTCATCTTCCTGCACGAGGTCAAGCGCGGAACAGCGGATCGTAGCTATGGTGTACAGGTCGCGCGCTTGGCCGGGCTGCCCACCGTGGTCGTGGAGCGGGCAAAGGTGGTTCTGGAAGCGCTGGAAAAAGGCGAACGCGAGGGCGGCGGCGCCCAGAAAGCCATTATCGACGACTTGCCACTGTTTTCGGCCACACCTGACCCGGCACCGGTCAAAGAAAAGGCGTCGCAGGTCGAAGGCAGGCTGAAAGAGGTTCTGCCGGATGAGCTGACACCCAAGGACGCCTTGGCCTTGATCTACGAGTTGCGCGAGATGTTGTAAGGCAACGTGTTGGCGGGTCGCATGGGTATGGAATACCCCAATGGTACTGGATTGAACGGGCTGTAAGGTCGGTCCATTCCATTTGAGTGAGACTTTTTATGTCAATTTTTGTTATTTCGGTCACCGCAATGGTGATCCTTGTCGGTGCGGCCCTGGCATTTCAAGCACCGGTGAATGCGGCCTTGGCGCGCGGCATCGGTGATCCGGTCGTTGCGGCCGTGATGCAGTTTGGCATCGGTTTTCTGGTCTTATGCGTCATTGCATCCATGCGTGGCGGTCTGCCAACGGTATCACAGCTTAAGACGATCCCATGGTGGGCATTCACGGGTGGGGCGTTAGGTGCCGTGTGGGTTTTGGCGGCCATTTGGTCTGTGCCGCGCCTTGGCCTTGTGACGATGTTCGGCGCAATGATCCTGGGCCAGCTTATCGCGGCCCTTTTGATTGACGCCGGCGGCATGCTTGGCATGGAGGCACGCAGCATCAGCGCGCACCGTATCGCGGCCGTAGGCCTTGTGATGTTTGGTGTGCTTTTGTCCTACAAATAGGGGTCGTTACGACGCTGGCGTTGACGACACCCCAACCTGAGCGGGCCGCAGCAGCCGGTCGTGCAACATGAACCCGGTTGCGGCCACCTGAATGATGTCGCCTGCCTGCGTCCCGGGGAGCGGCGCTTCGAACATTGCCTGATGCTGCTGGGGATCAAATTTATCACCAACCTGCGGCTCGATCGGTTCGATCCCGTGTTTCTTGAACACGTTGATCAATTCCCGCATCGTCAGTTCAACACCTTCCAAAAGCGCCTCGGGGACCTTTTCTTCACCCTCTTTGGCGGCATTCAAAGCACGGCTCATATTGTCATAGACGGGCAGCAAGTCCCGCGCGAGCTTGGAACCGCCATAGTTTTCCGCCTCGCGCCGGTCACGATCTGCACGCTTTCGGGTATTTTCGGCGTCAGCCAGGGCGCGCATGAACTTGTCGCGAAAATCGTCGCGTTCGGACCGCAGCGCCTCAATCTCGTCAAAGCTTGCAGCAGCAGCGTCAAAATCCGGCTCTTCTGCTTCGGCGGCAAGTTCGTCCAGCGATTGCAGTTCGTCTTCTTTGTTAGCCATCAAAAAGTTCCTGTCATGAGCGGTCGGCAATCATCTTGCCCACCAGCTGTGCGGTATAATTCACAATCGGCACGATCCGCCCATAATTGAGGCGAGTCGGACCAATGACGCCCACAGCGCCAATAATCTTACGGTCGGCGTTCATATAAGGGGAAACGACCAAAGATGAACCCGAAAGTGAGAACAATTTGTTCTCTGAGCCAATAAAAATGCGAACCCCTTCACCCTCTTGCGCAAGATCAAGGAATTGGGCGATGTCGCGTTTGCGTTCAAGGTCATCAAAGAGGGTGCGAATCCGTTCCAGATCAACCTCGGATTCGGTCTCGCCAAGCAGGTTGCCGCGACCACGGACAATCAACCGCTCAGTCGCCTCGCCCTCATTTTCCCACAAGGCCTCACCGCTTTCGACAAGTTCGGCCGCAAGTGCATCAAGTTCCTGCCGCCTGACGGCAATTTCCCGGCTGATCACTTTGCCCAATTCTGACAACGTATGGCCTGTAGCAATCGCATTGAGAAAATTTGCAGCCTCCCGCATGGATGCGGGGGTTTGCCCGGCGGGCGGGGTAAAAATGCGGTTTTCCACATGCCCGTCACCAAAAACCAGAACCACCAAAGCCTTATCGCTGGACAGCGACACAAATTCGATATGTTTCACCGGTGCTTCATGTTTGGGGGTCAGGACAAGACTGGCCCCTTGGGTGACACCCGATAACGCCTGTCCCACCTGATCCAGAACGCTTGTCACATCCGGATCATTGGCGCCCACGGTGCGGTCAATCGCTTCGCGATCATGGCCGTCAAGGTCACCAACCTCCAACAGCCCGTCGACGAACATCCGCAATCCCAGCTGTGTGGGGATACGGCCTGCGCTGACATGCGGACTGTCCAGCAGGCCCAGATACTCCAGATCCTGCATAACATTCCGGATTGTCGCTGCACTGACCTGTTCGGACAAGCTGCGCGTCAATGTACGGGACCCAACCGGCGCGCCAGATTGCAGGTAACCCTCGACAACCCGCCGAAATACTTCGCGGGATCGGGCGTTCATGTCTTCGATCTTGGGTGTCTGATCTGTCATCATGTCCTCGGAACACGCAGCCGGGCAATTAAAGCCAAAGTGGTTCCAGCGTCAATCGGGGTTGGATTTCAGATATGGGAGGCGTATCGAAGCAAGACAAGCAACAGGAGTGATCACATGCGCCCATCTGGCCGCCAAAATGACGAAATGCGCCCCGTGTCCATCGAAACGCAGGTGACAATGCATGCAGAAGGGTCCTGTCTGATCAAATGCGGCAATACCCATGTGCTGTGTACAGCCACAATTGATGAGCGGGTGCCACCATTCCTGAAGAATTCGGGCCTTGGTTGGGTCACCGCCGAATATGGGATGTTGCCACGGGCGACAAATACACGGATGCGCCGGGAAGCCAAAAACGGGCAATCGGGACGGACACAGGAAATCCAACGACTGATCGGGCGTTCCTTGCGTGCAGGCGTTGACCGTGTTGCGCTTGGTGAGCGGCAGATCATTGTCGATTGCGATGTGATTCAAGCCGATGGCGGCACGCGCTGCGCATCAATCACCGGTGGTTGGGTTGCGCTGAAACTGGCCGTTCAGAAGCTGATGAAAACCGGCGATGTGATCAGCGACCCGCTGATTGACCCGGTTGCTGCGATCTCCTGCGGGATTTATGCGGGTCAGGAAGTGCTCGACCTCGACTATCCGGAAGATAGCGAAGCAGGCGTTGACGGAAATTTTGTGATGACCGGCGGCAAACTTATCGAGGTCCAGATGTCAGCCGAGGGATCAACCTTTAGCCGGACGCAGATGAATGGCCTGCTGGATTTGGCTGAAAAGGGCGTCGCGGAACTGGCAGAGGCCCAACTGGCGGCCGTGGCCTGATGCGCAAGTTTGTCGGTGATCAGCTTGTCGTCGCGACCCACAATCAGGGTAAGCTAGAGGAAATTGCCGACCTGCTGTCACCCTACAACATTCGGCTGACATCCAATGCGGACCACAGCCTGCCTGAGCCGGATGAAACGGAAACCACTTTTGCCGGCAATGCCCGGATCAAGGCCCATGCCGCCGCCAAGGCAACGGGCCTTCCCGCACTTGCCGATGACAGCGGGATCACCATCGACGCGCTGAACGGTGCGCCCGGTGTTTACACCGCTGATTGGGCAGAAACACCAGATGGGCGCGATTTCGTGGCTGCAATGACCCGCGCCAATGCGGAATTAGATGCGGTTGATGCCCCTTTTCCGCGAAAGGCCCAGTTTAACTGTACTTTCGTTCTGGCCTGGCCCGATGGGCATGACGAAGTCTTCCCCGGTCAGATGTCTGGTCAGATCGTGTGGCCCATGCGTGGCGATCAGGGTCATGGCTATGATCCGATCTTTCAGCCCGATGGGTATCGCCAAACCTTTGGCGAGATGGACCGTTGGGAAAAGAACAAGATCAGCCATCGGGCCGACGCATTTGCAAAGCTGAAGGCCTGCTTTGGCTGATCATATCCGCGAAGACTGGGAACATGGGGGCTTTGGCCTTTATATTCACTGGCCATTCTGTCAGGCAAAATGCCCCTATTGCGACTTCAACTCGCATGTTGCGCAATTTATCGACCAAGGCGCCTGGCAAAACGCCTATCTCAGCGAGATCGACCGCATTGGCGCCGAAACACCGCGGCGCGTCCTTAGATCAGTCTTTTTTGGGGGTGGCACACCCAGCATGATGGACCCGGATGTGGTGGACGCGATCTTGTCAAAGGTTCGTGCCACATGGGCATGCGCCAATGACATCGAAATTACACTGGAAGCGAACCCAACGTCGGTCGAAGCGGGCCGGTTCAAAGGCTACCAAGATGCCGGCGTTAACCGGGTTTCCATGGGCATTCAGGCGCTGAATGACACCGATCTCAAGGCATTGGGGCGGCTTCATTCCGCAACCGAGGCTTTGGCCGCCTTTGAGGTCGCGCGCAATATTTTTGACCGGGTCAGCTTTGATCTGATCTATGCCAGGCAGAACCAAACGCTGGATGCGTGGGAAGCAGAACTGGATCAGGCGCTGTCATTGGCGATTGATCATTTGTCGCTTTATCAATTAACGATTGAAGACGGGACCGCATTTGGCGACCGCTATGCAGCCGGGAAACTGCGGGGCCTGCCGCATGATGATCTTGCCGCTGACATGTATGCGCTGACGCAGCACAAATGCGGTCAGGCTGGCTTGCAGGGTTATGAAATTTCCAATCATGCGCTGCCCGGCGCCGAGAGCATTCACAACCAGATTTACTGGCGCTACGGCGATTATGCGGGGATCGGCCCGGGGGCGCATGGGCGGCTGACCCTGCACGGCAAACGATACGAGACCAATGCACCGCTGGCGCCGGGAAAATGGCTGCGTCAGGTTCAATCAGATGGGCATGGCGAGAATAAGCGCACGATATTGTCGCTGGATGAACAAAAAACTGAATATCTGCTGATGGGTCTTCGGCTGTTCGAAGGTGTCGATCTGACGCGGATGCGATTGGAAGATGACGGCATTTTATTGAATAAAATCAATGATTTAAGAGAAATTGATTTTGTCTCGGTGACCCAAAACCGCCTTTTGGTCACGCCGAAGGGGCGACCGCTGCTCAATGCCATCTTGCGCGAACTGCTGGTCGACTAGCTGTCAGGTTTTATGCCTTAGTTTCCGGCAAGCAGGCGCATAAGATCGTCCAACTGTTCCAGCGATTTATATCCAACCGTCAACTTGCCGCCATCCTCGCCGGCTTTGTGATCTATCGTGACGCGCATACCAAGCGTTGCCGAAAGCTCGTTTTCAATCTGGACTGTGTCTGCATCTTTGGCGTTTGGCGCCGATTTCAACGCGAGCTTCTTTACTGGCGGTCCCTTCTTCGCCAGCTTTTCGGTTTCCCGCACGGACAGCGTGCGTTGAATAATCTCACGCGCCAAAGCGACGGCATTGTCATGCCCCACAAGCGCGCGTGCGTGGCCGGCACTCAGGGCGCCTGAAATCAGGTAGCCCCGGATCTCGTCGGGTAGCGACAGCAACCTTGTCAGGTTCGCAATATGACTGCGGCTCTTCCCCAATGACTTGGCCAGCTGATCCTGTGTGTGGCCAAATTTGTCCATCAATTGCCGGTAGCCAGCTGCCTCATCCACCGGGTTGAGATCTGCGCGTTGAATATTCTCGATAATCGCTATTTCAAGAACTTCAGTATCTGTGTAGTCCCGCAACAGCGCCGGAACATCATGCAGTTGCGCAAGCTGCGCCGCACGCCACCGCCGTTCCCCCGCAACGATTTCGTAAGTGCCGTCACCTGCCGGTGATTTCCGAACGATCAGGGGCTGAATAATCCCTTTCTCGGTGATGGACGCGGCCAGTTCCTGCAACGCGTCTTCGGCAAAGGTGCGGCGCGGCTGATCCGGGTTCGGGACGATCTGTTCAACGGGGACCATAAGATCGGGCCGTGCGGGGGCCGCGGTTGGGCTGCTGTCCTGCCCAACATCAGACATCAGTGCAGACAGACCGCGACCAAGGCCGCGTGTTTTCTTGGTATCACGCGCCATTGCGCTGCCCCCCATGAGATTTTTCTTTTGTAATCAATTCTTTCGCCAATGCGCGATACGCCTCACTGCCTTTGGATGTTGTATCATATATCAGGACCGGTACGGCAAAGGACGGCGCCTCACTCAAGCGGACATTGCGAGGGATGACTGTTTTAAACACCATATCTCCCATGTTTTCGCGTGCATCGTCCTCGACCTGCAAAGACAGGTTATTGCGCCGGTCAAACATGGTCAGTGCAATTCCTTCGATCCGCAGATCTGGGTTGGCAGCTTTCCTGACATCCCGCACGGTGAGAATTAATTGCGAAAGACCTTCAAGCGCGAAGAATTCGCTTTGCAGCGGGACGATCAACGAATGCGCCGCAACCATTGCGTTAACCGTCAATATGTTGAGCGATGGTGGACAATCTATCAATATGTAGTCATATCGCGACAGTGCATTTGCAGCATCGGCAAATACCTGGCGCAGTAGAAAACTGCGCTTTTCGTTGTCAATCAGCGCCATATCGGCCGAGCTGAGGTCTGTTGTGGCGGGTATGATCACCAGATTATCAACGACGGTTTTGTGTAACGCTTGGGCTAATTTGGCCTCACCCACCAGCAAATCATAGGTTGTGACCTTACGGTCATCTATGCCGACACCTAGCCCTGTTGATGCGTTTCCTTGTGGGTCCAGATCTATCAGCAATACCGATTTGCCCTGCTCGGCCAATGCCGCACCAAGATTGATCGTCGTCGTCGTCTTACCAACCCCGCCTTTTTGGTTGGCGATTGCGATAATCTTGGGGCCATTTGGCGGCTCAGTCTGTGGCACTTTGGATACCTTGAATGGCAAGAATTCGAGCTTCAGGATCAGTCAAACTCGCGTGTTCTTCAAGCTCAAACCGCCATAATTTGCGGGCTTCCGCCACTTCGTTATCGTGACGTCGTCCCTTGTGGAGCACCGCAATCCCTTGTGGTGACAGATGGCGTTGCAACATCTCAAACATCATAGATAATGATGTCAGCGCTCTTGCGGACACAACATCTGCCTGTTGGGGAACGGCTTGTTCGATCCGTTGGTCCAGCACAGCTGCCCTAAGGTCAAATGTTCTGATCGCGGTCCTTAAGAAGGTCGCCTTGCGCCGGTCACTCTCAATAAAGGTGAATCGAGAGGTTGGATGATGTTCGCGTGCCATGATCGCCACAACGATGCCAGGAAACCCGCCGCCACTGCCAATATCCGTCCAGGTCCGGAAGGAGTCCGGCGCATATTTGAAGATCTGAGCGGAGTCGACGATATGCCGGTCCCAAATATCATTAATGGTGGATGGTGCCACAAGGTTTATGCTCTTCGTCCACTTGCGAACGAGGGCTTCAAATTCCTGCAAAGCTGTCATTGTTTCACGTGAAACAAGCTGTTCGGCAATCAGATCACCCATTTACCGTGTACCTGTCCGTTTTTCGTCCCGACGTTTCAGCGCACCGATCAATAGAACCAATGCGGCCGGTGTCATTCCATCAATTCGGTTGGCATGCGCAATCGTCGACGGCCGCACAGTTTGCAACTTATTTGTCAGTTCACTTGAGAGGCCGGTCACAGATGTGAAATCAAATCCATCCGGGATAAGCCGTTGCTCATCCCGCTGAAGCGCCTCCACATCCCTTTTCTGCCGCGCAACATAGTGCCGGTACAGTGAGTCGCGTTTGATCTGTTTCTTGGTAGCCGTGTCGATACTCTCGAAGCCACTAGCAATTGTCTGCAGCTGTGCAAAATCGAAATCAATCAACGAAAGGGCATCCAGGGCCGTCCTTCTCGGGCCATCAGCGTTTAACTTCGTGCCGGTCTTGGCGATATCGCGTGCTGATAGATCAGTTTGTTCTAAGGCCTCAAGTGCTTGATCAAGCTTTGTTTTCTTCTCTGAGTATGCCTTCCAGCGATTGTCAGCTACACATCCGATCTCACGCCCGAGCGCCGTCAATCGTTGATCTGCATTATCTGCCCGAAGGGACAAGCGATACTCGGCACGGGACGTAAACATACGATAGGGCTCTGTCACACCACGGGTAATGAGATCGTCAATCATCACGCCGATATAGCTATCACGTCTACTAAAGATGATTTCGTCTTCGTTCTTGGACGCCCGCGCCGCATTCAAGCCCGCGACCAACCCTTGCGCTGCAGCCTCTTCATATCCCGTTGTGCCGTTGATCTGTCCTGCCAGATAAAGGCCCGGGACGTCACGCAGCATCAAGGTCGGGCGCAGCGACCTAGGATCTACATAGTCATATTCGATCGCATAACCGGGCTGCAGGATCTTTGCCTTCTCCAGCCCGACAATTGACCGAACATAGTCTTCTTGCACATCTTCTGGCAAAGATGTCGAAATGCCATTGGGATAGACCGTTGGGTCATCAACGCCTTCAGGTTCCAGAAAGATCTGATGTGAGGTTTTTTCAGCAAAACGGACAATTTTGTCTTCGATAGACGGGCAATAGCGCGGGCCGATCCCCTCAATATGCCCACCATACATGGCAGACCGATCCAAATTTGCGCGGATAATCGCGTGCGTTGCCTCATTGGTGTGGGTTATCGCACAATCAATCTGAGGCGCCGTAACACCATTAGACAAAAAGGAAAAAAGGCTTGGGTCATCATCTGACGGTTGCTTTTCAAGAATATCCCAATGAATTGTACGGCCATCCAGGCGCGGCGGCGTACCGGTCTTTAGCCGGCCCAGCTGAAGATCGAAACTATCCAATTGTTCCGCCATAAGCGTGGATGGTTTTTCACCCATTCGGCCACCTGGACGCGAGATATCACCGATATGAATCACACCGCGCAAGAAAGTGCCGGTCGTCACAATGACGGACGGCGCCCAAATTTCAGCGCCATCAATCAGCGATACACCGACAACCGACCCAGACTTTATCAAGAAACCGGCGGCTTCGCCCTCAATAATCTCAAGGTTTTGGCATTTTGCCAGCTCACCCTGTATCGCTGATTTATACAGCTTACGATCCGCCTGCGCGCGCGGACCTTGTACCGCCGGGCCTTTTTTGCGGTTCAACAGGCGGAACTGGATGCCAGCTTGATCAGCGGCGCGACCCATAATGCCGTCCAAAGCATCGATTTCACGAACCAGATGCCCCTTGCCAAGCCCTCCAATAGCAGGATTGCACGACATAACACCAATCGATCCACGTGACAGCGTCACGAGCGCGGTTCGGACACCAAGCCGTGCAGCGGCATGGGCAGCCTCGGCGCCGGCGTGACCGCCTCCAATAACAACGACATCAAAGCTCTGATGTTTCACGTGAAACAATCCCTACTTGCCGATACAAAAACTGGCGAAAATCTCGCCAAGCACATCTTCTACATCAATTCGCCCCACAAGGCTATCCAAGGCACGAATTGATGACCACAGTCGCTCAGCCACCAGTTCTGCCTGTTCGACCCCAACCAGTAGCATGTCTTCAACAGATCCCAGTTCACTGTCAGCCCGCACCATGGCAGCCTTATGCCTGTCCCGCACGGTAACACCAATGCCAGCGACTCGCCGCTTTAGTCGTGTTGAGATAGACATCAGTAGATCGTCTATACCTTGCCCGGTTTTACCAGATATAGCGGTTCTAGGGTCTTGATGCAGATCAGCGAAGCCAACTCTATATAGATCATCATCACCATCATCTCGGTGATCTGAGGTATTCGGCTCCAATATATGGACCCTTATATCCGCCTGATCAGCACGTGCCCTTGCACGTTCAACACCCAGCGCTTCCACCCGATCATCCGTATCCCTTAGACCGGCTGTATCCAATACAGTCACAGGTATCCCATCAATATCCATCCGGACTTCGATAACATCCCGCGTCGTACCTGCTATTTCGGATGTAATCGCCACATCACGCCCCGCGAGCTTATTCAACAACGTTGATTTTCCGACATTGGGCGGACCAACGATTGCGACTTCAAAACCGGACCGGACACGCTCTGCGGCGCGGACGCCCGCAATCTCTCGGGTGATATCCGTCTTCACGCCGCGCACCAGTTCGAGGACCTCCGGCGTCACATCCACTGGCACCTCTTCATCCGCAAAATCAATCGTTGCTTCGATCAGTGCCACCGCACGCATCAGATCGGTACGCCAACGATCAACCATTTGACCAACAGCCCCCGAAAAAACACGCAGCGCCTGCTTGCGCTGTAGTTCCGTCTCGGCATCAATCAAATCAGCGAGACCCTCGACCTGAGCAAGGTCCAGGCGCCCGTTTTCAAGTGCCCGGCGGGTGAACTCACCCGGCTCTGCCAACCGCAAGCGTTCGTCCTTTGCCAGTTCCGTCAACACCGCAGAAACAACCGCAGGACTTCCATGAAGGTGCAGTTCGATCACGGTTTCACCTGTAAAGCTTTTTCCTTTCGGAAATCGCAGCACGAACGCCTCATCCAGAACAACACACTCACTGTCCTGCAATACGCGTACGCCGCGGCTGGCTGGCACGCCATCCATCAACATTTCCGCCGACGCCACAGCATCCGCACCCGAAATACGAATAATGGCGACACCAGCACGGCCTTGCGCCGTTGCAAGAGCATATATCGTCTGCATACTATTAACCCATTGTTTTAAAACAATAAGTTACGTGTTCATGGAATCGAAGAAGTCTGAATTCGTCTTGGTCTGCTTCAGCTTGCCAATCAGGAACTCGATCGCATCTGTTGTGCCCATTGGGTTCAAAATCCGCCGCAAGACGTAAGTCTTGGCCAGATCGCCCTTATCAACCAAAAGCTCTTCTTTCCGGGTACCGGATTTCAGGATGTCCATGGCGGGGAAGACCCGCTTATCCGCAACCTTACGATCAAGCACAATCTCGCTGTTGCCGGTGCCTTTGAATTCTTCAAAGATGACCTCGTCCATACGGGAACCGGTATCAATCAAGGCTGTGGCGATAATCGTCAGCGATCCGCCTTCCTCAATATTCCGGGCGGCACCAAAGAACCGCTTGGGGCGCTGTAGCGCGTTGGCATCAACACCGCCGGTCAACACTTTACCAGATGACGGGACCGTCGTGTTAAACGCCCGCCCAAGCCGGGTGATCGAATCCAGCAGGATCACCACATCACGCTTGTGCTCGACAAGTCGCTTCGCCTTTTCGATCACCATCTCGGACACAGCCACGTGACGCGTCGCAGGTTCATCAAAGGTTGATGAGACCACTTCCCCTTTGACCGACCGCTGCATGTCCGTCACCTCTTCGGGCCGTTCGTCGATCAGCAGCACAATCAGATAACATTCGGGGTGATTTTTCTCGATAGAGTTAGCGATGTTCTGCAACAATACCGTTTTACCGGTGCGGGGTGGTGCCACGATCAGCGACCGCTGGCCCTTTCCGATAGGTGATACCAGGTCAATGATCCGCGCAGACCGATCCTTGATCGTCGGGTCCGCAACTTCCATGGTCAGCCGCTCTTCGGGGTAAAGCGGGGTCAGGTTGTCAAACGCGACCTTATGTTTTGCCCGCTCGGGTTCTTCAAAATTGATCCGTTCAACCGAGGTAAGCGCAAAATAACGCTCTGTGTCGTTTGGTTCTTTCATGACCCCTTCAACGGTATCGCCCGTCCGAAGAGAGTGCAGGCGGATCATATCCGGGGAAACATAAATATCATCTGGGCCCGGCAGATAGTTTGCCTCGGGTGAGCGCAGGAACCCAAAACCGTCCTGCAAGACCTCTAGCACGCCGTCACCACCGATGATCCATTCTTCGTCCGCACGCTCCTTGAGGATCGCGAACATCATATCGCCCTTGCGCATGGTCGACGCGTTCTCGATCTCCAGCTCTTCTGCCAGCGACAAAAGATCCTTGGGGCTTTGCGCCTTGAGATCAGCAAGGTTCAAACGGTGTTGAGACATATCAATATCCTGCAGCAGCTTGGTCAGCTGACATATGTGGAACGGTTCTGGAAAAATGCGGTCCCCGGACGGGGTGCGAGATACGTGTAGGCAAACGCCGGTTGGGAGTCAACGACGGCCTAGAATGGACGCACGACAACCGCGATGACGATAAGCAACATCAGCACGGTCGGCACCTCGTTGAACATCCGGTAGGTTCGCCCGGTCCGGGTATTTGTTCCGGCCGCAAACTCTTTGCGCCGGGCGGCCATCCAGCCATGGGCGGCTGTCATCAGAATAACGCAAATGATCTTGACCCAGGCCCAGACAGACCCCCAGTCAAAGGCCCCCATACCGATCATCACCAGTCCCGCAATCCAGGCAACGATCATGGCTGGGTTCATGATCACGCGAAGCAGCTTTTCTTCCATGATCTGAAAGGTCTGATCCAACTCGGATCCGACACTTGCACGCTCTGCGTGATATACAAACAATCTTGGCAAGTAAAAAAGGCCAGCCATCCACGCAATCACAGCCATGATGTGTAGCGCTTTGATCCATGGATAGATGCTGATCAACACGGGGTAAGTCTCCGATCGGTGAGAACGTTATTAATAAATATATATAGAAAGAAAAGATGATGAAGATGATGGGGGTCCACATTTCTGTGGGTTATTTTTTCGTCCGCAGAGTTATCCACCGGTCAGGGCTAGTTAATGTGTGGCCTATGGTGGATGCGGAGTAGTATTTATAATAATTAAATCAATAACTTGCTGATTGTCGCCGTGCCCTGGTATCGCTCAATTTCCCGCCGGCACGCGTCCGGCACAAAAATCTTACACATCCGGATTTCATACTTACCCCCGGTGGAAAACGGGCGGTGTTCCGGTCTACAACCCCTGAAACGATCCAGCGCAAAGAAGCCTTTGAAAGTGCCAACAGTTTTGCCCCAAACACGACACATGGATTGTCCATCGGGTTATCCACATGACTGAGCCGATCATCCTGGCCTCTTCATCCGAAATTCGCGCGACCTTGCTGCGCAATGCAGCCGTGCCATTCAGCGTCGAAACTGCCCGCATAGATGAGGATGCGATCAGGCGATCCTTGCAGGCAGAGGCCGCAACCCCCCGTGACATTGCCGACTGTCTGGCTGAAATGAAAGCGCAAAAGGTCGGTCTGAAACGGACGGAGTCCCTGGTGATTGGATGCGATCAGATCCTCGCCCATGGTGATCGCATCCTGTCAAAACCCGACACGCCCGACATGGCATTGCAACAATTGCAGTCTTTGCGCGGATCCGGCCATAAGCTGCTGTCTGCTGCTGTCATTTATGGCGAGGGCAAGCCGCTTTGGCGCCACGTGGGTGTTGTCCGCCTGCATATGCGGCAGGCGACAGACGCTTATTTGCAGGACTATGTCGACAGGAACTGGAACAGCATCCGCCATGCGGTGGGTGCCTACAAACTGGAAGAAGAAGGTGTTCGCCTGTTTTCAAGGATAGAAGGCGATCATTTTCATGTACTTGGCTTACCGTTGCTTGAAGTCTTGTCTTACCTGACGCTTCGCGGGACAATACCACAATGACCAAGATACCCCGCGCTGGCGTGATCGGAAATCCGATAAGCCATTCCCTGTCGCCGAAACTTCATACCCATTGGCTGCGCCGCTACGGTTTGGCGGGGTCCTATGATGCAATTCAGGTGACAGAAGATGCCTTGGAGCAAACCATTCGGGCATTGCCGGGTCAGGGCTATGTCGGGATTAACGTCACGATCCCTCATAAGATTCGTGTTCTCGATTTCGTCGATCAGGTGTCGGACCGCGCCACTTTGGTTGGGGCCGCAAATACCCTGACCTTCACTGATGATGGCCGTGTTCTGGCTGATAACACCGACGGCTACGGGTTTATCGCTAACCTCAGGCAAGGTGCCCCCGACTGGAACCCGCAAAGCGGCCCTGCGGCCATATTTGGCGCCGGTGGTGCGGCGCGGGCGATTATCGTGGCACTGGCTGATGCTGGTGTTCCCGAAATACTGTTATCGAACAGAACCCGCCCTAAGGCCGAGGCGCTTAGCGACGAATTCGGAACGCGTGTTCGCGTGGTTGATTGGGTGCAGGCAGGCACGATGCTGGAAACTGCAACAACCGTCATCAATACCACCTCACTTGGCATGGCAGGGGCGCAACCTTTCAAAGTACCGCTGGATGATTTGCGGTCAGACGCGGTTGTAACCGATATCGTGTATAACCCATTGCGCACCACCTTGTTGGATGCTGCCGCTGCGGCCGGGTGCGTCGCTGTCGATGGTTTGGGAATGTTGCTACATCAAGGTGTGCCAGGTTTTGAGCGTTGGTTTGGCCAAAGGCCAGAGGTTGACGATGCCACCCGCGCTGCTGTTCTGGCATGACCCATCTTTTGGGGCTGACAGGGTCAATCGGCATGGGGAAATCAACCACAGCGGCCATGTTCCGCGATGCACATATCCCCGTGTGGGATGCAGATGCAGTTGTGCATGCCTTATATGGAAAAGGGGGCGGCGCTGTCACACCGATGCGGCAGGCCTTTCCCGATGCGGTGGAAGGTGACGCAATCTCGCGTGACATGTTGAAGCAGATCATCGCCAAGGACCCATCTGCGTTGGAAGCAATCGAAAATATCGTGCATCCGCTGGTGGCAAAGGATCGGGCAGCATTCATCGCCGCCCATGACGATCCATTATTGGTTTTTGACATTCCGCTTCTTTATGAAACTAATGCAGATCAATGGCTTGATACGGTTCTGGTCGTATCTGCTTCGCCCGCAGATCAGCGGGCGCGTGTGCTTGCCCGCCCCGGTATGACCATCCCCCAATTCGAGGCGATGCTGGAACGTCAGATGCCTGACGCGGAAAAGCGCCGTCGCGCCGATCACCTGATTGAAACCCAGACGCTGGACCAGACCCGCAACGCCGTGCGAGAATTAATCGAACAGCTCAAAGGGCATCCAAATGCGTGAAATTGTCCTCGACACCGAGACAACGGGTTTTGAACCGGGTGAAGGTGACCGCATCGTTGAAATCGGTGCTGTAGAGTTGAACGGTCATGTCCCGACCGGGCGGACATATCATCAATATATCAACCCGCAACGGTCCATGCCGGAAGAAGCCTTTGCTGTTCACGGGCTGGGTGATGAATTCCTGGCGGACAAACCCCTGTTCAAGGAAATTGCACAGGATTTTGTCGATTTTGTCGGTGATGCCAAACTGGTCATCCACAACGCTGCTTTCGATATGAAATTCCTCAACGCCGAGCTTGGCTGGGTTAACCGCCCGCATTTGCCGATGGATCAGGCCATTGATACGCTGGCTATTGCGCGGCGCAGGTTTCCTGGCTCGCCCGCGTCGCTGGATGCGCTGTGCCGGCGGTTTGGAATTGATAACTCGTCGCGTACGCTGCATGGCGCGTTGCTTGATAGTGAAATCCTGGCCGAAGTTTATCTGGAACTGATCGGAGGCCGGCAACCTGATTTTGCGCTGGCCGCGGATACGCGGACGAAAACAACGGATGGTGGTTCACAAGACTGGCGCCCAGCGCCACGCCCACAGCCGTTGGCGTCTAAACTGACAGCTGAAGAAAAAGCCGCCCATCAAGCCTTTATTGACAAGCTGGGCGACGATGCTGTCTGGAAAAAGCTGGCTTAGCTTTCTGCTTTCGCTGCTTTTTCAGCTTCTGCCCGGCGGGCGAGCTCGGAGCGATAGAGTGCCATGAAGTCGATTTGTTCGAGGTTCAGCGGTGGGAAACCACCGTCGCGGGTCACATCGCTGACAATCCGGCGCACGAACGGGAACGTAATGCGCGGGCATTCGATCAACAGATACGGGTGCATCTGCTCTTCTGGTACGCCCTCGACATGGAAGACACCGGCATATTCCAGCTCGAGCACAAAAAGCGGTTCGCCTTTTTCCTTGGTCTTGCTGGTGATGTTCAGCTTGGTGATGATTTCGAACTGGTGTTCTGTTGTCCGCTTGCGGGCATCCAGATTGACCTGCACCTGAATTTCGGGTTGTGCGTCACCCTGTACACCTTTTTGGGCCAGAATGTTCTCGAACGACATGTCACGGATATATTGTGCCATGACACGGTTCTTGACCTGCAGTGGCTGTGCGGGTTCTGCGCCATTTGCGCCTGTTTCGGGTGTATCGGCCATTTGCCATAAGCTCCTGTGGAATAAAGTTGCCGCGTTCCTAGCAGCCTATCTTGTTGGCCTCAATGCTGGGTCCATCCAGATGGCGTCTGGTTTGATTTTTTATCCGCAGTCACTTCTTCGAATTCGCCATCAATGACCTGATCGCGGGGTTTGCGCGGTGCTTGAGCGGCCGTGTTGACCTTGAAACTGCTGACTTTGATCCGGGACCGCGCCCATTTGAACGCCGCTTGCCTGACTTGCGGAACAAGCAGTGACAACCCAACAACATCCGTAAAGAAACCCGGCGTCAGCAAAAGCGCGCCGGCAAACAGGATCATGGCACCATTGGCCAGTGGTTCTGTCGGATCCTGCATTTCGGAAAAGGATTGTTGCAATCGCCCCAGTTCACGCAATCCCTGACTGCGGACCAGATACGACCCCGCGATGGCTGTCATCAGCACGATCAGCAGGGTCCACCACATCCCGATCACCCCGCCAACCTGAATAAACAGCGCGATTTCGATCATTGGGACGGCAATAAAGGCAATCAACAGCCACATAGCAGGCACCTTTCGTAACTTCTGCGGGGTAAGGTGGACTCAGGCCTACCCCTGACCTACATAAGGTTCGACTGGCAAAATTCCATGCCTTCCTTTCAACGAGGTCCCGATGAATTCTTCGATTATTCAGCTTTTGGTGCTTGCGGGCATCGCTGTTTTTCTGATCCTGCGGCTGCGTGGCGTATTGGGAACGCGCGAAGGATACGAAAAGCCAGCCGTCACCCGGCCTGATCCGGCACGCGGTCGTCCAAAGCCCGAATTTGACGTCATCGAAGGTGGCCCGGATCTGGATATTACCGACCACGTTGAAGAGGATTCCGTTGCAGCCAAGGCGCTGGCCGCGATGAAACGTGTCGATCCGTCCTTCAACGTGACTGAATTTCTGGGTGGCGCGCGCGGCGCGTACGAGATGATCCTGATGGCATTTGAAAAAGGTGATCTGGACGAAATCGTGCCGTTTATCTCGGAAGATGTATACGAGGCGTTTGCGACAGTTGTGGATGAACGCCAGCGCCAGGGCTTGACCGTTGATGCGAATTTTATCGGTATCAGCGACATGACGCTTGTGGCCGCTGAATATGACGAGACCAGCAAAGAGGGTGAGGTTTCCGTGCGGTTCAAATCGGAAATGACATCGGTTGTCCGCGACAACGCTGGCGACATCGTCGAGGGCAGCGATAAGGAAATCAAGCGCCAGAAGGATACATGGACCTTTGCGCGCAAGATGGATTCCGGCGATCCCAATTGGCGTCTTGTAGCCACCGGCGAATGATAAAAGGCTGGTTGGGCGGTGTTCTTCTTTCGGTTCTGACTGGCACAGCTGCAATGGCCGACCCCACATATACGCGCGTGCCCTTTAGCGATCTGGCTGGCTGGGCCACGGATGACCATCAGGCGGCGCTTGATGTGTTTTTGAACACCTGCCGCGATATGCGCGATCCGCACTGGGAAATCCTGTGCGATGTGGCGCGTACTGGCCCAACGGCGCGCGATTTCTTTGAAAAGTTCTTTCGTCCGGTGTTGATCGAAGATGGCGACCCAATGCTGTTCACCGGCTACTTCGAGCCTGAATTGATCGGGTCCCGTCATCGCGGTGACGGCTATCAGTTTCCGATTTATGCCGTTCCCGATGATCTGGTTCCGGGCGAGCCGTATTTCACCCGACGCCAGATCGACGAAGACGCCCCCCTTGCCAACAAGGGTCTTGAACTGGCCTGGCTGGCCGATCCGGTGGATCTGTTTTTCCTTCAGGTCCAGGGGTCGGGCCGCATACGGCTGCCTGATGGCCAGGTGATGCGCGTGGGCTATGGGGGCAAAAACGGGCGGGATTATTCATCAATCGGTATGGCGCTGGTGGATCGGGGCGAATTTGAGATCCATCAGGTCTCGGCTGCGGTGATCCGCAACTGGGTGCGCAAGAACCGACGCGAGGGCCGCAAACTTTTGTGGGAAAACGAAAGCTATGTCTTTTTCCGAGAGGTGAGTGAGGTGCCTGCCGACCTTGGCCCTTTGGGTGCGATGAACCGTTCCATCACGCCGGGGCGGACGATTGCGGTTGATCCGGCCTTTGTGACCCTCGGCTCGCCGGTATGGATTGAAAAGGAAGGGGCCGTCCCGATGAACCGGTTGATGGTTGCGCAAGATACCGGTTCAGCGATCAAGGGCGCGCAGCGGGCTGATATATTCTTTGGAACCGGTGACGATGCGGGGCGCGAGGCTGGCACGATCAAGGATGCCGGCCGTATGATTGTTTTGCTGCCGACGACCATGGCGCAGCGTTTGCCCATAGGCCCGTAATGCGCAAGCCCCGTCACCTGTCAGCGGATGAACGCGCCTTATGGGACCGTGTTGCCGAACGCACCACGCCAATGGACCCCAAGCGCACCCGCCCCATTCTATCCGAAAAGCCAAGCGTCCAGCCCAAGCCGGCCGACCCCGTCCCGTCGTTTCGTGTGGGCGAGCGTAGTAATACCCGCCCATCCCACGACATCGCACCTACTATCAAGGACCGGCTGTCCAGCGCGCCTGTCAAAATGGATCACAAGGCTTTTGGCAAGATGAAGCGCGGCAAGCTCAAGCCAGAGGCGCGGCTTGATCTGCACGGCATGGTCCTGGCCGAGGCGCATCCCGAACTGGTTCGGTTTATCCTGGGATCGTCGGCCATGGGGCGTCGATTGGTGTTGGTCATCACCGGCAAGGGCAAAGATCGTGATGATGGCGGTCCGATCCCCACCCGCTTTGGCGTGTTGCGCCATCAGGTTCCACAATGGCTGTCACTGCCGCCCTTGAATGCCGTGGTCTTGCAGGTGACCCCAGCGCATATTCGCCATGGCGGTGATGGGGCGTATTACGTTTATCTACGCAGGCTGGGCTAGGATCCTGCGCGCGTTTCTGCTGGGCACAACAAGGATCAAGGCCGCGAAAACAAACATTGCCGCGTAGCCAAGTTGCTGCCGTTCAAAACCAACGCCGACATCAATCAACCAGCCGCTAAGGCCTGGTCCGATGGCGGAACCCAGAACCATCAGTGCAGTGGCGGCCGACTTGATCGCGCCCAGATGCCTGGTGCCATAAAGCTCAGCCCAGCAGGCATTCAGGATCGTGGACTGACCCCCGCCCGCGATACCCATGCAAATAACCGCCAGTGCCGTCCAGATCAGGGACGGCGCGTACCAATGCAAAACAAATGCCACAACCAGCGGCACCAGATAGATCGGCAACAGGCGCACAGCCCCGAACCGGTCGGTGGCCCAGCCATAGCCTATCGTTGAAAGCGAAAGCGCCAATGTTCCCAGCGGGAAAACAGAAACCAGGGCCAGATGGGACCACCCCTTGATCTCGGCAAAATGGGCCTGATGGAACCAGAATGCGGTGGCGAACCCCGAAAAGGACATGACCGCAGGTATCATAGCCCAGAACATCGGATGGCGCAGCGCGTCTGCGCGTGTCCAATGCCGCCCGTTCATGCCGGTGGATTCAGACGTTGCTGCAATAGATTGCGGCGTCCGCTCCAGCCGGAGCAATCGGTAAAGCACCAGCGTTGCAAGGGCGCAGAACACGGCAAAGCACGCCCAAAGTGTCCGCCAGTCGATCATGGATTTCAGCCAGACCATTGTCAGGGGCAGCACGGCTTCGCCAATCATGAAACCAAACGCTGCAACGGCCAATGCGCGACCGCGGGTTGCGACAAACCAACGGCCCATCGCAACGACAGCGACATGGCTGGTCATCCCTTGCCCGGTAAAGCGCAGTGCGAAAACGACAAATGGCAGCAGGGCGGCCAGTGGGTTGAAAGCCATCAAAAGGCAGGCACATCCAAGCAATAGCACCACGGTAATGCCCAGCGTGCGCACTCGAAACCGGTCAGCAAGCCCGCCTGCAAAGACCATCAATGCGGCAGAGGCGCCTGTGCCAACCATATAGATCAGACCCCAATCACCATTACTCAGCCCATAGGCCTCGCGTATTTCGGCCCCGAAGATCGAGATAAAGAAGGTCTGCCCGAAACTGGATAGAAACGACAGCAGCGCGCCTGCGGCCAAAAAGGGCGCGTTGTCGCGAATAAAGCGAAGATATCCGGGCCGTTGGCTCATATTGCCCTTGATGGGCCGCGCGGCGAGGATGTGAAAGTCCAAAATGGGCCGATTACGATGGATGCTATTCACTTATCGGTCGCCATGCCGCAGGCTATCAATCGCACCCGATGCTTTTTGGAGAATGACCAATGCCGCTTTCAGCTACCAAACCGCCAGTTGGCGAAAAGATCGACCAGCTAAGCTTTCCGGTTGCCGGGGCGCAGGGTGATATCGTGATCGGTCAAGCCAAGGACCGGTGGACCATGCTGTTTGTGTACCGCGGAAAGCACTGTCCGCGCTGCAAGCGGTTCCTGAACAAGCTGAATGCCGCATTGCCGGCTTGGCAGGCGCTTTTGGATGTTGTCGTTGTGTCGGCTGACACCGAAGAAAAGGCACTGGCAGACAAGGCAGAGTTCGGGTGGGATTTCGACCTTTGCTATGGGATGGAGGTTAGCCAGATGCGCGCGCTGGGCCTTTATGTTTCGGAACCGCTATCCGATGCGGAAACGACTGGCCTTTTCGCGGAACCCGGGGCTTTTGGCATACGTCCGGACGGGTCGCTGATGCTGGTTGATATCTCAAACGGTCCGGCAGCCCGCCCTGATCTGGATGAGCTGTTGGATGGCATGACCTTCAATATCGAAAATGACCGTCCCGTTCGCGGAACCGCCTGAGAAACCGAATGACTGCCCCGCGCGGTCAGGCGTCAGAGGACATATCTGCTGACGTCAGTCGATCTTGCCAATTCGCCAAGATGTTCCTCGACAAAGGCCGCATCAATGGTGATTTCGTCACCCGCGCGGTCCGGTGCGGTAAAGGATAAATCCTCGAAGACACGCTCGATCACCGTGTAAAGCCTGCGTGCGCCGATATTCTCGACGCTTTCGTTGACCTCTGCCGCGATCTTGGCAAGCGCGCTGATCCCGTCTTTGTCAAACGTCACAACAACGTCTTCGGTCTTCATCAGCGCGGAATACTGCAGCGTCAGCGCATTATCGGTCTCTGTCAGGATGCGCACGAAATCTTCTTCGGTCAGGGCGCGCAATTCGACGCGGATGGGCAAACGTCCTTGCAGTTCCGGCAACAGGTCGGATGGCTTTGCCACGTGAAAGGCACCTGATGCGATAAACAGGATATGGTCGGTTTTGATTGGCCCGTGTTTTGTGGACACGGTTGTGCCTTCGATCAAGGGTAGCAAATCACGCTGGACGCCCTCGCGCGATACATCCGCACCGCGCGCATCGGCGCGGGCGCAGACCTTGTCGATTTCGTCCAGAAACACGATGCCGTTCTGTTCGACAGCTTCCATGGCGGCTTTGGTGACGGTTTCATCATCCAGCAGCTTGTCGGCCTCATCCGCGATCAATGCGTCGTAGCTTTCGGAAACTGTCATTTTCTTTTTGACGGTCCGGCCACCCATCGCCTTGCCGAACAATTCGCCCAGGTTCATCATGCCGCCCATCCCGCCGGGTTGGCCGGGGATTTCGAACCCGCCCATGGGGTTGGACGTATCTGTCAGCTCAAGCTCGATGACTGTATCGTCCAGCTCGCCTGATTTCAGCTTTTTGCGAAACATCTCGCGGGTGCTGTCGCGGGCTTCTGTTCCGGCAACGGCGCTGATCACGCGATCTTCGGCGGCCTGCCGGGCGGTTGCCTTTACATCTTCGCGCATATGTTCGCGGGTATCCAGGATGGCAGTATCCACCAGATCACGCACAATCTGTTCCACGTCGCGGCCGACATAGCCCACTTCGGTGAATTTTGTGGCCTCGACCTTGATAAACGGTGCGCGGGCAAGCTTGGCCAACCGGCGGGAAATCTCGGTTTTGCCAACGCCTGTGGGGCCGATCATCAGAATGTTCTTTGGATAGACTTCATTGCGCAGATCATCGCCCAATTGCTTGCGCCGCCAGCGATTGCGCAGTGCTACCGCCACGGCACGCTTGGCGTCTTTCTGACCAATGATGAACCGGTCAAGTTCGGATACGATTTCGCGGGGTGTCAGGTCTGTCATGTTGGTCCTTAGGCATGAGACGGCGGCAGCCGATCAAGTGGTAATGCACCGCCAAGAAGGCGCAAGATAGCGGCGCGGATCTTTTCCCAGAACGCACCAAGCAAAAGCAGGACGATGCCAAGGATCAGTACGGTCATCGCAGTGCTTTGCCCATCCCAAACCGTGTTGGTCAAGGCAACGACATATCCGATAGCGGTGATCAGGAAGGATCGTCTGTCGATAATGATCGCGACAACCGCAAAGATCGCCAGCACCCCCAGCAAGGCAAGATTTGCGTCCCGGGCCATCAGCGTCAGCGCAATTGTGTTCATCAGTGCAGGGGCCGCCACGATATGCAGCCAGAAACCATTGGCCGACCGGCGTGTCACGCGATGCGGATCGCTCATATCAAATAGCATCGCAATCGCGAAGACGAGCACACCCAGCCCCAGCGTGATCCATGCAAACGGCCCGCCGGCGGATAGCAAAAAGAAATCACCGATATCTTCGATCCGCCCGCCCCGGCTGGCGGTGAACATCGTCGTGGTCACAAAAAGGCCGATAGCGATCATGGCCAGGGCAAAGGGAACCCGGAACCGCCACCAATAGCCAAGCAAGGCAATTGTCGCCAATAGCAAGGCGGGCGGAATACTGCTGAGGTCGTTTTGGGCAACCATGAAGGGTTCGGCCATATAGGCAATGAACCCAAGGGCCGCATTGCCCGCAAACATGATGGATAGCGCGATTGCGGGTGCAACCATGCGCCGATGCCGCACGAAATATTCCGAAAGCAGCCAGATCACGCCCGCGCTGATCAGGCAGATCGTGCTGGCATATTGCTGCAGGTTCATGATCCGCGATCCCACCGCAAGGCCGGTAACGCCGTACCAACCGCTGGCCAGAATGATCAGGCCAACCACGATGAAAATCTCGTTGAACCCTTTGAACAGTTCAAACGGTTCATCCCCCGCGGCAAGGTTCTCGCGCGCACCCCGGCGGCTGTCGGCAAGGGTGATCAGCCCTGCAGCCTGTTTTTCAGACAATAGCCCACTGGCAACTGCCGCCTTGATGTCATTGCGATCAATCATGGACCAGAACCTATGGGTTGCGCCGACCAAGTCCAAGGGGTCACGGGAAAATTGCAGGCAGTCACAAAGCCGTGCGGCGGATTGTCTGGCAACGCCGGTCGGGTAATTGTGCGTCCACCCTAACCCCCAAGGAGGTCCAAGATATGGACAGACGCTCATTCCTCGTTGCGGCCATCGCAACAACCGCCATGCCCGCATTCGCCGGTGGTCATGGCCGTCTCGGTACATTTACCGGCGTAAACAACCACGTGGTGACTGGCACCGCTGAAATTGCGGGCAACCAGGTCAACCTGCTGGATGATTTCACCTTTGACGGTGCCCCTGATCCAAAAATCGCGCTGGGCAAGGATGGTGACTATGACCCGGCAACCCTGATGGGCAAGCTGGAAAACTATAATGGTGCATCCAGTTTTACCATTCCCGACGGCATCAATCCTGACGACTATAACGAAGTCTGGGTCTGGTGCGAGCGTTTCAGCGTCGGTCTGGGCGTTGCACCAATCGGTTAACCGATTGTCTCTACAGTCAGATTGCCGTTGGTATACACGCAGATATCAGCGGCAATCGCCATCGCCTTGCGCGCCACCTGTTCTGCATCCAGATCCCCATCCATCATCGCGCGGCCCGCGGCCAGCGCGTAGTTCCCGCCTGATCCGATTGCGGTCACGTCATGCTCGGGCTCCAGCACGTCGCCGGCCCCTGTAATCACAAACAGGTCCGTGCCGTCACTGACAATCAACATTGCCTCCAGCTTTTGAAGGTACTTGTCCGTCCGCCAGTCCTTGGCCAGCTCAACGGATGCGCGGGCAAGCTGACCGGGTGTTGCCTCCAGCTTTTTTTCCAACCGCTCAAGCAATGTGAATGCGTCGGCGGTTGATCCGGCAAAACCGGCGATCACGTCCTGTCCGCCGGGTGATAGCCTGCGGACCTTGCGGGCGGTGCCCTTGATCACGGTTTGGCCAAGGCTGACCTGTCCGTCACCCGCGATCACAACCTTGCCGCCCTTGCGCACACCGATAATCGTTGTGCCGTGCCAGCCCGGGAATTCTTCTTTGGCCATGATCCGCTCCTTGCATGCTGACGCCTTATATGGCGAGAGGTTGCGCGCCAGACAACCCTGCCGCCTGTGCGGTCAGATCGCATTGCAATATTCGGCGCTAAATGCGTAGAAACCGGGCCGGGTAGACCGATGTGCGGCAGCAACAGCTGGCGGACATAGAAAAGGGCGCCGATCAGGGCGCCCTTATACTATCTATCAAGGTGAGGCTTAGGCGGATTCTTCAATCCAGCCTTGCAGCGCTGCCTTGGGTGCCGCGCCGGTCTTGTTTGATACGACCTCGCCATTCTTGAACATGAACAGCGCCGGAATGCCGCGCACGCCCAGCTGAGCCGGTGAATTCGGGTTCTCGTCCACGTTGACTTTGACGATTTTGACCTTGCCTTCCATTTCGGTGGAAAGCTCTTCCAGTGCGGGGCCGATCTGGCGGCATGGGCCACACCATTCTGCCCAGAAATCCACGACGACAGGGATGTCGGAATTGCGCACTTCGGCGTCAAAGGTTGCGTCTGTTACTGCTACGGTTGCCATCAGGTCACTCCTTGGCGAAAATCATTGGAAACTGAAACTAGGCAGCGCACCGGCTGCGGTCAAGCGACAGTAACAGTGTTCAGCGCTTCGTGAAGCAGGTCTGCCGGCAAATGCATCAGCTGGGCGGTTTCGGTCCACAAGATGGCCATTGTCACAATGTGGTCGGGATATATCTGCAAAAGTGCCGCATGATACGCGGCCATCTGCGCCAGAATGCCTTGCGGCGTGTGCTGTGGGGTTTCCGGTGTCAGGCGGTTGGATTTGAAATCGACCGCCAGAACTGTGTCGCCCTGTACGATAAGCCGGTCAATTGTGCCGTGTATCCGGCCAAGGTTATCAATGTCGGCTGTGATATCGACCTCGGCAATGGCATCATTGCCCCAAAGATGGGCGAGGTCAGGCTTTGCCAATAGCGCCATTACGTCGGCCACCAAGGCGGTGTTGTCCGGCCCGGCGATTGCCGTGCCAAGCTGTTCCCGGTTCGTCAGATCGGCCAAGGGCAGATGTTCCAAAAGGCGATGGATGAGATGTCCGCGCGCAAGGGCTGCATCCCGATCTTCGCCTGCCGGGTCGCCATCAAGGATCTTTTTGCCCGGCAGATCGGATGGGGACAGGGTCGTCAGTGGGACGGGCGCTGGAACAGGGTTGAGGTCAGGCACGACAACCGGCGCGGTGGATGCTTGCGCCGCTTGCGTCATTGGTCCCGCATCCCAATCCAGATGTGCCACGCGTTTGATTTCCAGATCGCTGGATGTGGCGTCGATATCACCCCGGTGACGCATGCCGTCGGCCACGATATTATACCAGCTGGCATCACCTTGCCCGACATCGCCTGCGGCACCCACAATCAGCCACTTTTCGGCCCGGGTCATCGCGACATATAGCAAACGAAGCCTTTCACGCGCCTGTTTTGCGATCACCGCATCGCGCAGGGCCGTGACCGCAGGGGCGGACGATTTTGCAGGTGTTTTCCAGATCAAATGCGTCTTGGCCGGAAGCAATTCGGACTTTACCTGAATATCGCGTTTGGCGGTATCCGGAAGAATGACAATCGGGGCCTCCAACCCCTTTGCCCCATGAACGGTCATGACCCTGATCCGGTCACCCTGATTGTCCATCTGTCGTTTGATTTCCAGATCGTCCGTCTGCATCCAGCCCAGAAACCCGGTCAGGCTGGGTATGCCGGTACTTTCATACGCAAGTGCCTGCGACAGCAATGCATCAATCCCATCCTCGGCCTCTTGCCCCAAACGGGCCAGCAGTTTGCGGCGGCCATCATGGCGGATCAGTATCCGCTGGATCAGATCAAAGGGGCGCAGGAAATCCGCCGCCATGTTCAGGTCACGCAGGATGGTGAGGGTCTCGTCGTGGTCAGAATTGCGCAGCGCCGTCCAAAGCAGCGCCTTTTCCGGTCTGCGATGGGCCAAGGTGAACAAATCCTGCTCGGACCAGCCAAATAACGGGGATCGCAGTGCGGCAGCCAATGAAAGATCATCCTCGGGCAGGGCCAGAAACTGCAAAAGTGCTGCGATATCCTTGACCGCAAGCTCGGCACCGACACGCAGCCTGTCTGCGCCGGCAACCTGCAGGCCGGCCGTTTTGCAGGCCCGGATGATTTCGGAAAACAGGTCTGACCGGCGCTGCACAAGGATCAGGATGTCGCCTTCGGTAATTTTGCGGCGTTGGTATTGCGCCGTATTGTCGATCTCGTCCGGGATCGTTTCATGGCGGATCATGTGTTTGATCTGTGCGGCCACGCGTCTGGCCATCAGAACGGTATGATCTGTCTCACTGGGTTGATCGACAGGTTCGTACCATTTGCGGCCGTCGTCGCCCGCAGATTTTTCGATGACTGGCCAAAGGTCAACCCGGCCCGGCATGGTATCCTTGAAGGCGATATGGCTTAGGCTGTCATCCATCCCTTCGGCGCGGTCGCGAATGAAGGTCGCATCAACGACAGAAAGGATCGCCTGCGACGATCGAAAGGAATGATCCAGCGAGGTGACAGCAAACGGCTTGCCGATATCCTTATGCGCGGTTCGAAAGTGGTGGCGCATGTCGTCGAACGCAGCCGGATCTGCGCCCTGAAAGGAGTAAATGGATTGCTTTTTGTCACCGACGACAAAGACGGTCCTTTGCCGCTCTGGCTGGGCGCCTTCGCCGGTGGCGAATTCCTGCGTCAAGCGCTCGATCACGGCCCATTGGGTTGGGCTGGTATCCTGCGCCTCGTCCACCAGAATGTGGTCGATACCCCCATCCAGCCGGAACAGAACCCATTGCGCCACATCGGGATCGGTCAACAACGCCTTTGCCTTGCGGATCAGATCATCAAAATCAAGCGCGCCCATCATCAGTTTGCGCGCCTCGTAGGCCGGGATGAATAATCTGGCAAATTCGTGGATTGCCACAGTGCGATCAAGCGCATCCATCGCCCAGAGATGCGCCTTGGCCGACGCAACCCGGTCCATCCACGCATGTACGGCGTCAGCAATCGGGGCCATGGCGTCAACGGCTTTGCTGTGATTGCTTTGGGGAAAGTTCGTCGATTTCGATTTGCAGCTGCCGGCATAGAGAAACAGATCAAAAAGCGCCTCGAGCGCGGGCCAATTCGGGGTTTGCAGATCAAGTTCCGCCAGTGTCTTGGCAAAGGTCTGGTATGTCTTTGATTGGGCGGCAAACGCTTCCGCGATATCCGCCGCAATGCCCACCTCATCACCCTGAAACGCAATGCTGAATGCGTCATCGCGCTGGGCGGCCGGTGGCAGGCCCAATGTGGTGCAGATCTGGGCAGCAGTGATGTCACTGGAAAAGGCATCGCGCTTTGACGCCACCTCTGCCGTCAGTTCAGCAAGGTCATTGCCGGTGAAATAGCGCAGTATCGCCTCGACCGCGTTGGCATGGGGCCCGGCCACAAGTTCATCAAGAACCTCTGCGCGCAAAAGCTCTGCATCCCGGTCTTCCATTTCACGAAATTGCGGGCTGACCGCAGCCTCCAACGGGAAACGGCGCAATATGGCGGCGCAAAACGAATGGATCGTCTGAATTTTCAAACCACCCGGCGTTTCAATCGCGCGGGCGAACAATGTGCGGGCTTCGCGCAGATCCGTGTCATTGATCGCCTTTTCAACGCCAAGCGTCAGCAGTTCGGACCGCAATGGTGCGTCAGCCATCATTGCCCATGCGCCGAGCCGTTTGAAAAGACGGTTCTGCATTTCTGCAGCGGCGGCCTTGGTGTAGGTCAGGCACAGGATATTTTGTGGTGACACACCTTCCAAAAGCAGCCGGGCCACGCGGTCGGTCAGAACACGGGTCTTCCCGGATCCGGCATTGGCAGACAGCCAGGTTGAAACGCGCGGATCGGCTGCATCGACCTGGCGTTGCGTGGCGGCGTCCCGGATCATGTCAGCACCTGCGGAACCGGATCGTCGCTGGTGTCCCATTCGCCATGGCGGGACAGATGATCATAGGGGCTGACATCTGTTCTGGAAAACAGGGCGAGCCGCGCGGTGTAACCCCGGTCGGGGCGTTGCCAGTTTTCAAAAAGCGTCCCAAGTTCGTCCCAGACTTGCGTTGTTGGCTGCTTATCAAGCGGTGCGGGGACATTCTTCATAGCGCTGTTCACGCCGATAAAAACCGCGGCGTCGACGGGAATTGCATTTAGGGTTTCAAAGGCCCCCCGCTCTGCCATTGCGGCCTCTAGCAGCAGTTGCTTGTCGAAATTCTGCTGTTGTGCCGCACTTGGCACAGCCCCGGTCTTGTAGTCATAGATGATCGCCGATCTGTCGGCGGTCACGTCGATTCTGTCAGCCTTGCAGGTCAGTGTGATGTCGAGATCGGGCAAGGCGGCCTTGCCGGATAGTTCGGTGTGCTGGGCAACGGCAACCTCCTGTCGCGTCACCTCGCCGGCCAGAAACAGATCGGCGCTGCGGTCCAGTCGGGCCAACCATTGCGCGCGGATCGCGGGCCAGGGACAATGGCGGTCCATATGCCGGGCTGCAAGCTGCATGAATGCGTCCCGATCCGTGGGGTCGCACCTGTTCTTGATGAAATCTTCCAGAATACCGTGAATAATAATCCCCCGCAGCGGTGCATCCGGGCTGCGCAGAAGCGGATCAAGCGGATCAAGGCGCAAAACCTTGCGTGCATAAATCGCAAAGGGATCGCGGATCAATGTCTTGATTTGCGTGACAGAAAACGCCTTTGGCCGGTCCTTGACCGGTGGTTGCGGCGACGGGCGCGGTTCGGGTGTAATACGCTGATCCGGTTGGCTGATCTTTGCGGCCGTTGCGGCCCATTCTTGCCCTCGCGCCCGCATTTCTTTCAATGCCAGATCGCCGTGCTGCTTGGGCAGCCCGTCAAGCAGGTTGATCAGCCGATTGACCCAGCGTGACGGCACGGTTTCGGCATCGGCGGATCGCTTGGCGCGCGTGATCCAGACCTCGCGCCCGGAAATCGCCTGCTGGTAGTCATGGGCTGAAAGACCGATCCGCCGTTCCGGCAGCAAAAGCCCTGCCTCTGCCCGCATCTTTCTGTTCAGCCACGGGTCAGGTTTCGGTTGCTCGGGCCAAACCCCGTCATTCATGCCGCCAAGAATTGTCAGGTCGACCCCTTGAACACGCGCCTCCAGCGTACCCCAGATCAGGATATTCGGATGCCCCTTGTCGCGGTCCCGGACCTCACCACCGGCCAGAACGGATCCAAATAGGGCTGCATAGTCCCTGACACTTATGGCCCCGCCGGCGTCGGCCTCTTGCCGCAGCAAATCGCAGATCCGGTAGGCCTCGCGCCCGGCACCTTCCAACCACAATTCGCCCGCACCGTCACCGCCGGGGCCGGCACAAAGCCGTGCCGCCAGATCCAGATGCGCATCAATATGCGTGGACAAGGGTACAACGCGGTTTGCATTCGGCGTGGTCAGGAAGGCCGACACCCAGCTTGCCCAGTCCAATCGCTGCGCGTCCGATCCGGCCCAATGGGCTAGGGTGGCCGGTGTCGGGTTTGGCGGGCCATGCCGGCGCAGATAAAGCTCCAACTCGCGCGTCAGCAGCAAATGCGGCCCGCGATCAGCCCCGCCGGAGTTGCACAGCGGATGTTTGAGGATAATCAGCAATGCCTCGCCGGTCAGCGGTTTTGCCAACATATCAGCCACATGTCGCAGCAAACGCCCGGGCGGTGACAAGGCCAAAGGGATGCCCGCGCTGTCGTCCGGTGTCAGATTCCACCGATCAAGGGCGGCGGTGACTTGCCGGGTCAACATTCTGTCGGGCGAAATCAAGGCGGCCGTTTGCCCGGCGGCCGCCGCTTGCCGCACGCGAAGTGCGATTGTTTCTGCTTCCTCGCGCGGGCTTTCAGCCTCGAGTATTGTCAGACGATCTGCGATGGGCTTCAGATCGCCCAGATCAGGCCCGTCTGCCAACCATTGACTGGTCACGGGCGCTGGGCGCAATGACAGTGACACCAGTTTATTGCGTAGCGGATCATGTGGGGCCGTTTTCGTCCAACATGTCACATCTGGGCGGTCAAACCCGATCAGTTGCATCAGATGGCGAAACCGGTATTGCGGATGATCCCCGGCGGTAAGCGGGTCATCCATGCTTTGCCAGACGTCATCGGGCAAATCAAAATCAAACCCGGGCAATATCAGCGCACCTTGCGGAAGCGCGGCGACGGCTTGCATGAACAGCGCCGTTGCACCGCGCGAGCCGGTAGATCCTGCAACGATGATTGGATGATCGGGCGGGGTTACGGACCAGCGATCGCGCAATGCGGTGATGACCTGCCTTTGCCTGGCCTCTTTATCGGGGGGTTGGTCGGGGTTGGCAAAGAACGGGGCGATGATGCGCAGAAACTTCAGCGCGCGATCCCAATGGCCGGATTGATCGGCAATATCCAGGCGCTCGAACACCTCCGGGCTGACCCCCTCGCCCTGCATTTCATCCATCAGATCAGCGAGGCTGTCGGACAGATCATAAAGTGCGGCGCGGGGGGCAAGATCGGGTTCCTGATCCAGCAATTTCCCGACGAATTGGGACAATTGCAGCCTGCGTCGCAGCGGCGAGACGGGCAGCGGTACATTGGCCGAAACGGGATCATCGGCAAGGCTGGTGATCAGCCTGACGCGCGGCAGCAGACGGGCCGGACCGGTATCAAACACCTCGCGAATACGGCGCTGCATGCGGGCGGTGTTGACGTAGATCTCTGCCCTTGCCCATTGGTCCGGGCGCAGCTTTCGTCCTTTTTCGACCAGACCATCAACAAGGCTTTGGGCGAAATCAACCCCCGGCGCCGTGCCAAAGACGCGTGGCTTGTCGGTCGGGTCAAACACCCAACATTTCCTCGGCAATCGGGATGCCTGCAGGTTGGCCGACATCGCACCACTGACCCTGATAGGTCAGCCCATATAGCCCGCCGCGATCGGCGATCTGATCCCAGATGACGTTCATCGAAAACGCATCCTGCTGCATATCTGCCAAGGTTTCGGTTCGGATCATTTGCACACCCGTATAAATGTCGCCCGGCCCCCGACGAAGCCGCCCGTCTTCAGAGCGCAGAAAGTCACCTTTGCCCAGATGCCCGTGGACATTTTCCTTGGGGACCATCAGCAAAAGCGCCTCCATCTGCGGCTGCCAACCTTGGCGGAGCTGTTCAATCGGGTTCGCCCCACGCCAGACCGCATCCGTATTCATGGTGATGACCGGCGATGTGCCAAGTAGCGGCAGCGCGTGCTTCAGACCGCCGCCCGTCTCGCGCAATTTGTCGGTTTCATCGGAAAAAACGATGTTTCGGGTCCCGAGATGAGCGCGGAGCATATCGGATTTGTAGTGCAGGTTGACGACCTTGGGTTGCAGGTCTGGTGCGTCGGCAAAGCCAAGCGCGTGGTCGATCAGCGCCTTGCTCCCTACTTTGACAAGCGGTTTGGGTTGATCGACGACAAGGTGCCGCATGCGTGTTCCCAACCCGGCTGCAAAGAAAAGGATGGGTTGGGTCATGGGCGCTGGCTTTTTGATGGCGGTTGCAGGCAATCGAGAGTGGCGGCGCGCAGATCCTTCAATGCCGGATCGGCAAGGTCATCCATTAGGTAGGCCCAAACGCGCGGCAAAAACGACAAATAGCGTGGCTTGTTCCGCGCCTTTGCCAATCTGGAAAAGACGGCGAGGATACGCAGATTGCGTTGGACTGCCAGGCAGGACAGCGTTGTTCGAAACCCATCAGGCTGCCGGGTTTGATCGGAAAAATACGCGGCTATTTCTGATGCAAGGCTTGGTTCAATATCGCGTCGTGCATCCCGCAGCAGCGAGGCCAGATCATATCCCGCAGGCGCCATGAACGCATCCTGAAAGTCCAATAGCCCGACCCGGTCCAGACCGGTTTGGTCAGGGCGCCAGATCAGGTTTTCCGCATGGTAGTCACGTAACGCCATTGTGTCCGGTTCCGGCGCCCATGTCGCAAGCGCGGCTTCCATCTGATTGGTCAGATCAGCGATAGGCATGGTCGTATAGTGCGGATGTAGCAGTTCAATCATCTCTGCGCCGGTTTCGGGCGTCATTCTTTTCAGCCCCGGCAAGAGCGTGCGGCCATTCAGCCTGATCGCGACGTCGGCAGCTGCCCGGTATAACGTCACGCTGTCACCGGGGTGCGTGATCAACCAGGTTGCAAAGTCATTTCGACCCAGATCGCCAAGTATCATGAACCCGTTTTTGGGGTCATGCACAAGAATATCAGGTGCGGCAAGCCCATCATCCGTCAGGGCGGCGGCAACGGTCTGAAATGGTCGCGTATCTTCCCCGTTTTCCGGGGGTGCATCCATCAGAATGACGGTCTTGTCACCTTTGCTTAACCGGACATAGCGCCGGGCAGATGCGTCGCCTGCAAGCGGTGATCTGATCCAGTCCGCATAGGTCGTTTGCGCCAGAAAGCTGCTTTGCAGGGCGTCTCTGTCAGACATCCAGGCGCTCGATCCGCGTGTGCCAGTTGGCGGGGGCGTGAATGGCCACATGATGGCCTTGGTCACGCACCGAAAATACAAGCCGCAGCCCATCTGCAGGCGCGCCATTTCCCAGTCGTTCAGGCCATTCAATCAGGCAGATGCTATCGCTTACGGCCTCCTCAAGGCCAAGTTCGAATATCTCGTCGGGATGGGTCAGCCGATAAAGATCGCAGTGCCAGATATCACCATCGTCATGCGTATAGGTTTGTACCAGCGTGAACGTGGGCGACGGGACTTCAAGCCTGTCGTTTTCAAATCGGGCCCGGATCAGGGCGCGACTGAACGCGGATTTTCCGGCACCGATTGGACCGTCCAGTAACAAACTATCGCCGCGTTCAAGCATCGTTGCGAATTGCGCGGCGAGCGCGGCTGTATCAGTCTCTTGCAGAAGCGGTATTTCTATCGTTTTGGTCGTCATGTGCAGACAGTATTGTCTGGGACATCACCTGCAACAGAAATCAGCGCTTATAAGCCAGAAGGGCCGGGTCTGCGTGTTTCACCTTGCGTGCAACCGGGCTGACGGCCGGTGCAAAGCTGAAACGTACCATTGTGCGCCCGCCAACGATGGGATCGGCCTGGCATTTGAGTGGTCGCCCGTCTTCGAACAATGTGCGCGCAGACCATGGTTTGCGTGTTCCCAACAGGTGAATAAATGACCGCAGATCGGCCCACATCGGCGTTGGCGCGCAACGTTCCTGCCAAAGTTGAATCGCGTTTTGCAGCTGTTGTGGCTGGACCTGATCCTGTTCAACCGGTCCCCAAAGGTCACAATACGCTTCGTTTGCCATCACCAGCGTGCCAGCGCTGGAGAATACGGCAATCGCCTCGGGCAGCTTGTCGATAACGGCTTGCCCGGTTTCAATATCAGCGCGGAATCGACGGGTTAGCGAGATTTCGGCGCTGATGTCCTCAAACAGGAACGCGATGGCGCCATCAGGATGAGGCCGGCCCGTCACCCGGTAGGTCTGGCCCTCGGGCAGGTTCCACACTTCGGAATAGCTGCCGTCTTTGGCGGCTTGTTCGAGTGCTACGAATTGATCCCGCCAACTGGCATAATCCTTTGGTTCGGGCAACATGCGCGATTCCCGCAAACGGTCCAGAACCGCATCGACGGTTGGGCGACCGCTTAGGAATTCAAATGGCAAGTTGGTCATGTCGAGCAAGGCAGGATTGAACATGGCAAGCTGGCGTCGTTTGTCAAAAATGGCCAAGCCAATCGACAGTTGTGCAAAGGTCTTGGTCAGCGTTTGGACAAAGTTCCGACGCTCTTGGTCAGCGCGCACAATTGCATTTGCATCATTGGCAAAATGAACGACTGTATCGTCGCGTCTGACACTGGTGATATCGAACCACTGTTCGGCCTTTTGGTCGGCCAACGGCACGGAAAGACGCCGGGTCGAGGGCACGGCGGAAAAGCTCGCCTCGTGCAGATCGGGGAACACTGATTGCTTGGGCCAAACCGGTTGTTCGCTTTGTTCGGTGGCGCGCAATTTATCGCAGAAAGTCAGGTAAGACTGGTTTGCCCATAAAAGCTTGCCCGTCAGATCATCCTGCCAGATCAACTGGGGTGTGTGCTGCGTCAGATGGCGTAAGGTCGCCAGTTCGGCCATGCGGGTATCGCGTTCGATCAGGTCGCGCGCGCCAAAACCGATGGCCTGTTCCTCACCGCCGACCGACAGCCGCAAACGGGTTCCCATGCGTTCGATATCCAACCACAAATTGCCATCTCTGCCATTGCCAAGCCGCTGCACCGGGTTTTCGGTGTCAGACAAGGCATCGGGCAAATCCGGAAAATGCGCCGATAAGGTGTGTATCGCTGCGTCATACTCTGTCATGTGGTCAAGATGGGCGGATATCATGCCCAGCGCATCTTGTGTGGCGTCCAGTAGGGTTTCACCCTCGAAAAGCAACACCGGCCCGGCCACAGAGTCGACTGACCTGGCCGCCTGTGTGTCTTTGCGGTGATCTATCCATCTGGCCGCACAAACAATTGCCCCGGCCCCAAAGGTCGCAGCACACATAATCAACGCGAAATCGACCCAGCTTGCCATCATCGTTGCACATCCAATAATCCCCCGCCGAGCATCCGGCACGAAGGTTAATGTGCAGTTAAGCGCCCATCAGTCCCTAAGCCACGGATCATTCGGCATATTTTCACCCAACGGGCCGGTTTTGGCGGCCTCTATCTGGGCGAGAGATGCGCGGGTCCAACGAACATTGACCACCGCACCGCCTGTGGCCTGCCCCGTCCAGCTGGCGTGGCCATGGCGGCGACTATTGGCAAATTTCAGTTGGGCCCCGGACCGTTCCAAAAGGGTTTTTGCGATGAATAATCCCAGGCCCATCCCCTCGTAAGCTGGCCTGCTCATGCGATCTTCGCTTAGGCGCCGACGTCCGACATAGGGGTCGCCGATCCGGCCAATGACCGATTGCGGAAAGCCCGAGCCGTCATCAGAAATCCGCACGGCGATATTTTCTTCTGACCAGGTGATATCAATCAGAACGCGGCTTTTGGAAAAGTCGACAGCGTTCTGGATCAGGTTGCGCAAGCCATGAATGATCTCCGGACGCCGGGCGATGCTGGGTTGCGCCAATTGGCCCTCGCCCTCTGGGCCGACATTGAATGACACGGTCTTGCCGCGTTCCATATGTGGCTCTGCCGCCTCCCGAACGACTGTTTCAAGCGGGGCATGGCGCAGATGCAGGTCATCTTTACCCGCCCGGCCCATTGAATGCAGGATATCGCGGCACCGGTCCGCCTGTTCACGGATCAGCGCGGCATCCTCGATCAGCTCGGGATTGTTTTCCAGTTCTTCGATCAATTCGCTGCTGACAAGCTTGATGGTTGCCAGCGGTGTCCCCAGTTCATGAGCGGCAGCAGCCACGACGCCCCCCAGATCGGTCAGTTTCTGCTCGCGGGCCAGCGCAAGCTGTGTGGCCAGCAGGGCATCACCCATTGTGTGCATCTCGGTTGTGACCTGCCGGGCATATATAGCCAGAAAGACCACCCCGATCAGCAGAGCGACCCAAAACCCGAATTGAAACAGCCCCGGCAGCGCAAGCGCCGTTCCGTCCGCCGCGGCAATTGGCAGGCTGAACCGGCTGATCAGCGTGATCAGAACAATCGCCGTCAGGCCCAGATATATGGTGCTGCGCAAATGCAGAACCGTTGCGGCAATCGTGACTGGCGCCAGAACCAGCATCGCAAACGGATTATTCAGCCCGCCGGTCAAGAACAGCAACACGCTTAACTGGACGATATCAAACACCAGCCAAAGAGAGGCTTCGCGCTCGGACAGGCGCTTGTTCTCGGGATAGACAAAGCTGGACATCAAATTCGCGACGACTGATGCGCCGATGGTCATTGCAGCATAGCCGACCTCTATCTGCAGGCCATAGATGCGCACGGCCACGATGATGGCAACCAACTGACCCGCCGCTGCAAACCACCGCAATGTGACAAGCGTGCGCTGTCGCACCCAGTTGCTGCGCTGGCGGTCTTGGAACATATCGAATTCAGAAACGGACATGTGATCGAGGAACCCGTGCGACAAGCTAGACCATTGATACGTTGCAGGTCATAGAGGATCAATGCGACCAAACAACGACAGGAGAACGGGATCATGGCCAGGACAATTGCGATCGGCGCCGGTGTTGCGGTTGTTGCCCTTTTGGGCGCCACATACGTGGTCAGCCAACGGGGCGCCCATGACTGTGACAGTGCGGCGGTTGCGGGCGGGGCCATTGGCGGCCCCTTCGAGCTGATCAGCGAGACCGGGGAAACGGTGACCGAGGCCGATGTGATCCAGGAACCAGCGCTGATCTACTTTGGCTATACGTTCTGCCCGGACTTCTGCCCACTTGATGCGGCGCGCAACGCGGCGGCCACGGATCTGCTGGCGGAACAAGGGTTAAGCGTGACGCCCGTCTTCATCACCGTCGACCCGGCGCGCGACACTGTCGAGGTGATGGCCGAATACACCGAAAACTTCCATCCCAAGATGATTGGCCTGACCGGGTCTGATGAACAGGTTGCGGCAGCATCAGCCGCATACCGGACCTATTACCAAAAGGCCGACGACGATCCTGATTATTATCTGGTGGCGCATTCGACCTTTACCTACCTGGTGATGCCGGATGCGGGGTTCGTGGATTTCTTCTCACAATCCGACAGCCCCGAGGATGTCGCAACCAAGGCGGCCTGTTTTATCCGGAACGCATGACCTGTTGACCCGGTAAGACGCTGATCTACTTCAAGGTCGAAGATGACCGAAGGATGGATCATGGACAGCACTGCTCTTGACCTGGGCGAGGATAACAGCCTTCTCCTGGTTGATGATGACGAGGCCTTTTTGCGCAGGCTTGCCAAAGCGATGGAAAAGCGGGGGTTTGCCGTGGAAACGGCAGGGTCCGTCGCGGCGGGACAAGCCATCGCGACCGGGCGGCCACCGGCCTATGCAGTTGTGGACCTGCGGCTGGAAGACGGCAATGGGCTGGACGTGGTAGAGACCTTGCGGGCCCGGCGGCCGGAAAGCCGGATCGTTGTGCTGACGGGATACGGGGCGATTGCGACGGCGGTGGCTGCGGTCAAGATCGGGGCGACGGACTATCTGGCCAAACCAGCAGATGCCACCGACGTGACCAACGCATTGCTCGCCCGGACAGACACACTGCCCCCACCCCCCGAGAACCCGATGAGCGCAGACCGGGTACGCTGGGAACATATCCAGCGGGTCTATGAGCTTTGCGACAGAAACGTCTCCGAGACTGCGCGACGGTTGTCGATGCACCGGCGGACCTTGCAGCGGATATTGGCGAAACGCAGCCCACGTTAGGCGGACCGGACGGCAACGTGAAGTTGGTGCGCCGCTTGCGGTGATTGACGAAAGAGTTGTTTCGGGTCCGGGGCCACCCACGGACGCTGGTGATTTGCAGCGGAAGAGAGGCAAATAACAACGCGCATCGACGCCTCAGATCAATCCGTTGCGTCGCTGTCGGACGGAGAAATTACCTCTTTGTTGGCTCCGAAGGCGGCGGAAAGGCGGCAGCCATCGCCTATACCCTGATCAAAACCGCCAAGCTCAACGCCGTCGACCCCCATGCCCGGCTCACGTGGGTCCTTGCACAGATCGCCGACCAGAAGACCACACGCCTTGACCCACCCACCGAAATCAGGCCACCGAGGCGTTAGTAATCCGTCCAAGCAGAGGATGGACTATGAAACGCAGATTTAGCGACGAACAGATCACCGGGATGATTAACGACTCCGAAGCCGCAGCTTTGGCGGCGCAAGAAGGCAGCGTCCGTAGCAGCTACGGAAATATTGTTACTTGGCGGCATAACTTCGTCCACGAAGGTGTTTGGCCTAACGCAGCAACCTATGGAGATTTGAAGGGCGCTTACGATCATGGAAAAGAACTGATCAGATGTATGGATCGTGCCATGAGACGACAGCCAAAAGGAATAAGCGCTCTTCGTACCATTGTATTTGTCGCGATTTAAGCATCCATTGAGTGTTTTTGGATCAGGCTGATCTATTATCTGCTGAGGCTCCACAGGCCGACACTAAACCACAACCTCCATCTCCACCTGCTCCCCGACCCCAAACACCCGTTTGTAACGCGCAATCTCTTCGGCTGGCCCCATGGCTTTGTTGGGGTTGTCGCTGAGTTTGACGGTGGGGCTTCCGTTGGCCGCGATTGCTTTGCAGACCAATGAAAACGGGGCCAGTGCGTCGTTGGCGACCAGTCCTTTGAAATCGTTTGTCAGCATTGTCCCCCAGCCGAATGACACCCGGCAGCGGCCGGCGAATTGCTGTTGCAGGCTGATGATCTTGTCCACGTCCAGCCCGTCCGAGAAGATCACCAGCTTTTGCTGCGGGTCCTCGCCCCGTGATTTCCACCAGTTGATCGCGGTTTCCGCACCCGTGGCCGGGTCGCCGCTATCCACTCTGATCCCGGTCCAGCCTGCCAGCCAGTCCGGTGCCCCCTCCAGGAACCCTTTGGTGCCGTAAGTGTCCGGCAGGATGATCCGCAGGTTGCCGTCATGTTCCTCGTGCCAGTCGGCCAGCACGTCGTAAGGGGATTGGCGCAAGGCTTGGTCGCTGTCGGCCAGTGCTGCGTAGACCATGGGCAGTTCGTGGGCGTTCGTACCGATCGCCTCGATTTCGCGCATCATGGCGATCCGGCAGTTGGACGTGCCGGTGAAGTTGCCCCCCAGCCCCTCCATCATCGCCTGTACGCACCAGTCCTGCCAAAGGTAGGAATGCCGCCGCCGTGTCCCGAAATCGGCCACGCGCAGATCATCAATCGGCTGTAATTGTTCAATTTTACCCCAGAGTTTGGTCATCGCGCGGGCATAAAGCACCTGCAGCTCGAACTTGCCCATATCCTTCAGGACCGCCCGGCTGCGCAATTCCATGATCACCGCAAGGGCCGGGATTTCCCACAGCATGACCTCGGGCCAGGTCCCTTCGAAAGTCAGCTCATACTGACCGTCTTTCTTTTCAAGATGGTAAGGCGGTAGTTGCAGGTTTTCGAACCACGTCATGAAAGCCGAGGTGAACATCTGCCGTTTGCCATAAAAGGTGTTCCCGCGGAGCCACGTGCTCTCGCCCCGTGTCAGTCGGAGGGAGCGGATATGATCCAGCTGCTCGCGCAATTCGCCTTCGTCAACAAGTTCCGCCAGCCGGATCGTCTTGGTCCGGTTGATCAGTGAGAAGGTGACCTGCGTGTCCGGGTGGTTGCGAAATACCGATTGGCACATCAGTAATTTGTAGAAATCAGTGTCGATGAGTGATCGCACAATAGGGTCGATCTTCCATTTGTGGTTCCAGACACGGGTGGCGATATCGACCATGTGAACTTCCCTCTTGGCTTGAGGGTTTAGAGCAAGGGTTTTGCCGGGGTGCAAGCCTTCGCCGATCAGAGGCCTGATTGACATTCTCTTGCGGGCCAAGTCTTTGTACGCTCATGTCTGGTCCTACCCGTTCCATTCAAGTCGTTGTGATGGTTGTTCTGGCCATGTTTCTGATTGTTGGCGGGGATGCGGCGGGAACCGTGTTGACCACGGCCGGATTTCCCCCGGTCTTCGTGGCCTGGTCACGGTTTGCCTTGGCCGCTGTTCTTCTGGCGCCGTTTTGCGGGCTGACCCGCGCAGAGATCCCGAAGATGATTGATTGGCGTCTGGCCCTGCGCGCAGTCCTGATTGTGGGCGGGATTGTCTGCATTCTGACTGCCCTGCGGACAGAACCGATGGCCAACGTCTTTGGCGGGTTCTTTGTGGGGCCCATTGTATCATACTTTCTGTCGGCCCTATTGCTGGGCGAGCGGGTCACCGTGGCGCGGACGTTGCTGCTATTGGTCAGCTTCTGTGGCGTTCTATTGGTTGTGCGCCCTGGGTTCGGGATGACATCGGGGTTGGGGCTGGCCATTCTGGCCGGATGTTTTCACGGCTGTTATCTGGTCGCCACCCGTTGGCTGGCCGGTGGGTATCGCCCGCGTTTCCTGTTGCTGTCGCAATTGGTGATTGGCGGCATATTGCTGGCCCCGTTTGCGATTGGTCCGCTGCCGGATCTGACCGGAACGGGCGTCGTGTTGATCACCATATCTGCGTTGGGTTCGGCGGCGGGCAATCTTTTGTTGGTCTTGGTCAATCGGACCACACCTGCGGGCGTTGTGGCGCCTTTGATTTATAGCCAACTACTGGCTGCGATGGTGATCGGCTGGCTAGTGTTTTCACAATGGCCGGACGGTTTAAGCCTGTTGGGTCTGTCGATTATTGCGGTTGCTGGCGTCTCATCGGTCTGGTTCGCGGGCCGCGGGCGGTAGGTGTGATGATCTTGGTGGATGAACGATGCGAAAATCAGCTGCCCCAGTCAGATACCGGAGGTTGTCGACATCAGAACCTGCGCGACGAAGGTGACGACAGGGCGTTACTCGCGCAACGGTAACCCTTTACTGCCTTTCAGGGCGTTTTGGGTCCCGAAGGTTTTTTGTGTTTTCCAGATGCAGCTATGTTCAGGTCGTGTGCACGGCTACCCAAGACTACGCAGCAACGCCAACGATGGCTCACCGGTTGGGGAAAGGCCCCGGCTGGCTTGGTAAGCGCTGATGGCTTTGCGGCTGTTGGGACCTATGACGCCGTCCGCACCATCCGTGTCAAAGCCTGCAGCAGTAAGCCTTCTTTGCAGTAATACGCGGTCATCCTTGGTCAGCCCGTTTTCGTCGGGCGGAAATTGGGTCCGCAATGGACCTGCCCCGCCGATGCGATCTGCCAAGTGACCCACGCCGATCGCGTAGGAATCTGAATTATTGTATCGCTTGATCGCGCGAAAATTACGCGTGACCGCAAAGCGCGGGCCGCCCGGTTGAGGCTGAATAACGCTGCCTGGCGAAGTTCCTGCGCCAATTTCGTTGCCCCACCTGACACCACGCACCCAGCCACTGCGCGCAAGATAGGCGGCGGTCGAGGCCAGTGCATCGCTTGGGTCATCGGACCAGATGTCGCGGCGCCCATCGCCGGTAAAATCGACGGCGAAGGATTGATACGACGTTGGAATGAACTGTGTGTGGCCCATGGCCCCGGCCCAACTGCCGGTCATGCGCGCCGCTGTGATGTCGCCCCGTTGCAGGATTTTGAGCGCGGCGACCAGCTGGCTTTCGAAAAACGCGCCCCGGCGCCCGTCATAAGCAAGCGTCGAGGTGGCCGATATGACCGATATATTGCCACGACGCTCACCATAAAAGCTCTCCAGACCCCAAATGGCTGCAATAATCGCGGCATCCACGCCATATGTTTGTTCAAGCGCGGTCAGGGTCGCCCTGTGACGCGCAAAAGCAGCCTTGCCCTTTGCAATCCGTTCGTCCGAGGCGGCTATGGAAAGATAGTCTTCCAAGCTGCGTTTGAATTCCGTCTGATTGCGGTCACGTGTGACGACGCCCGGAATGTATCCTGTGCCGCGAAATCCGGATGCAAGTGTCTCATTTGACAGGCCAAAGCCCGTTGCCCGTGCCCGGAATGCCGCGACCCAGGCGTCATAACCCGCATTTGGAACTGGTCGAAGATCGGCAGGCAACCCCGCAACATCCGAATTGCGCGAGACGATTGGTGCAGCGCTATTGCACGCGACGAGGCCAAAGGCCGCAATGCCGATCCCGAAGCGACGTCTGGTGGTTCTCATATTCCTATGTGCCTCATAGACATGTTGATCGCTGCAGTACGGGGCCGGGTTCGACGCGCAACCCAATAGAAACCGTCTGGTAACGCGCAGCCAGCTGTGTGCCGAGCCCTGCCAAATGCCGGGCATCGCAGGTATTACTCTGGCGCGAGCATATACCCGGCACCACGGACAGTTTGCAGATAGCGCGGCTGCTTCGGGTCAACCTCGATCTTGCGCCGCAAGCGGGTGATCTGCACGTCGACGGCGCGTTCCTGGGTCTGTCCGCCAGAACGGCTCAGCTCTTCGACGAGACGGGCCCGCGTGACAGCCTCGCCCGGGACACTGGAGAATATGCGCATCAACTGGCTTTCCGTGGCGGTCAGGCGCACCAGTTTTTCGCCCTCCCACATCTCGCCGCGCTCGATATCATATCGCACCGGCCCCATGTTCAGCACCTTGGGCAATACCACAGCCGGTTCCGCTGTCGGAACGCGGCGCAGGATCGCGTTGATCCGCAACAGCAGTTCCTTGGGTTCAAAGGGTTTTGCAAGGTAGTCGTCGGCGCCGGCCTCTAGCCCGGTAATGCGATCATCGGTTTCGCCTTTGGCGGTCAACAGCATGATCGGCGTTGTGATCGTCTTGCGCAGGTCGCGGCACAGCGCCATGCCGTCTTCGCCGGGCATCATCACATCCAGCACGATCAGATCAAATTCGAGGCCAGACAGGACCCGTCTGGCATGGGCGGCATCGCGGGCGGTGCTGACCAGAAACCCGGACCGCATCAGAAACTTCTGCAAAAGACCACGAATACGTTCATCATCATCAACAATCAGCAGGTGGGCATCGTCATTCATTCAGGTCTATCCTTCATCGCCTCATAGTGATGGCGGGTCTCATCATCCATCATCGCCTCGAGCACCTGTCGAAACCCTGCAACAGCGGCAGGGCCAGCAGCCCGGTAAGCACTTCGCATCCGGTCCCGCTGCGCGTCCGATAAAGCACGTTCCAACAAAGCGCCTTCCTCGGTCAAGTGCAGATGCCGCTCGCGTTTGTCCTTGGTCCCAACCGTGCTGGATACCAAACCGTCCTCGATCAAGGTACGCAAGACACGATTAAGCGATTGCTTGGTCACACCGAGTATCGAAAGCAGGTTGTTTACTGTTGTGCCAGAATTGCGATGGATAAAGTGGATCGCCCGGTGATGCGCCCGGCCATACCCCTTTTGCCCCAATATCCGGTCGGGATCGGCAGTAAAGCCGCGATAGGCGAAAAACATCGCCTCAATCCCCTTGCGTAGCTGTTCATCCGTCAGGAACAGCAGGCTTTGACCCATATGTGGCTGTGATCCTTCTGGCATCCAGTCCTCCCATACTCTGCCTGAACAATACGTCAGCTTTGTTGACATTCCAAGAATCAACTGCTAGCGAAACACAGAAAATGCGTAATATTATGTCCGAAACGGACCTATGTACGTAATAAATGCAAACATGACGGAGGCAACAATGGCCGGTGCATATGATGACAGAGATGGGAAAATCTGGATGGACGGCCAGTTGGTCGATTGGCGCAGTGCGAATGTCCATATTCTGACCCACGCGATGCACTATGCCTCTTCGGTGTTCGAGGGCGAGCGCTGCTATAGCGGGAAGATCTTCAAATCGCGCGAGCACTCCGAAAGGTTGATCAGATCCGGCCAGCTGATTGATTTCGACATCCCCTATAGTGTCGATGAAATTGAGGCCGCAAAAACCGCAGCATTGCAGGCAAACGGGCTGCAGGACGCTTATGTGCGCGCAGTGGCCTGGCGCGGATCGGGCTCTGACATGGGTGTTGCGGCAGCCGCAAACCCGGTTCACATGGCCGTGGCCGTCTGGGAATGGGGCAACTACTATGGCGACGCCAAGATGAAAGGCGCCAAGCTTGATATTGCCAAGTGGAAACGCCCGTCCCCCGAAACCGCCCCTTCACAAGCGAAGGCGGCAGGGCTTTATATGATCGCCACGATGTCCAAACACGCAGCCGAAGCCAAAGGCTGCTCTGATGCGATGATGTTCGACTACAAGGGCGACGTGGCAGAGGCGACCGGGGCCAATATCTTTTTCGTCAAAGACGGCGAAGTGCACACCCCCGACGCATCTGCGTTCCTGAACGGGATCACCCGGCAAACCGTCATCGGTATGCTGCGGGACAAAGGTATCACCGTCACCGAACGCACAATCAAACCAGAAGAGCTTGAAGGGTTCGAGCAATGCTGGCTGACCGGCACCGCCGCAGAGGTGACGCCAGTGGGCCAGATTGGCGACTATCATTTCGAGGTTGGTGCGTTGACCCGCGAAATTTCCGAAGACTATGAAAAGCTCGTGCGTCGCTAGGGTCAGAAAAGGGGCGGATATGTCCGCCCCCTGATTTATCCGATCACAACGGTATCTAGCGCACCCATACTTCGACCCGCCGGTTGCGCGACCGCCCATAATCATCGTCGTTGCACCCGACCGGCGCAGCCTCGCTGAGGCCAAGCGTCGACAATGTCATTGTGGGGATTGCCCCCGCGTTCGGATGGTTGACCGCCCGCAGCCGCACCTCGTTTGCCCGGTTGTCCGACAGCCCGATATTGTATTCATAGGCCCCCACGGTGTCCGCAAAGCCCACAAAGATGAACTCACGATCTGCGTTTTCAGGCAGGTTCATGTAGTTCACCAAACGATCCAGATCACGCAGCGCCTTGCTGTCGAGCACAAACTCATCGGTATCAAAACGGAACGTCAGCGACAATCGCTGCGCACCGTTCAAGGCGCCTGAGACACTCTGCTGCACGGATGCTGCAATGTCGGGCGGTTGGCCAATCAACGCGGCCTCTGTCAGGCGGCTTAGCGCCTCGTCATCCTCGACAATGCCAAGGCTGAAATATCCGGATTCTGCGACATAGGTGTCGATCGCCGGATTGATCATCATCTCGGCCATCTGACGCACTTCCGCCTTTGGGCTGTGGTTGTCGATATACAGACGGATACGACGGCCCAGCAGGTATTCCTCGGCCTTGCTTTTGAAGGGCGTTGCATCTGTGCGCACACCGCAGTCAAGGATCAGGTCGATGGCCTTTGTATCCCCGATATTGTCGCTGATCGAATACCCGATTGCACCGGGGTTCTGTTCGACAAAGTCGCGCATGTCCCCGCCGCGATCCAACTCTACCGTGCCGGGGGACAAATCACGCTCTTCCCCAAAGGCCCAGCGTTCAAAGTTTTCTCGGGCCGAACCACCATCGCGCGCACCGGGTTGAATCGGGGCATCCGGGCCACCGACATCCGCCCAGTTTGTAATCTGGTCGGTGTAGATACCGACAAGCTGCACCCGCGACAGTGCGTCAACCGGATTGCTGGGATGGACGGTCATCAAAACGGAATCGACCCCGACGATATATTCCTGCGACACGTCCAAAAGATCACCGCGCCCCTGTGCGGCAATGGCCGCAACTTCATCGGCATTTGCCTGGCGCGATGACATGGCGATGTCGGCGGTGCCGGCGATCAATCGCTCTAGCCCCGGTCCGGAACTGGTTGATTCCACCTCCAGCACATATTCGCTGCCATCGGCGCGGGTAAAAATGTACTGGGCGATATTGTCGGGAAATTCGATGGCATCCGTGACTGACGAGGCGCCCAAAAGCTCTGCAAAGGGGGCCATGACCAATGGCATCAAATCCTCGCCCACATTGTCGGACCCCACCATCACAAGATTGGCTGGCCGACGCACCGGTTCCGGCGCATCTTCCTCGGCCACAACGCTGGCAGGGGTGATAACCTCATAGCTGGGGCAGCCTTCCCCGGCGCAAGCGTCAATGCCGGCGCTCACGGTCAGAATATTGGCGACCGTTTCGACCGAGTACACCCCGTCCTTGTAGTCAAGCAGCGTACCGGCAACCAGGCTGTCCCCATCTTCTGACGTCAGCGTCACCTCGCCACCGGGCTCAACAATAATCGCCGGACAGCCGGGGCCGATACAGGTCGCGCCTGCGACCGGCACGGTTACATCACCCAAGGCCGGAACGTTGACGACGAACTCCACCCCGTCAAAAGACTTGAGTTCACCATCAACCTGAATGTTGGATTCGCTGACCGTCAGGCTGACTGTTTCTGCAACCGATATCCCGGCCCAGCTTACCGCAACCGCACAAATGGCAGGCACCACGCCAGCGCGTTTCAGATATCCAATCATCGCAAATCCCCCCACGGGTCTAAATTTTTTACTCAGTCAATACACAACCCTGCGCGCAAACCACCCGCAGGAAGGGCGGAAAAATTTACCCTGTGAAATATTTAGACCCTATCGGGGTTAAGTCTGCAACCCTCGCGCAATCCGCAGAAAGTGGCGTATCCGCTGGGGTGTCAGACCCCTTCTATGCCGTCTTTGCAGCAAAAGACTGGCGATTTGCGGCAACCGCCGCCGTCGAAGCGCGACAGTACGTCGCAACATCTCATTGGTAACAACTGTGGGTCTGTCGAGAACGTGTTTGCTCATCTCATCCTCCGTTGTGGTCGGACGAGCATAGCACAAGATGGCAGATTCGCCCACGATCCGCGGCGATCCGGCCTGATCCTAACCGCCCACGTTGCCGGTTGCCTTGCGCTGCCGGGCCCTTTCCAGCCCCAGTTGTCGTTCGCGCCAGATAATCAGGACACCTGCGAAAATGACGATACCGGCCCCGATCAACATGGTGGTGGTCGGCACCTCGCCGAAAATGAGATAGCCAATTGTCAGCGCAAGGATCATCGACGTGTAGTCAAATGGCGCAACAAGCGACGCATCGGCCAGACGGTAGCTTGACGTCAGGAAGATCTGACCGACCCCGCCAAACAGCCCTGCCGCAACCAGCATGCCCGCGACGTGCCATTCAGGCACAACCCAGCCCCAGGGCAAAGTCAGCAGCGACAAGAGCGCCGAGGTGATCGTGAACCAAAAGACGATAGCAGCCGTTCCCTCGGTCGCGACCAGCTTGCGCACAAACACCTGCGCCAATGCGGCGAGCACTGCCCCCATCAGCACCACAACAGCGCCAAGCGTTTCGCCGACATTCAAGGTGGCACCGACCGACAATCGTGGGGACAGCACAATCAAGACCCCGACCATGCCCAGCGCCACGGCGCTCAGCCGGAATATCCGCACCTCTTCATTCAGAAACATCGCCGCAAATATGACGACCAGCAGGGGGGCGGCATAGCCGATCGCGGTCACTTCAGGCAGCGGGAGCAACCCAAGCCCTGTAAATCCCAACCCCATTGCCGAGGTTCCGATCAAACCGCGCCAGAAATGGCCCATCGGATTGTTGGTCCGCCACCCGTTGCGCAGATCCCCGCGGATCGCCAGCCAGCCCAAAATGATCGGCAGCGCAAAAAAGGCCCTGAAGAACACCGCCTGCCCGGGTGGAACATTATCAGAGGCGGCCTTGATCAGGCTGGCCATGGCCATGAACAGGCAGACGGACAGCACCTTGAACATAATGCCGCGCAAAGGCTGCATGGCCGTTTTCCTTTGATCCGCCAGGCCGCAGGGGCTGGCTTGCGCGCATGGGGCGCTGTTAAAGCCCCACGCGCCAACTTTGTCCCGCCTAACGCGGTGTGACGCGCAGCACCTCGCCCCGCGATCCGGACAGGATCAGGACAGAGCCGTCATCAAGCACCTCGATATCACGAATACGCCCGTAGTCACGCAAAAGCCGCTCTTCACCAACAACCCGGTCATTACGGATCCGGATGCGGACCACCCCGCCGGGGTTCAGGGAACCGATCAGCAAATCACCGCTCCATGCGGCATGGGGCCCATCATAAAACGCCATGCCCGCAGGTGCGATCACGGGGTCCCAATAATAGACGGGCTGTTCCATCCCGTCCTGCACCGCCTTGCCGCTGCCAACGGGGCTGCCGCCGTAATTGACCCCGTACGAGATAACCGGCCAGCCATAGTTCCGGCCCGCAAGTGGCTTGTTCAGCTCGTCACCGCCAGCTGGCCCATGTTCGATGGTCCAGAGACCGCCGGGGCCAATGGCTGCCCCCTGAATGTTTCGGTGCCCATAGGACCAGATCGTGTCGATCCCGTCGCGCCCCACAAACGGGTTGTCAGCCGGGGCTGACCCATCTGCGTTGATCCGGATCACCTTGCCATATGTGGTGTTGTTGTCCTGCGCCTTTACCCGGTCATTGGGTTCTGAATGCTCGCCCGTTGTGATCCAGACGGTGCCGTCAGGCATCGGAATGATACGACTGCCATAGTGGATCGGGTGCCATGATGGCGGGTCCTGCACGAAAATCTCGCGAACCTCGGTCATCTTGCCGTCAGATGTCAGAACCCCGCGCGCAGCGGCGGTGACAGTCTTTTGCTCTGGCAGGGGCTTGGCATAGGTCCAGAACACAGTTCTGTCGGACGCGAAATTCGGGCTGATCGCCACATCAAGAAGACCGCCCTGCTGGCGGGCATCAACCGCTGGCAGGCCCTCTATCGGTGCAGACACGCTGCCATCCGCGTTGATCACACGCAGACGCCCGGGCCGTTCCGTCACCAGAAACTGCCCCCCCGGCAGGGTCGCGATACCCCAGGGCCGGTCCAGCCCCGATGCGAAGGTTTCAACCGTCACACGGCTGGTGTTCAACACCTTGGCCCGCGTCTGTTCGGCGAATGCAGGCTGAAAACTGGCGTTTGGCGGGCCTTGCTGGACCTGCGCCATGGCCGCAACCGGGAATAGCAATAAAGCAATCAATCTGAGCATGAATAATCCTCCTTCAAACGCAAGATAGCCCAGCTGGCGGCATCGGCCACCGCGGCATCATCATCTTCAAGCAATGGTGAAACCAGGGGCAGAAACCGGTCATCGGCGGAATTTCCGATGGCGTAGAGCACATTACGCACGAACCTGTTCCGCCCGATCCGCTTGATCGGTGATCCCGAGAACCGGTCACGGAACTGCGCGTCATCTAGCCCCACAAGGTCAGCCAGTGGCGGCGCGCGCAAATCATCGCGGGCAGCGTAGCGCACGTCACGTGCATCAGCCGCAAACTTGTTCCATGGACAGACGGCCAGACAATCATCGCAGCCGTAAATGCGGTTGCCCATCAAGCCGCGCAAATCCGGATCAACCGGCCCTTTATGTTCAATCGTCAGGTAGGAGATGCACCGCCGGGCGTCCAGTCGGTAAGGTGCCGGAAACGCATCTGTCGGGCAAATATCCAGACAGGCGGTGCAGTTTCCGCAATGCGTCACCTCGGCCGTGTCAGGATCAAGCGCGACGGTTGTAAAGATGGCCCCCAGAAAGAACCATGACCCCAGATCACGCCCCAGCAGATTGGTATGCTTGCCTTGCCAGCCCAAGCCGGCAGCTTGGGCAAGCGGCTTTTCCATCACCGGGGCCGTATCCACGAAAACCTTGATTTCGGCGTCCGGCACTTGTGCGATCAGCCAGCGACCGACTTTTTTGAGGCGCTTCTTGACCACGTCGTGATAGTCCCGGCCCTGTGCATAAACGCTGATCGCCGCGCGATCAGGCTGGTTCAGCACGTCCAGCGGATCATGATCGGGGGTATAAGGTTCGGCCAGCATGATCACTGATTGGGCCGCTGGCCACAGCGCATCCGGGGCGCCGCGCCAATGCATTCGCTCTGCCATCCAGCCCATCTGCCCATGCATGCCCTGATCAACAAAGGTTGCCAGTCTTTCGGCAATCTCTGGCACTGCATCCGGACGACAGATGCCTACCTTGGCAAAACCCGCCTCGGTTGCGAAGGCCGTCAGATCAGCCTTCAGGCTCATGGTCAGAAATCAAGATCGGCATATTGGGCCGACGGCTGGAACCCCGGCACCTCGTCCGCCAGCAGCGACCGGAAGGCGGGGCGGGATTTGATCTTGGCGTACCAATCCTTGACCACCTCATGCCGGTTCCAGTCAACGTCGCTTGTATAATCAAGACATGACAGCTGGGCGGCTGCCGAAAAGTCTGCCAGTGTCATCTCGTTCCCGGCCAGCCAGCGGCGTTCCTCTAGCAGAAAAGCCATGTAATCCAGGTGATATTTGATCGCCTTGGCCCCCGCCTTGACGTTGGTGCTGTCGGGATATCCGGTCCCCATCACCTTGCGGTAGACCCGCTCACCGGTCAGCTTGACGGTGACTTCGTGATAAAACTTGTCGTCAAACCAACCCACCAAACGCCGGGCCTCGTACCGGGCGACGGCATCCTTTGGCAGCAAGGCGGGAACCGGGTGTGCCTCTTCGAGATATTCGCAAATCGCGGTACTGTCGGCCATCGTACGGCCACCCATTTTCAGCACCGGGACCTTGGCCGCAGGATTTCGACGCAGGAAATCCGGGTCCTGTTCCCAGTATCGTTCCTCAACCAAGCCCACTTCGATTTTCTTTTCGCCAAGCGACAGGCGAACTTTGCGCGAGAATGGGGACAGTGGGTAATGATAAAGGGTGTTCATCCGGGGCACTCACAGGATCAGCGTATCCCTGTCATGCCGCAAGGGGCGGCTGCGATCAATGGGCAGGTCAGCTTTCAAAACAATCCGCGCGACCATCCGCCTTGATTGTTGCCGCACCGCTGATGATCTGCCGGGTACGGTTGCGGGTGAATGGCGACGGGTTTGATGCGGATCGGGTCTTGGGGGCAGGCAGGATGGCCGCAAGGCGGGCGGCCTGCAATGCGCTAAGATCGGATGCATCGACGCCGAAATAGTGCCGGGCGGCCGCCTGCACCCCAAACACGCCTTCGTCGAATTCAGCGACGTTCAGATATAGCTCAAGGATCCGCCGCTTGGTCCAAACCGCCTCGGCCAGCGGGGTCCAGAGGGCCTCGACCGCCTTGCGGGTCCAACTGCGCCCATGCCACAGGTAGACGTTCTTGATCACCTGCTGTGAAATGGTCGATGCGCCACCGCGCCCGCGGTCCACGGCGGCGCGGATGGCCTTTACGTCAAGGCCCCAATGCAGGCAGAAATTGGCGTCTTCGGCCGCCACTGCGGATCGGGCCATGACCGGGGCGATCTGTTCCATCGGGACCCAGTCATGCTTGACCGGGCCAAGGCGGCGCGCTTCGGCGAACATATAGGGCGTTGTAGGCGGGTTGATCAGCGCAAAGAGCAACGTGGCCAACAGCACAAACCCCAGCACTGCAAATGCGCCACGCCAGACCCATCGCATGACAAATGCCCATAGCCGGACAACCGGCCCGGGCTGTTTGGTCTTTGTGCTGCGTGTCTTGGCGGCCGGTTTTTTGGCCGGTTTCTTTTTGGTCGTCTTACGCTCTGCCATCCGCACCATAAGCCATGGGCGGGGTCACGGGATCAAGAACAATAGAACGTCCGCCTGCAATTTTCGCAGGCGGACGTTGCAATCATTCCGCTGGAATCGCGGCTTCCGCGATGCTCAGCGGGTGTGGCAGATGCACCAGCATCTCCTTTGGGCAAATCTGGACGAAGTTGTGCTTTTCGATGTCCCAATGTTGCAGGATGTCTGCCGCTTTGACACTGCCCGTCTCTTCCAGATGACGCTCTACCAGCGCTTTCAGCTGGGTCATCCAGTGATCGACGGTGACAGGACAGGTCACAAGCGTTTCCATATTGATCAACGGTGCGGCCGCATTGTCGGGATCGTAAAGATAAGCCATTCCGCCGGTCATCCCGGCCCCGAAATTGGCGCCGATTGACCCAAGGATGACTGCAACCCCGCCAGTCATGTATTCGCACCCATTTGTGCCGCAACCTTCGATCACCACATGCGCGCCGGAATTACGTACCGCAAACCGTTCGCCGGCCCGGCCAGCTGCAAACAGGAACCCGTCGGTTGCGCCGTAAAGCACGGTATTACCAATGATCGTATTGTCCGAGGCTTTCAGGGGGCTGACCATTGGCGGGCGCACAACGATTGTGCCGCCGGACAGACCCTTGCCGACATAGTCATTGGCGTCGCCCGATACCTCAAGCTTGAGGCCAGGCACCGCAAAGGCCCCCAGCGATTGACCCGCAGAGCCCCGCAACTTCACCGTCAAATGGTCCGGCTGAAGATTATTGCGCATGCCATGCGCTGCAACAATATGCGACGATGTCCTTGTGCCAATCGTGCGCAAGGTGTTCTGCACCGCATAGTCCAGCTGCATCTTTTCGCCTTCGTTGAGGAAGCGTGCCGCATCCTTGACGATCTGCGCATCCAGCGTGTCATCAACCGCGTTGCGGTCGCGGTTGCGGTCATAGCTGATCTTATGCGCCCCATCGACGGTGATCAGCATCGGGTTGAGATCGAGATCATCCAGATGCGCCGACCCGCGACTGACCTGCGTCAGCAGATCAGCCCGGCCGATGACATCATCAAGGGACCGGGCGCCGATTGATGCAAGGATCTCGCGCACCTCTGTGGCGTAGAACGTGATCAGGTTCACGACCTTATCGGCTGATCCGGTGAACTTGTCGCGCAACGCCTCGTCTTGCGTACAGACACCCACAGGGCAGGTGTTGGACTGGCATTGGCGGACCATGATGCAGCCCATCGCGATCAGTGCAGCGGTGCCGATGCCGTATTCTTCGGCGCCCAACATCGCGGCCATGACAATGTCACGCCCTGTGCGCAGGCCGCCATCCGTCCGCAAGGTGATGCGTTCGCGCAGGTTGTTCATGGCCAGAACCTGATGCGCCTCTGTCAGGCCCATTTCCCACGGAAGACCGGCATATTTGATTGAGGTGCCCGGCGACGCACCGGTGCCGCCATTGTGACCCGAGATCAAAATAACATCCGCTTTGGCCTTTGCGACGCCTGCAGCGATCGTTCCAACACCTGAACTGGCAACCAGCTTGACCGTCACCTTACAGCGCGGATTGATCTGTTTGAGGTCATAGATCAGCTGCGCGAGATCTTCGATAGAATAGATATCATGGTGCGGCGGCGGCGAAATCAGGGTCACGCCCTTTGTGGAATGCCGCAAACGGGCGATCAGGTCCGTGACCTTCATGCCGGGCAGTTGCCCACCCTCGCCGGGCTTGGCCCCTTGCGCCACCTTGATTTCAAGTTCTTCACAGGCGTTCAGATATTCCGCCGTCACACCAAAGCGGCCCGACGCCACCTGCTTGATCTTTGCAGACGGGTTGTCGCCGTTGGGCTCGGGGTGGAAATGTGCGGGATCCTCGCCGCCCTCGCCGCTGTCGGATTTGGCACCGATGCGGTTCATCGCGACGTTAAGCGTCTTGTGCGCCTCGGGTGACAGCGCACCCAGCGACATCCCTGGCGTGACAAACCGTTTGCGAATGGCGGTGATGCTTTCGACCTCTTCGATGGGAACGGCTGTGCCAAGCGGCTTGATCGCCAGCAGATCGCGCAAATGGATCGGCGGGTTCGATTGCATCGACTTGGAATATTGCTGCCACAATGCGTAAGAGGCATTGTTACAAGCCGCCTGCAACATATGCATGGTCTGTGCTTCCCAAGCGTGTTTCTCGCCCGAGCGGCGCGCCTTGTAAAAGCCGCCAATCGGCAGGATATCCGTGCTGGATTTCCAGCCGCGCGCGTGGACTTCCTCGACCTTGGTCTGAATACCGTTCGTCCCGATACCCGAAATGCGTGAATGCATACCGGGGAAATATTCGGCAACCATCGCGCGGCTCAGGCCCACGGCCTCGAAATTCAGACCACCCCGATAGGATGACAGAACCGAAATCCCCATCTTGGACATGATTTTGAGAAGACCCGCATTTACCGCGCTCCGATAGCGGCGCATGGCGTCTGTCAGCGTACCTTCGATCAGGCCGCGCCGGACCCGGTCAGCCACTGTATCCTGCGCCAGATAGGCGTTGACCGTGGTCGCACCACAGCCGATCAGGACGGCAAAGTAGTGCGGGTCAATGCATTCCGCGGCCCGCACATTGACCGAACAGAAGGTGCGCAGCCCCTGCGCCGTTAGCCCCGAATGCACCGCAGATGTCGCAAGGATCATCGGCATCGCGACCTTGGTCTGCGATTGGTTTTCATCCGTCAGCACGATGTGACCGGCACCCGAGCGCACGGCGTCCTCGGCCTCGGACCGGATACGATGCAGACCATCACGCAGTGCGCCGGGCCCCGGTGCAAAGGTGCAATCAATGATCGCGACGCTTTCGCCAAAGACGCGGACCATTTCGTCAAATTCCGCATTCCCGACAAACGGGCTTTCCAGCACCAGAATCTCGGTTTGCGAGGAATCCTCGTCCAGCACATTCTTAAGGTTTCCGAACCGGGTCTTAAGCGACATCACACGGCTTTCGCGCAAGCTGTCGATGGGCGGATTTGTGACCTGGCTGAAGTTTTGCCGGAAGAAATGCGACAAGGGTCGGTAGGTCGATGACAACACCGCAGAGGGCGTATCGTCGCCCATCGAGGCGATCATCTCTTTGCCGTCTTCGGCCATGGGGGCCAGAACCTGTTCCAGATCTTCGATGGAATAGCCCGCCGCGACCTGACGCTTGCGCAGCTCTTCGCCCTCGAACATCGCGGTTTCGGGAATGTCGATCAGCTGTTCATTCAGATTGACGACCTTGCCCACCCATTCGCTAAAGGGTTGCGCTGCGGCCAGCTTGTCTTTCAGCGCCTTGTCATGGAACAGCTTGCCCTCTTGCATGTCCACGGCAATCATCTGCCCGGGGCCAAGGGCGCCCTTTTCGACAACGGTCGCTTCGTCAACTGGCACCATGCCAACCTCGGATCCGGCAACCAGCAGGCCGTCGCCCGTGACCACATATCGCAGCGGACGCAGGCCGTTACGATCCAGACCACCGCAAACCCAGCGCCCATCTGTCATCGCAAGGGCGGCGGGCCCATCCCATGGTTCCATCACCGCGTTGCAATAACCGTACATATCCTGCCAGGCCTGCGGCATCTCGACAGCCTGCTGGGACCATGCCTCGGGCACCAGCATCGTTTTGGCCATTGGGGCGTTACGACCGGCGCGCACAAGAACTTCAAACACGGAATCCAGCGCGGCAGAATCGGACGCGCCCGATGGGATAATCGGTTTGATATCCTCGGCCTTTTCGCCAAAAGCACCGGATGCCATCCGGATTTCGTGGCTTTTCATCCAGTTCACATTGCCCTTCAGCGTGTTGATCTCGCCGTTATGGGCCAACATGCGGAATGGCTGGGCAAGCGACCATTGCGGGAATGTGTTCGTTGAATAACGCTGGTGATAGATCGCAAAGGCGCTTTCAAAGCGGGCATCCATCAGGTCGGGGTAGAATTCCGCCACCTGCTCGGCCAGCATCATGCCCTTGTAGATCACCGAACGGCATGACAGCGAACAGATGTAGAGGCCCCCGATTTGTGCCGCGGCGGCGGCCTTCTCGATCCGACGACGGATGATGTAGAGTTCGCGCTCGAATGCTTCTTCGTCGATGTCTTTTTCGCAACGAATGAGAATCTGTTCGATTTCGGGGCGGGTTGCATTCGCCTTTTCGCCCAGCACATCGTTGTTCACCGGCACATGACGCCATCCATAGATATAATGGCCCATGCGCAGCACTTCGGATTCAACAATTGTCCGGCAGCGTTCCTGCGCGCCAAAATCGGTGCGGGGCAGGAAAACCTGCCCGACGGCAATCAATCTGTTGTCATTGGGTTCATGGCCGGTCCGGCGCACCTGATCATAGAAGAACGGCACCGGGATTTGCACATGGATACCCGCGCCATCCCCCGTTTTGCCATCGGCATCAACCGCGCCGCGGTGCCAGACGGCCTTCAACGCGTTGATCCCCTTTTCCACCACGCCGCGCGAAGGGGCGCCATCAATCGCCACCACCAGACCAACGCCGCATGATGCATGTTCATCCGTGTCGCGATACAGCCCATTGTCGGACATCCACTGCCGCTTTGCCTCTTCTGCGGCAACCCAGGATTCGTCATAATTGGTCATTGGGTGTCTCCTTCGTCGGGCGCGAACTTGGCAAGCGTCTCTGCCTTCGTCATCCGCTGATGATCGCCGGAAAACGCATAGCCGTCCGGCTTGTTGTCGATGAAATATTCAAGTTTCAGGGGCAGATCGCCCGCATTCGGAAAAAGGCCGGTGGCTAGACCGTAATAGGCCTGTTCCGGGTCGGTGGTGCGATAAAACAGGCTGGTGCCGCAACGATCGCACCAGCCGCGTTCGGCCCAGTCCGAGGACCGAAACGTCTTGACCGGCCCGGTAAGGTCGACCTGATCAACCGGCGCGGATACCGATAACAGCATGCTGCCTGTCCAATTCCGGCATTGATCGCAATGGCACGCATGCAGCTGTTCGCCTGGGGTTTTGACCGTTACAGAAACCGCGCCACACATGCATGCGCCGGTCAACGGCGTGACGGCGTTCATGATATTGCAACCCCACAGCCATGCTTTGGGCTGGTGCTCAGGAAACCCGGCTCGCCCGGAAAGATGAACTCGACCGGGGTATTGTCCTTGTCAAACGATCCATTCGCACTTGTGGTTGTGCCGGTCCCAGACAGGAACATGCGCCAGTTCCGGCTGATGAATTCACGACCCTCTGAATGCCACAGCTCATTGCCCGCATCGTCATAGGCCGTGATATCATAGGTCGTTTCGTCCAGCGTGATCCCGTCGATGGTGATCTGACGACCGGTCAGCGTGTCCTGACCGACAAACCGGGTTGGGCCGACCTCCTCGGATAATGTCCGAAAGTCATAGTCATCAACGCCCTGCGCAATCAGATCCGATAAAGAGGCCCGTTCGGCCGGGTTCGCCTCGAGCAGTTCAGCATGGCCGCTGAGGGGGTGAAAGCTGCCGATCCACTGGGTTTCGGCGTCAATCTGACCGGCATAGGTCAGGCCTTCCTCATCCAGGCTGACGCGGCGCTGATGGCCCTCGGGGTCAGTTGAACAGATGAAGTGATGATCCACAGTACAGCTTTTGCCCTGAACAGTCAGATAGGCATCGCAACCTGCAGGCAGGCTGAATTCCTGTGCCGCCGCTGGGGCCGCCAAAAACGCCAAGGCAATCGCAATCCTCATGGCTGAAAGCCTGTTTCTAGCTGGTTGCACTCGTATTTCGGCTGCGAGGAAAAGAAGCCCGGCTCATCGGGGTAGATGAATTCCACCGGGGACATATCAACGATCTGCTCGGGGTCTGCCGCGTCCCAGGCTTCGCCAAAGAAGAACAGACGATGCTTTTCGCTGACAAACTGGCGGCCATTGCCGGCCTCGATCTCATTCCCTTCGGCATCCAGTGTCCGGCCCTCGAACTGCGTGTTCAAAAGGATTTCGCCGTCAATCTCGGTTGTTTCACCGGTGAGCATATCAAAACCCACATTCCGTTCGGTGCCTTCTTCGGTTTCGATCACAAAATCCCACGTGTCGATCTGGGTTTCGAACAGTTCGGTCAGGGATGCCGGATCGTCCGCCGGGACAATCAGACGTTCATTGCCCGTGACCTTGTAGGCCTCGATCCATTGAAATTCGTCGTCTACCTTCTGGACGCTAAAGACACCCGACTGACTGATCAGTGCAATCCACTGGTCGCCCGGATCGTCGGCCTCGCAGGTCCATACATTGACAAGAACACAGCCCTTTTGCTGTACGGTCAGCTTGGCCTCACACCCGTCAGGTGCGGCAAAACTTTGCTGTGCCGCCGCCGGGGTGGCCAAGGCAAGGGATGCGAGGATCATCAATGGTTTCATTGTACGGTGTCCTGTAAGTCAGTCATTCGGCGAAGGTTTAAGGCGGTCGGCAGCAGCTATTCAGCGGCGACCGTGGCGGTTTGGCCAAGATAGTCCAGAATCGCGGTTGCCGCATCCCGCCCGTCGCGGATGGCCCAGACAACCAGCGATGCACCGCGCACAATGTCGCCGGCTGCGAACACACCATCAAGACTGGTGGCACCAGTGCCAAAATCCGCCTTTACGGTCCCCCAACGGGTTACTTCCAACCCGTCAACGCCCCAAAGTTTGGGCAGATCCTCGGGTTCGAAACCCAGCGCCTTGATGACCAGATCTGCGGGCTCGACATAGTCAGCGCCCTTGATCAGCTCTGGCGCCTGCCGACCCGTCGCATCGGGCGCACCAAGGCGCATCTTCTGAACCTTGACGCCGGTGACCGCATCACCCTCGAACCCGTTGGGCGCGGACAACCATACGAATTCAACGCCTTCTTCTTCGGCATTCTGCACCTCGCGCTGCGATCCGGGCATGTTCGCCCGGTCGCGCCGGTACAGGCATTTGACGCTTTCCGCGCCTTGGCGGACAGCTGTGCGAACGCAATCCATGGCTGTGTCACCGCCACCAATCACGACCACGCGCTTGCCCACGGCATTCAGTTCGCCGCTTTCGAATTCCGGCACATCGTCACCGAAACTCTTGCGGTTGCTGGCGGTCAGGTAGTCGATGGCATTCACGATGCCTTCTGCACCAGAGTCGGGCAGATCGCGCGTTTTGTAGACCCCTGTCGCGATCAGCACAGCGTCATGCTTGCCCCGGATGGCATCAAACGACAGGTCGTCGCCCACATTGCAGTTCATCACGAACTGAACGCCGCCCTCCTCAAGCTGCGCCATGCGCTGCATGACTGTGTCCTTTTCCAACTTGAAGCCGGGGATCCCGTAGGTCAGCAACCCGCCGCCACGGTCATAACGATCATAGACGGTCACCTGCACCCCTTCGCGGCGCAGCATATCAGCCGCAGCCAGCCCGCCGGGTCCCGCCCCGATGATGCCGACACTTTCGCCGCGTTCCGCATAAGGTTGGATCGGCTTGACCCATCCTTCGGCAAAGGCGGTGTCGGTGATGTATTTCTCGACCGAGCCGATGGTCACGGTGCCATGCCCGGATTGTTCGATCACGCAATTGCCTTCGCACAAACGATCCTGCGGACAAATCCGGCCACAGATTTCGGGAAAAGTGTTCGTGGCCTGGCTGATTTCATAGGCCTCGCGCAGCCGACCCTCTGCAGTCAGCCGCAGCCAGTCAGGGATATTGTTGTGCAGCGGGCAATGGGTCTGGCAATAGGGAACACCGCATTGCGAACAACGGCTGGCCTGCTCGGCGGCCTTCTCACGCGCGTAGTCGGCATAGATTTCGCCAAAATCCTCACGCCGCAAATCCGGCGGGCGCTTTTCTGGCATGTCGCGGGCAACAGCAGTGAACTTCAGCATCTTTTGGCCAGCCATGCCAGATTCTCCTAAATTCTAAGGCGAGCCACCTTGTAGAACAGCTTTTCTGCGATGAAAAGGCAGTATTGCTGACCTTTAATGCAAATTTTCGTCGCTCAGGCAATGCACTCAACACAATTATGCGGATAATTAGGTCCGATATGTGACCTATATCGAGACTTTCGCCCATTTTGGAACGGGTTAGGTTGGCGCAATCGAATCAAAACCGGCGACCCAATGACCACGTTCAACCTACTCCTGATTGCACTGATCCAGGGAATTACCGAATTTCTACCCGTGTCCTCATCTGGGCATCTTATTCTTCTGCCCTCGTTGACGGGGCTGGAGGATCAGGGTCAGGTCATCGACGTTGCTGCCCATGTTGGCACGCTACTTGCGGTGATCCTGTATTTCTGGGCCGATGTGCGTATGGCGTTTTTCGGATCGCTCCGGCTGATCCGGGGGAAGGTTGACACCCAGGGCGCGTTTTTGGCGCTTTGCCTTGTCGTTGCCACCATCCCCGTGATTCTGTTCGGCCTGTTCCTGAAACTGACAGGTTTGTCGGACGCGATGCGAGGCATTGCGGTGATCGGCTGGGCGATGATTATCTTTGGTGTCGTCCTGTATTGGGCCGACCAGACAGGACCGCTGACAAAAACAGCCGAAAAATGGTCGCTCAAAGACGCGGTACATATGGGCCTGTGGCAAGCATTGGCGTTGATCCCTGGAACCTCGCGATCTGGGATCACAATCACGGCAGGCCGGATGCTTGGCTATACCCGGACCGATGCGGCCCGGCTTTCAATGCTGATGTCGATCCCGACCATCATCGCCTCGGCTGCGATCCTCAGCCTTGATGTGGTGGGAACGGCCGATGCCGGGGCGCTGCGGGATATCGGAATTGTTGCGACAATGTCCTTTGCCGCCGCACTTCTGGCGCTGACATTGATGATGCGACTGCTCAAGGCGGTCAGCTACACACCATATGTGATCTACCGGATCGCGCTGGGGCTGGTCCTGCTATGGATCGCCTATACCTGAATTCAGGTTTTCAGATTTTTGGCTGATTCCTTGATCGCGTCATATTGGCCCGATGGGCGGAACCGCCACAGATAGTCTGGCAGCACTGCATCCAGCGCCGTTGGCTTGATATCAAGATCGGCAAGCCCCTTTGCGCCGTCGGCCACGACATTGTCATGCGCAAGGTTCAGCACCTGATCCTTGGTGATCGGGCTTTTCACGATCCCAAGCGAAACAGCCTGTCCAAACCAAAACACCGCAGCCATGACCCGCGCGACCCAGAATGGGATATTGATGATCAGACGGCGACGCCGCACGACCTGCAGCATTTTCTGCATCAGCTCGCGAAATGTATGCGTGTCAGGGCCGCCAAGCTCGTAGACGCCCGGTTCGGCGGCGCCGGTGACGGCCAATTCTGCTGCTGCCGCAACATCATCTACATAGACGGGCTGAAACCGGGTATCGGCGCCAACAACGGGCAAGACAGGCCCAAGGCGGGTCATCCCAGCAAAGCGATTAAAGAAATCATCTTCTGGGCCGAAGATGATCGAAGGCCGCAAGATCACCGCGTTTGGCATGTGTTCGAGAACGCCCGCCTCACCGGCCGCTTTGGTCTTGGCATATTCGCTATCGGCATCCGCATCGGCCCCGATCGCCGAGATATGCACCATACGTGCCACCCCTTCAGCGGCGGCGATCCGGGCAATCCGCGATGCGCCGTCGGCCTGAACTGCGGTGAATGTGTTTTTGCCAGTCTCGGCCAGAACACCAACGCAGTTCACAACAGCGTCCGCACCATTGGTCGCGGCAGCCACGCTTGCATCATCACGAATGTTGCAAAAGACAGGTTCAACCTGACCGACGACGCCGTAGGGGCGGACAAACATCGCCTCGTTGGTATTGCGCACGGCAACGCGCACACGCCAGCCCTCTTTGGCCATGCGGCGGGCAATGTAGCGCCCGACGAAACCGGATCCGCCGAAAATGGTGACAAGCTTGGACATATGGGCCGCCTCTTTGCAGGTTGCCCCCGGTTTACCCGGCACATTTTGGGCAGACAAGGCGCAATACGTTGCCACATGACAAAGTCTGGCGAATTTCGATGCGAATCCCGTTGACACAGCGATCAGCCGCGCTTAATCCCGCCCCCACGACACCTGCCCAGGTGGCGGAATTGGTAGACGCGCCAGCTTCAGGTGCTGGTGTCTGTATGGACGTGGAGGTTCGAGTCCTCTCCTGGGCACCATTCATCCCGAACATAGATGCTCAAATCCCTTGAAAATAAGGGGTTTATTTGATATTTGTTGAACATAGCTGACCCTCGTTACCCAGCAAATCGCATGCATTTCTGGGTAACGGATTGGGTAACAGCCATGATTTTCGGGAATAGGAGTTTCGTTACCCAATATGGCCCTATCTGACCTCAAGATTCGCAAGGCAAAACAAAAAGATAAGCCATATCGGATCAGCGACGGTTTGGGCCTGTCCTTGCAGGTACGTCCGACGGGTTCAAAACTGTGGCATTTTCGCTATCAGTTTCTGGGCAAAGAGAAGATTCTCAGCATTGGGCAATATCCCATCGTTTCTTTGGCTGACGCGAGAGCCAAACGAGATGATGCAAAGCGACTGCTAGCAGACGGCCAAGACCCTTCGGTTCAGAAGAAGCTTGATGCCATCGATGCCCATGTAAAAGCGCGCATGACCTTCAAGGAAGTCGCGGATGAATACTACGACAACTTGGCTGATCGCGGGCTGGCTGACGCCACCTTGCGCAAGACGCGCTGGCATATTGATGATCTCGCAAAGCCACTTCACAGCCGCCCGATAGATCAGATCACCGCAGCCGAGCTGCTGCATCTTTTGAAGCCTATCGAGCGCTCTGGACGCCGCGAGACAGCCAAGAAGCTGCGCGCGACCATCTCAGCTGTCTTCCGGCTGGCGATGGTGACAATGCGCGCGCCAGCCGACCCGTCAGCCGCTTTGAAAGATGCGTTGCTGCCGCCGAAAGTGAGGGGACGAGCAGCTATCACAGACGAAGCGGAGTTTGGGCAACTACTTCGCCGGTTGGACGAATACACCGGTTGGCCGGTCATCCCCGCTGCAATGAAGTTTCAAATCCTGACCTGCACTCGCCCCGGCGAAGCACGGGGAGCGCGAATGCGCGAGTTTGATCTTGAGAGCAAGACGTGGACGATTCCGCCGGAGCGCATGAAAATGCGCCGTGAGCACAAGATTCCTTTGTCGCGTCAGGCCTATGAAATCGTGTTGGAGAATTGGTCTGAGATAGATGGGGTAGAACTGCTATTCCCATCACTTCAATTGTAAAACTTCAGACTTGATCTGACGGACATCTCAGCTTGCGACGCTGAGAACGGGTTGCGCACTGTCCGATTGGTCGTGCGTTTTGATCGTCTTCTCGACAGCGATGTGTAGCGTTTCGCGGAAGGTCTGCATAGGTGTTTTGCCATAGCAGTGACGTCCCGAATGTGGCCGCTGTTCGTTGTACTTTGCCAGCCACGCATCCAGATCGGCCTGCAACTCTTCGACTGACCGATACAGTTTCTTGCGGAATGCGATGTCGTAGAACTCATCCTTGATGGTGCGATGGAACCGCTCGCAGATGCCGTTTGTTTGCGGAGAATTGGCCTTGGTTCGGGTGTGGTCCACGTCCTCGACGGCCAGATAAAGCTGGTAGGCGTGGTTCTCGACCTTGCCACAGTATTCCGTGCCCCGGTCTGTCAGGACGCGCAGCAGGCTGATCTCATGCTCTGCAAAGAACGGGATCACGCGGTCGTTCAGCAAGTCGGCCGCGGTGATTGCCGTCTTTTCAGTGTAGAGCTTGCAGATCGCCACGCGGGCATAGGTATCGACAAAGGTCTGTTGATAAATGCGTCCGACGCCCTTCATTGTGCCCACATAATAGGTGTCCTGGCTGCCCAGATAGCCAGGGTGGTGGCTCTCGATCTCGCCATGGGCTTCTTTCTTGGCCTTGGCTTTTTCCAGCGCGGCCAACTGATCCTCGGTGAGCAAGATACCCTCTTGGGCGGCACGGGCCTCCAGGGCCTTGAGGCGCTTTTTCATGGTTTCCAGATCATTACGCAGCCAGATCGACCGGACGCCCGACGATGACACCATGATGCCTTTCTGCTGCAGCTCCCACGACGCCCGTTTCTGACCCAGAGCCGGGTTGTCGATGGCCAGTTCGATGACCGCCTTCTCGACATGTTCTGGCACGCGGTTTTTCATCACCGGCTTGCGGCGGCTGAGATCCATCAGGGCTTCTTCGCCACCCTGATCGTAAAGTTCTCTGAACCGGTAAAAGCTGTCCCGCGAATAACCCATCACTTTGCAGGCCTGCGACACGCTTCCGAGCTGTTTGGCCAGTTCCAACAGCCCCAGCTTCGGCTTGATGATCTTCTCTTGAATACTTGTCATTGATCGACACTCCTTGATTGCGCTCCAGAAGAGCAGAAATGTCAGATCAAGTCGTGTGTTTTACACCTCAGGGTTAGCAGCCGTTCGAGCTGAACGCGGCGAATTCCGGGAAAGATGAAGATTTTCTGGTGCAGGCCAGGGTGCAAGGTTTCAGATTGGCGGTATGGGTGGCCCGCGTTGGAAAACCTTCATCTCTTGACACCTTCGCTGCTGTGAGTGCGAACGTCCGCTCCCCCTACTCGCAACGCCAATAGGAGTCGCGGCTCACGTATCGCTCACAACAGACTACAAAAAGAACTCATCGGCCGTTAGACTTTCTCCATCCGCAAACTCGAACCGCTCGATCCGTTCTCCTCCATGAGCGATCAGAACACGATGATCAGTGCCGTCGTTGACGTTGATGGCAAGAAAATCTCCGTTGGCCGCGTTGGTGGACGTCTCCATACCGAAGGTCAGGTCCGCCAGGTTCAGGTCTGCGAAGCGGAACGTATCTGTCCCGCCGCCGGCCGCTTCGCCCCCGTTCAAGATGGTCACGTTGCCGGCAGAGGCATAGTAGACGTAGGTGTCGTCGCCCGCGTGGCCACCCAGATACTGCGCACCGTCAGCACTATGGCGAGCAATCAGCGTATCATCACCGGCCCACCCCTTGAGATAGTATCGCTGGTCTCCGCCAATGCTTTGGATCACGTCATTGCCCGCGGAACCATTCAGAACAGCAAGGCCAGCATCGGTCACACTTATTGATTTAACACTCGATCCATCCGCAAACTCGAACCGCTCGATCCGTTCTCCTCCATGAGCGATCAGAACACGATGATCAGTGCCGTCGTTGACGTTGATGGCAAGAAAATCTCCGTTGGCCGCGTTGGTGGACGTCTCCATACCGAAGGTCAGGTCCGCCAGGTTCAGGTCTGCGAAGCGGAACGTATCTGTCCCGCCGCCGGCCGCTTCGCCCCCGTTCAAGATGGTCACGTTGCCGGCAGAGGCATAGTAGACGTAGGTGTCGTCGCCCGCGTGGCCACCCAGATACTGCGCACCGTCAGCACTATGGCGAGCAATCAGCGTATCATCACCGGCCCACCCCTTGAGATAGTATCGCTGGTCTCCGCCAATGCTTTGGATCACGTCATTGCCCGCGGAACCATTCAGAACAGCAAGGCCAGCATCGGTCACACTTATTGATTTAACACTCGATCCATCCGCAAACTCGAACCGCTCGATCCGTTCTCCTCCATGAGCGATCAGAACACGATGATCAGTGCCGTCGTTGACGTTGATGGCAAGAAAATCTCCGTTGGCCGCGTTGGTGGACGTCTCCATACCGAAGGTCAGGTCCGCCAGGTTCAGGTCTGCGAAGCGGAACGTATCTGTCCCGCCGCCGGCCGCTTCGCCCCCGTTCAAGATGGTCACGTTGCCGGCAGAGGCATAGTAGACGTAGGTGTCGTCGCCCGCGTGGCCACCCAGATACTGCGCACCGTCAGCACTATGGCGAGCAATCAGCGTATCATCACCGGCCCACCCCTTGAGATAGTATCGCTGGCCCCAGCCAATACTTTGGATCACGTCATTGTCCGCAGAGCCATCCAGCAGAACGACGCCAGCATCGGTCACAGAAAAACCCAAATGTGAAGCATCAAGATCGACTGCAGCAACATCTTCAAGCAAGATGCTATCTGAGGTGCCGAAGCTCAGCCTCGCCCCCGCAGCGGTGTCGGTAATGCTCAGATTGGCGAAGTCCAAAGCCGAGATATCAATAACGATACGGTCATGAAAAATCTCAAAGTCCGTAATTGTATCTGTGCCAAAGTTTGCGCCAAATGCAAAGTAATCCGCACCACCACCACCAGTTAGCGTATCATTTCCACTCATACCATTGATGACATTGGCCGCGTCGGAACCAATTAGACCGTTATCACCGGAGCCTCCAACGATGTTTTCGAAATCAACGACCTGTTCGACTGTACCGCCTGAAAACACTGCATTTGAAGCGGCGAGGTTTATGGTAAAAGCACCACTACTATACGAGAAATCAATCGTGTCGATGCCATCGCCGCCATCAAAGAAATCGACCCCAGTGCTTCCAAGGATGTAGTCATTTCCTGCACCGCCATAGTGGTCATCGTCGCCTCTGTTGCCTTCAATACGATTGTCACCAGATGAACCAATGAGAGTGTTATCCCCACGACCGCCAATGATGTTCTCGAAATTTAGAATCTGCTCCAAAAGACCACTGGCAAAGGTTGCGGTCGCCGTAGACAGGTCAATAGTGAGATCGCTGGAGGTGTAGGAGAAATCAATCGTATCTACACCATCACCTCCATCGAAGAAGTCCTCCCCAATACTTCCAACAATCACATCGTTTCCAGCTCCGCCATAGTGATTATCGTCTCCGTCATCTCCATCTATGTAGTCGTCACCTTCGCCGCCATATAAGTCATCGTTGTCGCGACCTCCAAACAACCGATCGTCACCGCCATGGCCATAGATAACATCATCTCCGCTTATGCCCCCTAGGTAATTTGCAAACTGATCGCCAATAATCAGGTCTTCTTCGCCCGTACCGACGGCGTTCTCAATGCTGACCAAGGTTTCATTTTCATGAACACCCTTCCATCCAACCATTTGGGTTCGGAGGTCAATAACTGCTCCTTCCCCCATTGCCGTTGACGTCAGTTCATTGAACAATATTGTGTCGTTTCCTTCACCACCATCAAACGTGTCAAAGCCGTCACTGCCGTACAATTCATCATTTCCGGCGCCGCCAAACAACCGATCGTCACCGTCACGCCCTCTGAGACGATCATTTCCCTCATCACCATACAACTGATCGTTCCCAGTTCCGCCATCTATGCTGTCATCACCTTCGTTACCAAAAATGATGTCATCACCTTGTCCGGAAATAGCGTAAGTTCCGCCGAACAATCCGGTTCCGATCTCATCGTCACCCATTCCACCAAATACCCGATACCTACCACTTCCAAGGCTGATCACATCGTTGCCTTCGCCACCATTAATGACGTCATCGCCACCGCCAGAAGTAATGAAGTCGTCGCCTGCCCCACCGTCCAAGAACTCTGTTTCTTCGGTTCCATCCAATCGGTCATTGCCAGAGCTACTTTCTATTCGTTGCAGACTCAGCGTCTTCCACGCATCAAGAGAAATGCCTTGCAGAATAAGGGCATCATCTGCCCCGTATTGCACAAAGGTATCACCGTCTATTTCTTCAATCACAACACCTGCGGGAGGACTGTTCGGGTCAACAAACACTCCATCAAACGCTATGACTGACTTTGAGATATTGAAGTTGGCCACACGGAGCATTTCTGCCTGATCCATGTTCGTCTCAACTAAAATCACATCGTTTTCAATACGCAGAGCTTGATCATAGTTTGCTGTGCCTTTGACAGTCAGATCGATCATTGCCGTTTTCTCAATGCCGGTAAAATCGGTCGCCGTATATGTCAGCGTTGCTGTCACACTGTCATCTTGCTCCATCCAAACATATGCACCTCTTTGGTCAAACGTCAGCCGCCCATCGCTTTCAAGTGTTAACCTGGCACCACTTTCAAGGGTCAGAGTGCCACCAACTTCAATGCTCTGATCATTAATGCGTAGTAGGGAAAGAGGATTACTGTCGAACTTTAGGTCATTGGCAAATAAATCGATGATCTGGGCTGGACCTTCATCAATAACAATAAAGTCGTCCTGAAGCTTGAACTCAGTCTGGAGTGGTGCGGCAACTTCCGTGTATGACACTGTCTGGTCGAGAAACTCAATGATCTCGATATCATCTTTGATGACAATCGTACCTTCCGACATATTGTAGGTATAGTTGGGGTGATCCGCATCAATGGTAGCTTTGATACCATCCTCCAGCGCTTCAAAAACGATAGCCGTTCTATTTGCGTTTATAACAAGGGTGTCGGCACCCTCACCGCCGGATACAATCTTGTCACCTGCTGCAAAGCGAATGTGATCATCCCCGGCACCAGCATAAATCCGATCAGCGCCATGCAAAGTGTCAATACGGTTATTTCCACTGTCACCAAATATCAGGTCGTTGCTATAACTCGTGCGAATATTTTCTATGTCAGAAATCCTGACCTGTGTCGGTGATCCTTCAATAAATCCAATACCAGATTCAAGATCAATCACGTTATTCGAGAATCTCCAAATACTTGCCGAAAAGACAAGGGTGTCTTCGCCATCACCGCCGTTTAGTACGTGATTGCCGGTTCCAATTGGATTATAGTAGTTTGGGAGATCATAATGGAAGTCGACATGTAGTTGATCATCTCCATCGCCACCATATAGTTGGTCCGCACCATCGCCGGCTCGGAGCTGATCATTCCCGGCTCCTCCGTGCAAATGGTTTTCACCATGCACTACGCGTAGGCTATCATCACCGTCGCCACCATATATCTTGTCGCCGTCGCCCTCGCTCTCAATCTCATCATTGCCAGCATGACCCCATATTATATTTTCTACAGATTCATCCTGCACTTTGATAATGTCATCAAAATTCGAACCCTCGAAATTTTCGATGGATATGAAGGTATCGCCAGATGCATCGTTTTCCGATGGTGTGGTATTGCCACCACCCGCAGAAAAAGTTGTATTGAGGTCGATACCACTGGTCGAAGTCAGATAAGATGCAGTATCGACACCGCTACCGCCGTCAATAACATCAGCTCCAACGCCACCGGCCAGCATGTCAGCACCTGCTCCGCCAAACAGCCGATCGTCGCCTTCGCCACCATTCAGGCCATTCGCCCCATTGTTACCGAACAGATCATCATCATCATCTGTACCGTCCGTCTGATCATCGACAACGGCGCGCTCTTCACGCAATGCATCCCGAGCATTGAACGCATCTTCGCTCAGCGGGGTATTGACGAAGCTGTAGTAATTCGATGCAGGGTCGAGAACAGCTCCGGCCCAATCGAGCCGACCATCATCAAATCGCATGACAAAGGGCACTGCGATTGATGCCTCGATGCTGGCCTGCGCACCTTGAGCCGTTCCGCCTGTAAAAAAACCGATGACATTCTCGATGGTGAGCGTGCTACCGGTTTCAAGGATTGTAACCTGATAAGATCCGACGGTCGCATAATGATCCAGCGCTGCGGGCTCGGCATCCTGAAACCAGCTTGTATAGATCGGATTGAATGCGACGACCTCGCTGCCCAGATACACTTGCTCAAACTCATAGCTGACACTGATATCCGAGAGGCTGAGCCCTTCAAAGATCACCTCATCCACGAACCGGCCATTCCCCGCAATCAGATCATTTCCGATCAGGCGCAGGTTTTCGGGGTCGCTGGTATCTTCCGAGAAGATGATGGTCAGATTATCGTTTCCGCCTGGATCGGAACCGATTTGGCTTGCCGAGAAATAATAATCGTCACCTTCTTCGCCATAGAATGTGTCCGTGCCGCCGGAATAGACAAGGACATCCGATCCGGCTCCGCCACGCAGGATATCGTTGCCCGTGCTGTCATAGGCCAAGACCTGTGCTGCATATTCATCAAACGACTGATCCTCTCCGATACGAGTATCCGCGCCCCGATCATACAACCAGTCCGCGCCATCGCCCCCGTCGATGATGTCATCGCCTAGACCGCCGTGGAGATCGTCGTGAGTTAATGTCCCAATGATCTCATCTTTCCCGGCTCTGGCAAACAATGTTAGCCGGCCCGGCCCGAAAGTTTCCTGCCCGCTCTCATCAAATAGACGTAAGTTTGCGTCATCATCATAATCTGTCAACTCTAAGAACTCAAAACCATGAAGTCGAAGACTGCCACTGCCGTCAACTTCCTCAACCAGATGTCCACTACTAAATACCCCAGGATTGGAAACAATCATGACGCCCTGAGATAACTGACTAATTGAAAAAAGATCATCGCCCAATAGACCATGAACTTCTGTATTACCGTCAATGGCCGACACCCAAACTCGATCATCAAGCTCATTTTTCAATCTAATTGTTTCGACATTCTGAATATTGTTTCCATCTAGCAATAGTGAGATCGGTCCGGTAACATGGTGGTAATCTAACGTATCGTTACCGTCACCGCCGTCAATACTACCGCCCGAGCCGATCAGGCTACCCTTATGCGCGAAACTCACTCCAGACTCTGTTCCTTTCAGCCCATGGTCCGGAATACCACCAGCCAAGGCAAGACTGTGATCGACAACAAAAAATACCTCTGAGCCAGAGCCTCCGACAATGATGTCAGAGCTAGCAAGGTCAGCTTGATTAAAATACGCATAGAAATCGCTATTCCCGCTACCACCAATAAGTCGATCAATCTCGGTGTCTGCACCAGCAACCAATGTCGCTTTTTTGTCAGTATTGGCCGCACTAAGAGTATCGGCACCCACTCCACCTAATAAGCTTTCAATTCTTGCTTTTTGGACTTGAGGACTACTCAACTCCATCAGATCCGCTCCCGTTGTGCCCAACCAAGTGGTCTTACCCGGTGCAATTCTTGGTATCGGGTGTGCAGAAGTCGAAATACTCAGATTAGCTTCTGTATGTAAGATAACTGAAACGGCAAACGAATTAGAGTTAAGCTCTGGCCCTATAATGCCGGCACTCATCCCGCTAGATGCCTTATATGTGAATTCACCAGAAATTTCCCATGCTACACGGGACATCTCCTGCCACACTTCCACATCGGATGGCGTTCCATTTCCACCGGCGCCATATATCTCTACTGAGTTTCGATTTGTCTTCGCCCATTCTCGGGGATCACTTTGACCTGAAATATCATAGGCATCACCAGGTCGTGGATCGCTATTTTGCGGGAATGGAACGTCTATTTGCGAACCAATCAATAGCCCCCATGGACCCATTCCAGGAAGCTCGGGAAATGCACCGGTCGTACGGTATGCCGAGTAGTTATCTTCCGACCCGCTAGGTACGTAAACGAGGTAATAGTGCTGAGCTCCAAATGTAAACGGAACGGTTCTGCTTTCGAGATATATTGGCATGAATTTCGCTCCTATTTCACAGCCGCCGAGGGAATCCGCGTAATCTGATTATTCAACAAATGAAAGTAGGCAACTATTCCACACTGATAGCCAAGAAACTTTTGCAGTCGTGTCTGAGGCGGCGTACAGAAAGAGTGCCTAACGTTAAAAGGCGCCCAATTTGGACCAACTTCTTCATCCCAGCGCTCGGTTCCGAGATAGGCAAAGCCGTGTTTTTCCATATAAGTGATTATCTGATCATCAGCGCAGAAGATAGATATCAATTCTTGGCCGATAGCATGATCACCAATTTGGCTTCCGTGGCCCATGGAAACAAAGTTGCCTAATTCATCAAATCGAGGTGAACTGAGAATAACTTCACACTCTGAGTATGCGTACAAGTCATTCTGTTCAGAGTTCGTCTTATTCGAATCTTGCGCGAGAACTACACTCTCTGTCATGACATTTAGCGAGAGAAATATGATTGAAGTTATAGTGATTTTAGAATTTTTGATAGCCGTCATTTCAGTCCTACCCAAATGCAATGTACGGTATGATTTTCAGTACTTGGCGTTGCCAATTCTGGCTGGTGAGCACTCAGTGGTATCAGGAAGTCATCTAATATTACAGTACTCATCTATTTTCTAGCTCTAGTGGTGGCAGTGATATTGATAGAAACAGCCGATCTAGGTGATCTAGCATTGTTCGAATTTTGACGAAGAAATTCAGAGCCGATGCACAGTCATCGCTCTCTCTTCTGTCAATGCAGGAAGCCAAGTCTTCCCCATAGAACCAAAAATAGCTTATGCGAAAATGTGAGCGGTAATTGCCTTGATCTCCATCAAATGCGACAGTCCAAAACTCGCACATTTTTCTGCAGTGGACGAGAACCCTTCGGTCAGTCAGTAATGGGCGATTAGATATGAGAGTGAATGAAGTAACTCCACTTTCCTGCTGCTCTTCCACATCTATGAGCCAAAAGTCATCATTATATGCTGGCAGTTTAGTCCTAAAGACCTCTTTAAATTTCGGCCAAAACGCTTCGCCATATACGACGCCATCAATAAGATAGCGGCCATTGTGCCCGTCTCCCCTTATATCATGGCGACTCATAGTTACTTGCGCTGATCGCATACTAAAGAAATGCGGAGCGCCACCGCGAATAGGAAAACTATCCGCTAAGCCAAAATGCTCCAGCAATGGACCACAACAACTGTTTATCTCCAAGCTCGAAGCATATCCAAAAGAGCGATTCAGTCTACCCGTTTGATCAACTTCGAAGAACCGACCGATTCGAAGTTCGTAACTCTGCACACTATCTGGTGGTTGGTTTCTGAGTGTACTGTGCAAAGGAAAGTAATAGAGCTTAGGTCCGATTGCATAAGTCGCATAGCCTACAGGAAATTGGTCGCAGTCTTCGATTTCGCAAAGCTCATCCCAAGTGCTCAGGTCCCTCAGGCGGTGGGGTGCATCCGCCCAATAGCCTTGTGCAAACACTACGCTGGCGGCTGTTAAGAATACTGCGAGGCTTGTGGCGAGAGAAGCAATAAAGCGAAGTTGTTTGATAAACTTCATTTCCGTGATATCCGAAGACCTTGGAATCCAAGTCTATTATTAAGTTGCCACGGTCTCATTTTTTGCCGGTCATACAAGATAGTACCAGCTGGGGGCGTATTTCTTCTAACCCTGTTAGGTTAGAGACTATATTCGAACGATTGAATGAGATGAGGAACAAAGGGTCGTTGCAAAGTGATTTTCTTTCGTCTTAGGCAGCTGTCAAACATCGACACAACAAACAGCACGCTCTAGTTGAATCGTGGCATTTGCGGATCATGATTGCAACAGCCCTCGTAGAATAAGCTGCGCGCCATCTGATGGCTTTGTTTTCAAGGCGATATCGTCATTGCTAAGGGCGTAAATGAAAATACGTAGAAGAATTCATTGTACTGAAGTCCGCTCTGCCGTGCCGAATCGTTCGGCGAGCGCGGTCTGTCCGAAGGCTTACGATCGAGGTCTCAGCCCCCCTCAAAACCTAAAGTTTCTGTGATGTCATCCGGCGCACCCTTTCGGGCCGGGCTGTCGTGAAAGGAGCCGCTTAACGCTGTCTCCGCCAGTCGGCATCCATCCCTTGCGCATCGATGACCAGCCGTGAACGGCTAATCCTTTTTCTTGTGTTTTGGGGCCTTGCAGGCCCGTCCTCCGTCAAGACCAAGCCCTATCGGGCGAACGTCATGACCGTGGCTCGGCTGTGCCTGCGCCCGCACCAATTTCATGACGTTCGATCTGGACGGTTTCCCACTGCTCATCAGCGCATTCCTAGTCCCGTTTCGATCTGCCCGCGTGTGAGGACTTGATGCTGCAAACTATGCAACTGGTGGCAAGTCTGTTTTGCAGTCCCGTGACGCATGCCACGGCAGATATCCAGCAAAGTCGATGTAGTTCGACTTTCGCAACGCCAGGTTATCAATCATCCAGGCAAAATAACGATAGGGATCGACGCGGTTCAGTTTGCATGTTTCCACGAGCGACGACATAAGCGCCCAGGTATCGCCACCCTCATCGCTGCCGATAAACAGCACGCCCTTTCGCGGCAAGATGATCGGTTTGAATTGTCGTTCGACAGGGTTGGTATCGAGGTCGATGCGCCCGTCGTCGAGAAACAGGATCAGCGACGCCCATCTTTCGAGCACACACATAAGCCATCATACGTATCTGAAGGTGATATTTGGTTGTGTAGCCTGGGCGAAAATGTTGGATCTGAGATAAGCGGCAAGAGTGATAAGTTTTCACGTCCCGCGATCATTCTTAAGAAATTAGCTCATGGCTTCCATTTTGTTATAGCGACCACTGAGGTTCCCCTAGATTTGTAGACGGTTTGCTTGGTAATTTTGGAAGCAAAGGACGATGCAAATGTCAGGTCAAATTCGCTACTCAGACGAGTTCAAGATCGACGCTGTGGCACAGGTCACAGAGCGCGGATATTCGGTTAAAGAGGTCGCTGAACGGCTCGGGATCAGCACCAAGTCACTGTACACTTGGATGACGCAATTCTCGAAGCCACAGAGGCAAACGGATCAAGAAGCTGAAGTCCGACGGCTCAAGAAAGAACTTGTGCGCGTGACCGAGGAGCGCGACATCTTAAAAAAAGGCGAGGCTTGTCCGCCATTGGTCCGAGGACAATGCCGAGCGCGTACTTCGCCAGGGATGCAAAGTGAGGTACGCGTTTATCGACGCGCATCGCAAGCTGCATCCTGTCCGTGTTCTTTGCAAAATGCTGAGCGTTCATCCCAGTGGTTTCTATGCATGGGTTAAGGAACCGTTAAGCCAGCGTGCGCAGGAAGATCGGCGTCAGACCAAGCTGGTGAAGAAGGCTTGGAAGGACAGTGGCAAGGTTTATGGCTATCGCAAAATCTGCGACGACCTGATCGACATGGGTGAGACCGTCTCAGAGAACCGCGTCGCGCGTCTGGCGCGGATTGCAGGCATTCAGGCGCAGATCGGGTATAAGAAGAAGCCCGGCGTTTATGGCGGCAAACCTTCGGTTGTGGTGGACAACACACTGGATCGACAGTTCGCTGTCGATGTCCCGGATCGCGCTTGGGTAATGGATATCACGTATTTGCGGACACACGAGGGCTTCGCATATCTCTGTATTGTCATCGATCTGTTCTCGCGGCGGGTCGCTGGCTGGGCGGTCCGGTCGCGACAGACATCAGAACGCGCTGTGCAGGCTTTGCTCATGAAGCGGGAGAAGGTCAGACGGCGGAAATATCGGACGCGCGAAGAAGCAAGGCGCGACGTCTTTGAGTACATCGAGTTGTTCTACAACCCAAAACCCAAGCACACGAACAACGGCATGCTGTCACCCGTTGACTATGAGAACAGACAGCGCAAACTGGAAAAAGCAGGTGTCTAGGAAACTAGGGGCATCTCACTGAGACAATCTTGTCCGAACGCCTTCAAGCAGTTCGAAGAAATGCCAAGTTAACTCAAGCAGAGTTCGCCAAGGCCCTTGGCGTGTCCAAGCGGGCCTTAACGAAATACGAATTGGCACTCCGGGAAATCCCGCTGAGTGTCGTCTTGAGTGTCCATGAGAAGTTTGAAGTTGACCTCGTTTGGTTGGCGCTTGGCATAGGCACCTCGCGCATAGAAAACCCTACAGACGTTGCCGCGAACGTAGCCAGTGCCATCAAGTCATTTGAATTAAAGAATAATGTTCAGCTGTCTCCAGAAAAAACCGCGACCGTGACCAGCTACCTATTGAAGGAACGCTTACGCAATAGAGCCTACTCGGAAGCCGAAATGCACGAGTATCTTGAAACTGTCATATAGGTGAAAGATGAACCAACCTCTCACAATCGAACGTCGCGCAATAGCACGCGCTCTACCCTGGCTCATAGGCTTCTTGGTTATCACCGCAGCGACCTACACTATTTTAATCGCTGGCGAATTTGGCTTCGGCATTAAGCGCCTTAGGATGATTTCGGCGGTCATAGCGCTCATATTTGCAGCTCTGATCTTCAACAGTACGCTCGGACTGCTCGATATCGTTCGTTATGCCGACATTCACTGGGCTGAGCAGAAACGCCGAAAGAACTCTCCATATGAACGCTGTTGAAATCGAAGGAGCCATCTCTGCATTGGCGGAGCAAGCGTTTGATTCTGTTGAATTTCCTTATGCTTTTCTGCTCGCCTTCGGCAACAAGGAGACAACGCTCAGACGCCTTCGCTCCGGCACGTCGAACAAATCCGACGTGGAAGGTGTTCTGCAAACGGACAACATCCACCTGAAGTCCTGCGCGGCGGGCGCTGTCACGAAAACGCTGGCCACGCTCAAATCGAGCCTGGCGACGACCAAAGTCAAAGTGGACCTGTCCCGTTTTAATGCTCGTTTAAGCCACCTTTCGCTCGAAAGCGACTGGGCTTTGCCAATCCAATGCTGAGTACCGTCGACGCGGATCGTAGAAGCCGCTGATGTATTGGAAGATGGCCAGTTCCGCGTCCCTGCGCGTCTGCCACGATTTGCGCCAGATCAGCTCTGCCTCGATCGTTTTGAAGAAGGTTTCGACGGCAGCTTTATTGTGGCAATTTCCCTTGCCGCCAATCGACATCTGGAACACATGCTGACGCAGAAGCTTCTGATAGGCATGTGAAAATATCACACTATCAAACCGTGGGATCTAGCACCTAGACCTTCAAAATTGGTACCCCAGTGGTGATCGTTCCACCATGGCTTGTCGCTGAACCGATATGAGCAGCATTCTTACCTTTTACCTTGAAGAGCGGAGTCCCGGTCGTGATGACCGCCCCGCAGGCCGTCTTGTCTCCCACCACGGCTATCGGCCGGGTGCCAGCCTTCGCCTCCGCTTTGCCCGAGACGATGGAATTGGGCCCATGGATCGGACACACATGGGTGTCACCGATGCGCGCGAGAGGCTTCATTGCATAGCGCTTTCCGCAAGATCGCGGGCCTGCGCCACACATTCAGACCGCGTTTCCAACGGATAGAGTTCGATCATGAACTCTCCGCGCGATCCAAATTCGGCAACGAATGATATGCCGAGGCCGAGATGATCGGCGACCATGTCTCCGTCAGGATGCTCGATCAACATGCGATCAGGCTCCAGCATGGTGGTTGTGATCGGGATGACGTCGCGTTCTAGCGGCACGTCGTTGCCAAACGCATCCTGCCCCCCGCCATATTGAAACGTGAACTCGGTCGGTGACAGGATGAACTGTATCTGACCTGATCGCAGTCCGAAGTACTCGCCGGAGTATGCGTCTTTCGTCGTGATCGACGCGAGGCATCGCTCCTGCAAACCGGCGACAGGTTCCAGAACGGTTCCCGCTTGCAGAAAAAAGCCGGCCGCGCCCTCCGATACGACCAAGCGGCGTCCCTCTTCCGGGCGTAGCACCATCGATGTGCGAACCGGACCGTCTGCGCCTGGTCGAAACAGATCAATCCGTGTTCCGTCCTCGGTTTCGACCTGCCGACTGCGTGTCGCGCCGAGTTGTGGACCGTCGATCTGGAAGTACACCAGTCCGTTCGTGGTAATCGAAAAGGCTGTGCCCATCTCCTTGGCAATATAAAGACCGCGGATTGGATCGGCGACCGCTGGCATGGCGACGATGGCGGCGAGAATGAATGCGGTGCGGATCATCGGACGAGCGCGATCTGGGGGGTAAGTGCGGGCGCGATTGCGGCAGTGCGGTCCAGGATATCCGTCCACCACGGCGCGCCAGGCCAGCTGCCTGCAGGCACCTGCCAGTCATGCAGTACCTGAAAACTTGTGCGCATCAGCGGATGATCCACCGGGCCCGTCTGGTGCCCGAGGCTGGCGCGCATCCGCAGGAAGGCAATCGTTGTGATCGGCCAGAGGAAATGCGCCTCTTCTCGGATCTCATGTCCCGTGGACGCATCCATCGACCCGTTCTCTACGTCCGTTGCAAGAGTCCGCATATGCGCGGCGCAAAGCTCTCTTGCCCATTCTGCACCTTTTTGCGGGTCTGGATCGTTCAGGCCGAGACGCGCCGCGTCCAGCCAGAACCGGTCAGGGGGCACGTGGAAGCTTTCCCAATCGACCGTCTCGTCACGTTGCTGAGCGAGCATTTCAAGCGCAAATACGCCGACCTTGGACGGTTGGGAAAAATAGCCGGTCGTCCCCTCTGGCGGGGCGTATCGGCCTGATTTGAGGACAGAGAGAGCGATCTGCTCTGTTGCCGCCAAAAGGTCAGCACGGCCCGTTGCGATCAACTGCAAGAGGGTTTCGCCGTATTGCGGCAGAGATGGGGTCACGTGGGATGGATTTGACTGAAATAGCGTGTGGGTCACTGCTTTTTCAAAGAAAGCCGCGCGTTGTGCTACGTCGAGTTCTGCCGTTTTGACCTGACCAGCCGTTGCGACCCAGTACCCAAAATGGCCTAGGAACGGGACGATGAGCCCCTTCATCTGGAGTGCGCCTTCTAGCGGCGACATGTCGCCGTTCCCGTCCATGAAGTAATGCGTATCCTCTAGCGCATCCTCAAAATTTATGCTTGTAAATGGATCACTGCGGTACAATGCCAGACCCGCAACTATCTGCGTCTCACCGTATTCTCCCATTACCAGTCTTCCATAATCATTTCGCCAACTTGATTGCCTTGCCGATCTACTTCCACTTTAGCGTGGATTTTGGTGACGGAGCCAGACCGTGCATGCGCTTCGAATTCCGCAATGGTTCGCCGATGCGGGATCATGTCCTCCCACGACCGTCCTGCGGTCGCGCCCTCTTGGACGGCTGTGCGCGCACGCGCAATCCCTCTAACGGCAGCATCTGCACGATCAATAAGATAGTCGGCATCTTGCTGTTTGTTGCTTAGGCTTGGGAACGGCACATCGTTTCCCATGCGCGTCTTGACCTCGATGGCCACCCATCTTGGGGCAGGCGGTCGAGGTTCCACGATCTTCGTGATCAAGTCCAGCCCATGGCCGGACCGGTTCTGCAACTGCAACGTCTCTCCAAGACGCATGTTGCGCATGTTAAATGTCCCGCTGCCTACTCGGAAAACATGGTCAATCTGTCCATTGCGGAAGGCGCGCAATGCAGCGGCCTCGCCAAAGCGCCCGACGGCTTGGGACAGGTTAAACAGGAACGTACCCCCGCCCATGCGCAAGGCGTCGGCTATTTTCACCATCTCTTCATTGCTGCCAACCGTTGACGAAAAGTTGGCCTTTGCTCCGGCGGGACATGTAAATGTTAGCTTCCATTTGTTCCGCAGGTTCGGATATTTCTGGAATTGGAACGTAAATCCGCGGCGTGACAATTCGCCGACCAAGTTCACCAGGGTGCCGCCGCGCAGTTTATCGAACCGACCCATATTAGTAACCCCGGTATTCTTCGACTGTCTCGGCATCCGCTGGTTGTAGGATCGCGCCAGGGTCGCCGTAGTTCAGGCCCGCAGGAATGATCGCTAAAGCGCGCCAGCGGCCCTTCAATCCAACGCCGATATTGATCATCTGATAGGCCGTTCGCGCCGCCTTCTCGCCGTCTTCGTCACCCAGCGCACCACCCAAAAAGGCTGCTGCATCCTCAAGCGGGTTGACGCCTTGGCCCTCGTTCACGCCGATATAGCCGGTCCCAAGCGCCACCGCGTCTGACAGTTCAATGGCCAGCACAACGATGGCAGCGGCGCGCAGTGCGATGGAGCCTGCAGCGATGACGGCACCAACACCTGTAACCAGCGCCAGCACGGTGACAGCGATCATCGCCGCGTGGAACGCATATCCTGCCCATCGGGCGAAATCTTGCTCGATCTCAATCGCTTGCTTCAGGCGCCGGGCGAGCTGCTGGAGTTCCGCGTCGCTCAGCGAGTTGGGATCGATGCTTGGTGAAAACCCAATCCGGTCCACCGAACGAAAAATGTTGCCAAGGCTGGTATAGAAAATCGCCGGTTCGTAGCTTTCGAAGAAATACGGATCGCTCGAGACATGATCGGTCCAACCGTAAGATGCCGCATAGGGCGTGCCAATCGGATTGAAGTCCATTTCATAATGGCCGTCGCGCCCTTCGCCTGGGTGGAAAAGGGCGGCCGTTTTGATCCGCTCCTCGCGCCCGTGGACCTGCTCAAAAGCGTCCATGAAACGGATCCAAAATTTGGTGAAGCTATTGCCGTTAAGCGCGATGATCTCTTCTACGGACAGCGCTTCTCCAGGGCGCGGTAGTCCAAGCGCCTCATCCATAGGACCATAGCTGTCCATCGGATCGTAGGCTGCGTAGGTATCGGTTCCGCAGGTCCCTGTCGGGCAATCGCCGCCCGGATCCGCGTCAGCAACGTTAACTGGCTCCATCGGCTCCATCAGTCCTGCCCTTCCCTCAAGGCCGAACGCAGCGCATCGGCGACAGCCGTTTCATCGCCGCCGCGGTAAAGCGCTCCCCAATCTGGCAGCAGCGGGTCATCAAAGAAATGCAAACCAAGGCCATCGGCCACAAGCGTATGCAATTGGATGGTTCGTAGGCTGGTCATGCCTAGCATCGTCACATTCGAAAATGCGGCATTCAGGAATGCCTCAAGCTTATTTCGGGTAACTTTGGTTCCCTCGTTTGCGTGGGCGTGTTCGAGATGTTCAAGGACCACTCTCCAGTCTTGGTCTCGGTTGTCCATTGCATCCAGCAGCTGCGGCAACCCTTCCTTCTGGCGTTTAAATGGTGGTGCATCCCAAAAGGTCTTTGTCTCGGCCAAATAGGTGCCGATTGATGTGTTAGGCTTAATCGCGGCAGCCGTGATCTGATCCTGCACAAGCCGCCTCGCCCTCGAATGGCGCGGGTCGTCGAGAATCCCAATTCCAAAAGCAGCCCGCAGAAATGCGATCCGCATTGCAAGCAATCCACTACGCCGCCCAATATTACACGCGGCTTCATAACTCAGCCCGACAACGTTGCGAGCTGCATCATGCGCTGCGTCGGGGTCCGCAAAAACTTCAAAGCGGCGTGGAAAGAAGCGCTGAAGCTGTGAGGCCCCGTCTTCCAGGAAATCCTCAAACCGTCCCGCGTTGAAGCTTTGCATGACCTCAGGTGACAGCTGCATCAGATCACCAACGCAGCTTCGCCGGATGGATCGGGAGTGATATAAGCGGCAATATCTTGGGTAAACGCGGCGAAATCCCGCGGCGGCAAAGCAGGGACAATCCGGCGCATCGTTTCGGGGGCGTAAAAGCGGAACAGAAACCACCGGTCTTCAGTCGGATTATAAAGCTGGGTGAACTTGCGGAAGTGCTTGCGTAACTCATCCAAAGAGCGCGCGCTGCGCAGCCAAACGCCCCACCCTTGGCCCCAGCTCTCCTCGATCAACCAGTCCGCAGCACGGCTACCTTCTTTGACCTGAGCGATATAGGGAGCATGTAAAGCATATTCATCCGCAGACACGCCCTGGTAGAGCGGCAGATAGTCCACCTTGAAACCTTGCAGCACGGTTTCGATATCCGGTCTGCGCGCAGCCTCAAGCAAGATGAAAGTTGCGTTCAATTCGGTCTGACCGCTACCTGCTACGACCGTTTTCATCGCATCACGAGGCTCCAAAGCGCCAAAAAGAAAGTCCGCTAGAAACTGTGCCGGAGGGTCCGGCAAACGCACCTTTTTGACCTGCCCGGTTTGGTGTGCGTAATTGATCTGCCCCGCTTCGTTATTCATCAGTGAGCTTTCTGATGCAGACTTCGGCTAAATCAAGGCCTTCATTGATGGCGCTTTCTAAGCTCGCGATCTGATCCGGCGCGCCAGCCGTCACATTGACCGGTCCCTTCAGGTCAATCTTGTTGGCGCGGATAACAATGCCTGAGCTGTTGATCTCAATGGTGCCGCCTGGGCCGCCTATTATGAACTTATCTTTGGCGTGCAGCACTTGCATCTTTGAACGGGTGAAAATCTTTTGGCCGACGGCAACCTCTGACTCGCCCTCGACCTTCATGTAGTGATGAGCACCCACTTCTTCTTGGTGGTTGGCATATGTGTATTCGATGCGGTGATTGTTGACATAGTCGAAGCTGTCCTTGTCGATCTGTCGCTCGGAATTGCGCATCACAGTCTTTTTCTCGTCCTGACCAATCGTCTCAACGTGATCGCGACCGACATCAATTTGCTTATCCCGGTTGACTCGCTCTTTTTGATCGTTACCGACAAGCTTGGAGCGATCATTACCAATTTGATGGGACTCGTTGTGAAGGATCATGGTATTGTGGTCCTTCTGCGCATGCAGGAAAATCTCTTCTTTGTCCTTCTCGTCCTCAAATCGCAGTTCGTTAAAGCCGTCGCCATTGTGCGTATCAGTCTTGAATGTCGACCGCGTCTTGTGCGCTGGCAGCTCGTATGGCGGCGTGTTCATCCCGTTATACACACATCCCGTCACGATGGGCTTATCGGGATCCCCGCGGAGGTGTTCGACGATGACTTCCATGCCGATGCGGGGGATGACCATGCCGCCCCAGCCTTTGCTGGCCCAGTTCTGGCTTACGCGGACCCGCATTGTGTGGGCACCATCGAGGTCCCAGTGGAAGCGGCACAGGATGCGGCCGTATTCGTCGCAGTCAATCTCGCCCTCGCCTACGACCACCGCTGTCTCCGGGCCTTGAACACGCGGGACGGGCGTGCGGCGCTCTGGCCGATAGGGCGTGTCATCTGGCATCAGGACATATGACCCTTCATAGGGGGTCTCCTCTGCGCTGCTGTCACCTGAGCCGTAGCCCTGGCTGCGAAAGCGGTGCGTGGCCTTCAAGCAGACGAACATGCGCCCGGTCGCCCCGGGCACTTCGTCGCCTGCAAGCGTCACCCGCCAGCCGGCACCCAGGCTCACAACATCGCCTGTCGCCTCATGCCGCGGGGCCTGTCCCCGTTCGGCTTCGGTCCTGCGGTTGACAACACCGCGCCCCTCGCCCTGTTCAAGATAATCGCCAGGCCAATCGTAGCTATCGATGTCGCCTGCAGGGTGGGTCGCATCACCCATCTGATCGACTTCCTGCGATGCATTGGGCATCTTGAAGTTATACTCTGTCAAACGGACCGCACCCGTCGTGATCCGCTCGGCCGGGGACCACATGTCGAAATGCTCACCGTCATGCTGGTGGAATCCGTCTACGCCATAGTAGGGCCGCGCGCTGCCAGGCACCTCCGGCAGGCTGCCTTCCAGGTCTGTCAGCAAGAGCGTATGCGACCCGACCTCATGCCGCCAAGACCAGCTGATCCCGTGGCGCTCTAGCTGGCGGCGGACAAAGTCCGCGTCGCTCTCGCCATATTGGACGGTATATTCCAAGACCGGGTAATTATCTGTGACCTGTATCTCTAGGTGCGGCTGCCCGAGGCCTGCATAGGCGCTCAGCACCTCTTCGACGATCTGGATCACGGTTTTGTTGTGGAAGATCCGCATGTTGCGCCGCAGCCCCGCCACATGCAGCCAAGGGCGCAGTGTCAGGTCATAGCGCAGCCCGTTCTCGGTTGCCCCACCAGCAGAGGCCTCGCAGACGATGCCGTCAAAGGCACGGATGCCATCGGCATGGTCAATCTCAACCGTGACATGTGTGCCCAGAAGCGCGTGAAGATCGAGTCCGGCCTGTGTCGACAACGCTTCCACCTGCCATACGAAATCACCCGAGAGCTCTTCAGTCCCGTCCATCCGCAGTAGGACCAATACGTCCTCGCCAAGTACCGTCGAAAGCCGACCCTGACGATTGGACTGGGAAAACATTTTGTTCAAAGCAGCAATCCATCACGCAACTAATTGGCGAATCGATACCAGATCAGCAGCCGTTGCAAAAGCCACTCTGACATGATCACTGTCAGCTTGTCCAAGCTCTGTGCGCCATTGTCACATCCTGATACGATCAACCGTAGGCACACGACCTGCTGCCGGATCAGGAGTGTAAAATCCACCCAACGCGACTGTTCAAATTTGGCGGGCCACTTCTCTACAACAATATCAACCTAAGTATGTATTTGAGCCTGAATAACATTCCAGACGCACCGCACCAGATGCAACCTAAAGGGTTTCAGGCAGGCGTCCTTCGACTTCTCCGATCAGTTTTGCGCCGTTTGCTCCAATAGCCCGCAAAACAACAAGCAATTCGACCACATCTAGACGCCGTTCTCCCAGCTCGTACTTGCCCATAAACGAAGCTGGCTTGCCGATGCGTTGTGCCAGCTGGGCCTGCGAAAGGCCTGCATTGGTGCGCGCCTCTACCAGCCTTACCAGCAGGTGTTTGTAGGCAGCGGTGGGAACGGTTCCAGCCAAAGAAGTCCCGCCATCAATATTACGAGACAGCTACCCCCGATATGGGTTTATCCCCAAATTGGGGGTGATATGATCTTATCGACGCCGATCTTTATGAAAGGCTTGATCTGATGCACATAACCTTTGGGCCATGGTTGGCCCCAAAGATGCGCTCTGGATCATCGGTGACTTCGCCCATGGGCCAAAAGCCAAGGATACTGATTGGCTGCGCAAGCTGTTCTACAAGCTGCCGGGAGCAGAAAAGTACCTGGTTGTCGGCAACCACGATCTCGAACCGACACAGGCGCTAGCATGGACGAGCGTCTCACATCTGGCGGGGGTCCGGGATGGGCCTCAGCGGCAAGCACACACGCTCTGCCACTACCCGATGATCACCTGGAACCACGCCCGACGGGACGCGCTCCAAATCTTCGGCCATGTCCACAATAACTGGCGCGGCCCGCGCAACAGCGTGAATGCGGGGGTCGATGTCTGGGACTACATGCCCGTGCGGTTTGAAGACATCGCCCGCCGTGCCAAGACGCTCCCCGTGAACAAGCACTGGGCCGATGTCGAGCACAATGCGAAGGAGATCTAGATGGCCCGCTCATACCGAAAGACACCGATTTGCGGGATGACAAAGGCTGCCAGCGACAAGGCGTTAAAGAAGGCGGAGCACAAACGGGCCAGACGCGCTCTCAACGCGTGCGATCTGGAATTTGATGATGCCCCCGCCGACAAGCTGTTTGGCAACCCATGGGACGCACCCAAGGATGGCAAGCAGTGGATTGATCCTGCCCGGTTTCCCGAAATCATGAGAAAGTGAGTCAGATGCCACATTTTCTTGTCTGGAGTAACTGTAAGATGAATTCTGGAGCGGCTTTGATCTGCCTGATCTGCACACGCTAGGGTCGCAACACGTTTCTGCGGCGCGGACAATCGCAACTACGAGCCCTTAGCTTCCGACTTTCCGCCATGCGGCAAACGTCGGCTCTCATGGCTAGTACAGAAAATCCGGGAGGAATTATTGGCACAGGTTCGTTCTTACGCACTTCATAGTTGTCGCGGCACTTGTGGCCGGTAGTATGAAAGATTTATTGGTCGGACTTTTGGAGAATTCAACCGAAACGCTTACGATATGCATTCGCGACAAGGCTATTCTTGGCCAAAAAGCCCCGTCTAGGTACATCCTTACCAGTAATGAGAAAGACATCTTCAATGAGATCGTCACCTATCCCCTCCTGCCTTCCTACTTTCTGCATGCCAAAGTCTAGACACATCTGCAGACCTATTGGAGTTAACGCCACCGCGCAAATCTCTGAAAAGAAAAATCCTGCCTTAGCTAGTCGGCCAAACTCCCGGATAAACGATAGTAATAACTTGCTTGACCTGTCTGGTTCTTGATGTTTGCTGTCTATTGCAATCATCGAAATGAACATTTTGAAGTCGCGCTCAGACCCGCTGTGCGTGAGATGCACCAGCATATCATCTTTAAGACTAGACTCTTGAAGTTTTCCAGCTTTGGCCAACTGAAACTGTTCATCATTCAAACAGATGTAGTGCCAATAACCAGCCACTTCATCTCCGGTGGTTAAGAGCTTCCAAGTGTACGGACTGGCGTGAAAAATAGGTGCCCACTGATCTGTCGTTCCTTCTTCCTCACGTTTGATCTCAGGAATCACGGCAGTGTCTATGGCGATCAAACGGTCAAGGAGATCATACTCATCCATACCGTTTGCTTCCAAAAACTCATACCCTTGGATAGTGTATCTTTTCATATGCCGTTCGTCGGAAATCCAATCTAAGAACAGTCGATCAAGTTCCGCTTGCTCAATATCCAGTTCAGCCTTTAGCTTAGAAAGGGTTTCCTTTCCCTTTGGTCTATTCTTTCCAGTTTCCCAACGTGAGACCGTTGTTGTATCTGAGCCAACTTTCGCTGCTAAGTCAGCCTGCGATAGCCCTCTCGCTTCCCGACGGGCCATTATGAACTGAGATAGCGTTGGCAAAGTTTCCGTCATTTGAGTCTCTCCCAAGTTCTCTATAAAATCTGCCCACTATGGTGCATATGCATATTTTGTGCCGAAAACATGCATGCAGCCTTGTTTAGCCTACTTTGTGCCAAGCGATCTGTAGTGCCGTGGCACCAAACACCAGACGGATATTTAAGGGTGCTGTTCAACGGGACTTGCAAGTTGATGTTTTAACATCAAAGGAGAAAACCAGATGGGTACTAAGGAACACAACCAAGGACAAACCGACGTTGCAAACGGCGAGTACAATCGTCCGGTGAGCCACACAGAAGAGCTGCTTACCTGGACCCCTTCCGGTGTCCGAGAGGTCACAGAAAAACTGACCGACTATCAAGCTGGTCGCGATCACGCCAATAGCCAAAAGTAGTTGCCGGTAATCGGCACTTTCTATTGAAAGGATGTGAAATGGCGAAGAAACATGTCAATGCAGGAAAGCAAGGCAACCGGTCTAAAGGATCAGCTGCAAAATCAGCGGCTCGCAGTAATGCTGGCTGTGAGCGAAACGTAGGCCATCGCGGCGGCGAGGAGCACAGCCGAACCGCAAAAGGTAACTCAGGCCAGCATGGGCGTCGCTGAACTAGCTTGAATTTGTAAAACTTCAGACTTGATCTGACGGACATCTCAGCTTGCGACGCTGAGAACGGGTTGCGCACTGTCCGATTGGTCGTGCGTTTTGATCGTCTTCTCGACAGCGATGTGTAGCGTTTCGCGGAAGGTCTGCATAGGTGTTTTGCCATAGCAGTGACGTCCCGAATGTGGCCGCTGTTCGTTGTACTTTGCCAGCCACGCATCCAGATCGGCCTGCAACTCTTCGACTGACCGATACAGTTTCTTGCGGAATGCGATGTCGTAGAACTCATCCTTGATGGTGCGATGGAACCGCTCGCAGATGCCGTTTGTTTGCGGAGAATTGGCCTTGGTTCGGGTGTGGTCCACGTCCTCGACGGCCAGATAAAGCTGGTAGGCGTGGTTCTCGACCTTGCCACAGTATTCCGTGCCCCGGTCTGTCAGGACGCGCAGCAGGCTGATCTCATGCTCTGCAAAGAACGGGATCACGCGGTCGTTCAGCAAGTCGGCCGCGGTGATTGCCGTCTTTTCAGTGTAGAGCTTGCAGATCGCCACGCGGGCATAGGTATCGACAAAGGTCTGTTGATAAATGCGTCCGACGCCCTTCATTGTGCCCACATAATAGGTGTCCTGGCTGCCCAGATAGCCAGGGTGGTGGCTCTCGATCTCGCCATGGGCTTCTTTCTTGGCCTTGGCTTTTTCCAGCGCGGCCAACTGATCCTCGGTGAGCAAGATACCCTCTTGGGCGGCACGGGCCTCCAGGGCCTTGAGGCGCTTTTTCATGGTTTCCAGATCATTACGCAGCCAGATCGACCGGACGCCCGACGATGACACCATGATGCCTTTCTGCTGCAGCTCCCACGACGCCCGTTTCTGACCCAGAGCCGGGTTGTCGATGGCCAGTTCGATGACCGCCTTCTCGACATGTTCTGGCACGCGGTTTTTCATCACCGGCTTGCGGCGGCTGAGATCCATCAGGGCTTCTTCGCCACCCTGATCGTAAAGTTCTCTGAACCGGTAAAAGCTGTCCCGCGAATAACCCATCACTTTGCAGGCCTGCGACACGCTTCCGAGCTGTTTGGCCAGTTCCAACAGCCCCAGCTTCGGCTTGATGATCTTCTCTTGAATACTTGTCATTGATCGACACTCCTTGATTGCGCTCCAGAAGAGCAGAAATGTCAGATCAAGTCGTGTGTTTTACATTGAATTTGTCACGACGCTTTGTGAGCCTCGGCTAACAAGCCGAGGCTCATCTTCTTTGCATGTTCTACGCTGATGAGGGCCGCTCAAAGATCATTTTTTCAGCACCGTTCCCTCATGTTCTAAGAGTTATCGACGGTTGCCTTCAAAGTCCCGGTCCCATCGATCGCGAGAGCGCCCGCTCGACCTTATGTTTGTCATTTCCTTGTGGCGAATGGGTCCGTACTTCAGCTCGACGTATTAACCAGTCTCCAACAGCTGACGCAATTCTTCCTGCCGCTGTTCCAAGCCGCTCAAGCGCTTCTCTAAGTCGCCCGTGAACCGTTCGAACGCGTTCTGCAAATTTACCAACTCTTTCGGGGAAGCGCTCGCTCTCTTCAAACCTTCTTCGAAGGTTGCGTTCAGATCTTCGACAGCGCGCAAAAATGCTGTCTCGAAGGGCGTCAATTGATGGCGTGACATAGCTTGCCTCGTTCTGGCTGTTTTGACGCAAATTTCGCCTCCGCCCAGATTTGGTACCGGACAGTTTGCCAGTGTTACGCCGGGCGGAAGGTTGACCACTTGGACCAAGCCGCCAAGGCCATGTGTTACCCGCGTCCCCTCCAGACCAAATGTGGCCACTCCCGGTGTTTCGATCCTCGACGGTTGCTCCGGAAAGGTTAGCTGCACGGCCATCAAGAGCACCCAGGAGGTCAGAAAAACTCCCGCCAGGTAGGTCGGCAGCATCGTCTTCCAGGTCACAGTGCGCCATTCCTTCCGGCTCTGTTCCAACGCCGCTGTCGCGTCCCGAATTTTGCTGGCCTGCGCCTCGATCTGGTGGGTCGTCCGGTCGTAGATTGAGCCGCTTTGCCTTTCGAGGGCGCGCATATCGTGATCGATTTTTCTCAGCGCGGCGTTCAACGCTTGTGACAAACGCTGCTCGAAGTCGTTCAACAACTGCTGGGTCTGCTCTTCGGTGGCGTGGCTTTGCGTCTCCACCTTCGCTTGCAGGTTTTGCAGCAAAGTATTCATCTGCGGTCCAGGTTTCATGGAAAATGCGATCCTCTAATCTGAAGGTGTTCCGGCTGTCCGAGGTGCCTGCAAGACGCATGGTAATCCGGGTGTCGCGACGGCGTGGCTTACCGTCTTTAGCTTCTTCGGCATCGGCCTTGCGGCGCTTCTCAAGCTGTTTCTCGGTCAATGGTTTGAATTCGAGGTCATCCAGTTCGCTTAAGGCAGCGCGGACGTCCGAGTGATTGCGGATTTCGCCAGCTTCAATTTTCTGAAGCATCAAAGTCTGGATGGTTTCCTTGATGCTCTTTCGATCGCCCAGATCGAAAACAGGTTTGACCATCCGTTTTCGCCCTGGCTCTTCGGGACTGACCCAGCCTTCGCGGGCATTCCAATAGTCACGAAAGGCGTTGAAGAAGCGTTCCGACCCTGGCGGCGCGGGATTGAATGATCGGTTCCCATAAAGCTCGACGCGCGGGATCAGGAAGTGCAATTCAACATTGCCCATGTGCTGGTGACGAACCCAGAGGATATTCGCTTGATCGGCTTCGAGCCCCGCAAACGCGGCTTTCTCAAAATCCCGCATCACATCGGCCTGCTGTGCTTCCGAGGGATCATCCTCAGCATGGAACGCGACCACGCCCGACGTGTATCTCCATTTGCGGGTGTGGCTGTCGATCAGGTGGCTCGTCAGTTCGGGATCGCCAGACAGTACTTCTGGGGCCACATCTCGCCGGACGGTCTTGCCAGGGATGCGCTTGCGGTCTTCCGTATAGGCGGCGACCTCCTTTGCTACGAGATACTCGACCGCTGACCGCCCCGAGCCGTCGCCATGGGAGAAAAAGCGAACCATCATCGGGAATGCTCCGCTACGATCTCAGCCAACTCGCGGTCCAATGCCATTAACAACGTGTAGACGGCGACCAAGTCAATGCGCCGCCCGGCTTTGCGATCCGTGTGCATGGCGCGTGCGATTTGGTTCAAGTTGTTACCGGCACGTCCGACCGCCGCCAGCAGCGCCGGATCGACCGCCGGTGGCCGCGCCCGCCGCTGCATTGGTTCGGCTGAAAGGACATGTCGAGCATAGTCGGAGAGAGACCGCTCCTGAGCGCGCGCTTTCCTAAGCCATGTCGCACGTTCTGCTTCTGAGCAACGTACCCGCAGGACCAACTCGCGGATCGCACGCGGCTCCAGCTTACTCTTGCTCATGGCAGCCTTCTAACGCGCTTGGCGCGTGGGTTTGGGGTGAAGGGGAAAGGGCTTGCCCATTCCCTTCCAAGGTGCGTTCGGTGTAGCCACACGCGTAACCTTTCTCTCTCTCCTCTTGGGGCGCACGACGACTATTCATGGATTGCCACCTGATCGGATCAAAGCGCCTGTCAGCTCTCCGATCAAGCTGTCTAGAACGGCTATCGGTTGGCTTTCTTTTCGGGTCATCCCTGCAAAGGAAGCGGCTGCGTTCTTCCTGCCAAAAGGACCACTACGCTGCGAATTTAGATCTGCTACAGTCAGGCAAAGCGCGGTCCTTGCCTCGCCAAGCTGAACGCATCTCTCGCGCCACAACCGGCTAGAAACACCCAGCTCGTAGGCTCGGTCATGCGCAGCCCTTGTGATCGCTTGCCAGTCGGGCGGACTACCGCAGGCATACAGGTCAACGTACTCGTCCAACCGCGGTCCAGCCAGCAGCCGGGCATGAGCTGGGCTGGTGTTCAACGGGGGTACTTCCATCGGCTTCTCAGCCATACAAGTTTTGATTTTCTTTTCTTTGTTCGTATTGAGTCGGACATTTTCGGCTGACCCGACGGACATCTCTGGCTGACCGCAATCTGTCGAAAAATCGGAAAGTACGGCTTCCAGCGCTTCTGCGATTTCCTGAATTTTGGCGATGTCGGTGAGTTTTGTTGGCCGACGACGGGGTAGGGTCAAGGTCGCGGCTTCATCAGCATCCGCATTGCCCAGCTCCCTGATTTGCCGGAACAGGCCTTGAATATGCTCGCGCAGGCGCTTGTGCTCTTCGTCGGTTTGCATCTGGCGGCGGACCAGCAAACGAACATACTCAGCATGCTCGATTAATGGGGCGAGGTTGATGCCCGCCGCCCGCTTGATAACACCATCAACCCGGTCGCCGGGGCGACCGTTGCGCCCGGGCTAGGTACGGCGAATCAAACCCGCGTCAACAAGCTCCGATTCGATCCGTCCAACCTGCCGTTTCGATAGCCCGAAGGTTTGAGCAAGCCGTTCCAGAGAATGCCAGATCGCACAGGTACTGCCTTGAAGAAAATCGGAGGGCTGACAGTTGTCGATGGCAAAGACGAGATATTCAATCGCCCCCTTTAAATGGCCAAGCGAAACTCTGGCCCGCTTTAGAAATCGCTTCAGTTGGTAGGGAGTGATGTCTGAGGGGAGCCCACCGTGTACAAGGCGAACGCTCATAGCATAATCCCTTGTACTGATTGCGGCGCATCCCGAACCGCGAAGACTAGACCAGAGAGAGCCAACGGCGCTTGATCCGTCCAGGAGAGCTTTCCCAGATTCTCGCTTGCGGCAAACTCTCTGGATTTGGTACCTATATTGCGGAGCTGACCGGCTTCATTTGCACTTTCAACGCCGTTGCGAGGACTATCTGCGGCGTTGTTTTCATTTGAATTTACTATGTGGATACTATCCTGATATGCTAACGTATTGAATGAAAAGGGTTTGGGCGTCCTCTCCTGGGCACCAGTCATCCACCTCATTTATTGAATTCGCAGCGCTGAAGCGCCTGGTTCAATTGCGTCCTGTTGGTCGGTGGCCATCTCGCGGGCGTGAATGCCCAGAACGATCAGCCCGGGCCACAGCATATATGCCTCAATCTCGATGTTCTCGCCAAAGGACAAAAGCGTCAAGGTCATCATGATGCCCAGAGGCAACCGACCCCGCGGCCCCTTGGCGGCATCGATGAGCGCCAGAAGCGTTTGCCAGACAAATGGCACCAGCAGTGCCAGCATACCCACGACACCTTTGACAAACAGCAACCCCCACCATGTGTGGTGGCTCCCAATCGGCATATATTCAACCACATGAGGACCCGGCTGGACCCGTCCATGCCCGAACCAGAATGCTTCGTTGATCCATCGTTCACCCGCGATCCGCTGCAGGGTTTCGCGGACCCGTGTACTATCTGCGCGCGCGCCTTTGAATGCCGCCACCGCGTCGCTGGCAGCCGCGACCAAACTGGGCCCGATGATGGCCAGTGATGCGGTCAGCCCCGCCACCATCTGCCACGCCCATCCGCGCAACAGCAGCGGCATCATCCGCGGTCCGATGGTACACGCAACCAAACCCACAAGACCCATGCGCGACTTGGAGGCGAAGATCATCACAATACCAGCTGCGATCCCAATCGCCTTCCACTTGATTACTTTCTCTTCCAGCGCAAAGAGGATCATGACAACCCCCAACAAGGCCGCAAACGGCGACCATGGCGCATAGAACTGCCATCGGGGGGTCCAGCTGGCCGGGTCGTAGGTAAAAAAGTAAACGCTAAAATACTCGGGACCCGGGCCGCCAATGGCTTTGAGGGGTGATGTGAATATCTTCTCTGGCAGGCCAATATAGGGTGCCGCCAAAAGGATGGGCGCCAGGATCAAGGTGCCGAGGCCGATAATGCATTGGCCCCGTACCAACACCGCGCGACGGATTGGCAGGACAGCCCCGGCAAGCGGAAACAGCGCCATCAAGGCCCACCCCTTGGCCCAGCCAATGGATGATTTGATCGTCTGTTTTAGCCCCATCGACCAGTCAAGGTGCCCGACCCATAAGGCAACAAGCATCACCAGCATCCCAATGCCCCAAGCCCAGACAACCGGCGGAATCGGACCGGTGGCGGCCAGATCCTTGCGCATGGCAGGGCCAAGGAATAATGAAAGCGCCGCCAAGCCACCAAGGATCCAGGCCAGAACCGGCCCCACCACGTAAAGCGCGCCAAGCGCATATAGCTGCCAGGTGAACACAAGCGTCCTGAAGGCCAGCCGCTCTGCGGGGTTCATATCACTTAGCGGGCGCATGTGGTTTTCCGGATCAGCGTTGTGATGATCGCCGAACGCGTCCAGCCCAGCAACAAACCAAACAGCATCATCAGGGTCGCGGCACCACCCGCTGCGACGGCCAGCTTGCGATTGGGCGATGACGGCGCTTCAGGCAGGGACGGATTTTCAAGGACCTGAACCAATGGGTAGGAGGCATAAACATCGGATTTCGTTGTTTGACTGCGCGCGATAGCTGATGCAAACACCGCTTCGGCAACCGAGAAATCGCGCTGCAAATCCTGAAGCCGGGCGGCAGCGGTGGCCATCTGATCCAGCCGCGCGGTCTGCGCCGTCAGTTGTTCTTGCATCGCGTCAAGCTGTTCGACCGCCCCGGCATGTTGCGCGTTCATCTCAACCAGATCGGCCAGCAATGCGGCGCGTTCGCCGTTGGGCGCCACATCCAGCCCGGTAAGCTGTTGCGCTGACAAATCCGTCAAAGCGACCGCGCGGGATATTGCGGCCCCCTCGGCTTGCCCCTTGGCGCGACGCGCCTCTTGCACCTTGGGGTGATTGGCGCCGTATTGCGACCGGGCGTCCGCGAGGGCAGCGGCATGGATTGCCGCCTGATCCAGCAATTGGCGATATTCATCATCGGCAAACAATTTCAGGGTCACCGCAGCCGACGCCACACCAATCCCCAGGCTGCGTTCAAGCGTTCTTACTGCGGCCTCTTTTTCGGATGCGATAGCCTGCTGGTTGCGCAATGCTGCTTCCAGTACGGTGTTCTGGGCCAGAAGCGCATCATATTGCGCAACAGATAAAAGCCCGGTCGAGGATTGCAGCATCTCTATATCCGTCCGGGTGCTGGCAACGGACGCGCGGTAATCCTGAATGGCCCCAAGGCTGCTGTCCTCGCGGGTCTGTTGCTCATCAGCGCGCAGCGCGTCCAACTCTGCAAAGAATGCTGACAGAATGGCATCACCGCGCGACTGGGCCTCGGCGGGTGATCCGCCTGTCATCTCAAAATGGATAAGGCTGGTCTGATCAACCAGATTGACCCTCGGCTTACCCAAATCGCTGCGAGAGATGTCCAGACTGTCAGCGGCAGCATCCAGAATGCGATCGGCGTTCAACAGGCGCTTGTATGTTTCTGTTGGGCTGACCGCATTGCTTGCAAAGGCAGAGTTGGCGAAAGACGAGGCCTGGCCGATGCCGTTAAGGTTCATTGATGCGGATGCACCTGATCCGGGCAGGATCAGTGAGGTGCTTGATTTGTAGGTAAGCGGGGCGGTTTTCAGGTAGCCGGTGATTGGCCCCCAGATCACCGCCCCGCCAAGAAGTGCAAACGCGACATACCGTGGCAGGCGTCCCAAATCGCCTAGGTTGCCGCCCATGACAACGCGCCGTAACCGCCCCTTGTTTTTTGGGCTGGCCGGGTTCGTGAGTGGTGGATGTATCGCTGTTGTCATTTGGCATCTCCTTGCCAGACAACATTAGCGGTTTGGGTTTGGTGTTGCGCGCGCCCGAAAGCATCTATCGGGGGTGCAACCGCACAGGGCAGCTACCCGTTTGGATAGATCAGAACAGACCAGCCTCGCGGGCGATCAAGGCCGCCTGTGTCCGGTTCGAGGCGTCAACCTTGCGAAACAGGGTCTTCATATGCAGCTTGACCGTCGGCTCGGTGATATCGAGATTGCGGGCGATCTCTTTGTTGGATTTGCCTTCGGTCAGCCCTTTCAACACGTCCAGTTCGCGACTTGATAGCTTGTCTGCAAGCGGGTTGCTTGGGGTCTCGTCCACCGCTGTCATGAAATCGACCGGCGCATATTGCTCGCCCATGGCCATGAACCGAACGGCATTGATCATGGATTTGGCAGAGAGCGTCTTGGGCACAAAACCGGCCGCCCCAGCCTCAAGCGCCTGTTCTGCGATGTCGCGTTTTGCCTCGCCGGAAATCAGTGCAACACGCTGGCCGCCTTCCATGTCCATGGTGCGGGTCAGCCCGCTTAGCCCATTCATGCCCGGCATGTTATAGTCGAGCAGGACAAGATCATACGGCTCATCTGCCATGATCCGCGCATGCGCGTCATCCAGTGTTCCGACAGCCTCTGTTTCCATGCCGCTTTCGCTTTGCAGATAGAGGACAAGCGTGTCCCGCAACAGATCATGGTCGTCGGCAATCAATACGCGCACTGGTTTTTCCTTTTCTCACACGCGCCCGGGCGCAGAGTGACAATACACCTATTAAGTGTGCTGCGTCATCAGAAAATCCGGCCATATAGCCTATCCGTCCGGATAGATTTTCCGAAAATTTGAGCTTCATTCAGCGCAGTTGCGACACGTCCTGCGCATCTGACCCGCCGACCTGTCCCGTCGCTTCGTTGAGCGGTTGCCACCTTTCCAACACCCTAAGGGCAATCGCAAAACGAACTACGGATAAGACCGATGCAACATACAAAATTCGACTTTCTGGCCGCCACACCGATGACACCGCGTACCGGAACAAAGACCACGTTCCTGCCCGCACTTGATCTGACATTGGTCGATGCGGATCAAGGCACCGCAATCGACGCCCTGCTCGCACCAGGCCGCCGCACGGCGTTTTTCATGAACGCCCATTGCTGCAACGTCATGGCCCGGGATCGCAAATACGCAGATGCGGTGCGCCGGGCGGATGTATTGCTGCCTGACGGGATCGGCGTAAAGCTGGCGGGTAAGATGACGGGCGATACGCTGGCCGCAAATCTGAACGGCACGGATCTGATACCGCTGTTGTTGGCCCAGGCGGCCGATATGGGGAAATCGGTTTATCTTTTCGGCGGCACCCCCGGAACGGCCGAGGCCGCCGCCGCAACCCTGACGACGACCATGCCGCATCTGAAGATTGCAGGCACACGTGACGGGTTTGTGGGTGCACTTGATCCGCATCTGGTCGTCGCAGACATCAACGCCAGTGGCGCGGATATCGTCATTGTCGCCATGGGCGTGCCGATGCAGGAAATGTGGATCGACCGCTATGCCAAACAACTGGATGCATCACTCTGCCTTGGCGTCGGGGCCGCGTTGGACTTTCTGGCCGGTAACGTCAAAAGAGCGCCCAAACTTGTCCGCAGGGCGAAAATGGAGTGGGTCTGGCGCCTCGCGATGGAGCCCAAGCGCCTGGCCAAACGTTATCTTATCGGGAACGTCACATTTCTTGCCCGTGCCGCGACCAAGGCGGTCGCGCAGACCCCAAAACACCATATCGCAGCCCGCATGATGGATGTTAGCATCTCAACGCTTGCCCTGATCAGCCTTGCACCGGTTTTTGCCGCAACGGCCATCGCCATCAGGATGGAAACCAAGGGACCGGCCCTGTTTCGGCAAACCCGGATCGGCAAGAATGGCGAGCGGTTCTCGATGCTGAAATTCCGGTCGATGTATCAAGATGCAGAGGCCAGACAGGCCGAAATCCTCGCCGGATCAGACCGCGAAGGCGTGTGCTTCAAATCAAAAAACGACCCCCGGATCACCCGTGTCGGTCGTTTCATCCGCCGCAGTTCCATCGACGAGTTGCCGCAATTGATCAACGTTTTGCGCGGCGAGATGTCGATTGTCGGGCCGCGGCCTGCGCTGCCCCGCGAAGTTGCACAATACCCTGCCAGAGCGTTCGGGCGGCTTGCTGTGAAACCCGGCATTACCGGGATCTGGCAAGTATCGGGCCGCGCCAATATCAGCTTTGACAAGATGATCGAGATGGATCTGGCTTATGCAAGCTCGCGGACCATATTGCTCGATATGCTTGTGATCCTGATGACCTTTCGGGCGGTTGCATCGGGCCGCGGCGCCTATTGACCCACGCATTTTCGACGGAAAACGACGCCACCTATCCGAACGGGTAGGTGGCTATCCCTATGCTTTGATGTGTTGTCAAAACTTTCATGACAGGATGTCTGCAACCCCCATTGCCGGAGCAGACACATGACCTCATTTCTGAAACACCTTACAGTGGCGGCGGCGTTGGCATGCGCGTTGGCATCGTCAGGCCTTGCCGACACACTTGCACAGCCACAAGACACCGTGGTGCTGACCGTCAGCGGCGACATCACAGCCACAAACAGCGGTGAGACGGCCCAATTCGATATTGAAATGCTGTCGCAAATCGACCCAACAACAATCGAAACCACAACGATCTGGACAGACGGTCCGCAGGTTTTCGAAGGCGTCGCGCTGAACACGCTGCTTACGCAGCTTGGTGTCACGACCGGCACAATTGTCGCAACTGCGATCAATGATTACAGCGTTGAAATTCCCGTCTCAGACGCGGTAGCGGGTGGACCGATGATCGCCTATAAGATGAATGGTGCGACGATGTCTGTGCGCGACAAGGGCCCTTTATGGATCGTCTATCCCTATGATAGCCGCGCAGATTACCGGACCGAGGTCGTGTATTCGCGCAGTATCTGGCAACTCGACCGGTTGGCGGTCGTTCAGTAAGGCACCTGCCGTCATCAAGAGGATTTGGATTTGAAGGCTGGCAGAACGCCCACATATTGGCTTCGCCGAGGTTATGTTGCGCTTGTCGGGTTGGTGGTTCTGGGGGCCATCGCCTTTCTTGCGGTGTCGGTCGCGGAGGATCTGCAAAACCTCGAATCCGCCCGGTCTGACAATCTGCAATGGAGCGTGACCCAGACAGAGGTCGAATTCCTGGAGTTTTCAACGAAACTTGGCCGGGTTGCGGCGGGCAAAGACCCGGACCTTGCCGAAATGCGCAAGCGGTTCGATATCTTTTACAGCCGCATCGCAACAATCGAGACTGCGGCAATCTATCAATCCCTGCTTGACGATCCGGACTACGCCACTGCGCTGGCCAAGGTGCGCGGTTTTCTGGATCAGACGGTCCCCTTGATTGATGCAGATGATGCGCGCCTGCTTTCCGCACTGCCGGTCATTGAAACCGGTGTCGCAAATACCCGGCCTGCCCTGCGCACCATGACCACCGCAGCGTTACACGCTTTTACCGTCAATGCAGACCAGCGCCGGGCCGAATTTGCGCAAACATTGATCAAGCTTGCCTTTGTCGTGATTGTGTTGATCGCCGCATTGGGGGCGGCGGTCTTTTACCTGCGCCAGTTGAACGCGCAACGCACCCAGCGCCAGAACGAGGTCGAAGAGACAGCGGCGCGGATGGATACGGTCATCCAGACCTCGCTTGATGGTGTGATTGTTGCGGATGAGGATGGCCATATCCTTGCTTTCAACACTGCGGCCGAGGCGATATTCGGCCACATGGCCGAGGACGTTCTGGGCAAGTCCCTCGGCCCGTTGATTGTTCCCGACCACATGCTGGACGCGCATGATGCCGGCATGGCCCGCATGCGCGCGGGCGGCGAGAAACGTGTCGTTGGCAAAGGGCGCGTGCAGCTTGAGGCGAAACATAGCGATGGGTCGGTCTTTCCGGTCGAGTTGGCCATCCAGACCGCCGAAACCAAGGAAGGCACGATCTTTGTGGCCTTCCTGCGCGATATCTCTGCCAGCGTCCAAGCCGAGGCAGAGCTGATTTCGACCCGCGACCGCGCCTTGGCGGCGGATCGGTTAAAGACCGAATTTCTGGCCACGATGAGCCATGAAATCCGCACCCCGCTGAACGGTCTTTTGGGCAACCTTACCCTGCTTCAGGACACAAAGCTGAACCCAAGTCAGCTGCGCTATACCAGAAATATGGAAACATCCGGCGACTTGCTGTTGCAGCACGTCACGGATGTCCTCAATCTGTCCCGCTATGATGTGGGGCATGTGGAATTGCGCGATGAACCGTTGAGCATCGCCACATTGGTGCAGTCCATCGTTGATAGTCAAAGTGGTCTGGCCGCCGCCAAAAACACCACAATTGAATTGGATTGGATTGGCCCGCCTCAAAACTGGGTCCGCTCGGATCCTGACGCACTCCAGCATATCCTAATGAACCTTGTTGGGAACGCGGTAAAGTTCACCCCCGATGGCAAAGTGTCCGTCACTGTCGCGGTCGCCGACCGCCGCGGCGATATTGCCGACGTGATCTTTCGGGTGACCGATACGGGCCAGGGGATTGATGATGACCTGAAAGAACGGATTTTTGACGATTTCGTCACCGGAACCATCGCCTATGACCGGGACGTTGGCGGAACCGGCCTCGGCCTCGGCATTGTCCGCAGGTCTGTTGCGGCACTGGCTGGACAAATCGAATTTGACAGCGCGCCGGGCCTTGGCAGTACATTTGAGGTACGATTGCCGCTGACCGTAACAGACCCCATCGCCGAGCCCCGACAGCCTGCATCCTCGACAGAGCCTCTGCTTGGTCTTCGCATCCTTGTGGTCGAGGATAACGAGATCAACCGCGCGGTTGCCCGCGAAATGCTGCGCGCGGATGGCCGTCAGGTGGAAGAGGCGCATGACGGCAAGGTCGCTGTCGCAATTGCGGCGCATACGCCGTTTGATCTGATCCTGATGGATATCAGCATGCCCGTGATGGACGGGCGGACAGCGACACGGGCCATCCGTAATGGGGATGGCGCCTGCGCCACGGTCCCGATCATCGCATTGACGGCAAATGCCATGGCCTCCGAACAGGCGGCGTTTCTCGAGGACGGCATGAATGGGATCCTGATCAAGCCGCTATCGCGAACGGCCATGCGCGCGGAGATCAGCAAGATCGCCGCTAAAACGCTGCAGGCGCATGTTGTCGAAGCTGACACCGCACAGCGCAACGAAATGCGCGACGTCCTGGGCGAGGATGCATATGCCGCAATGACAGCACGGTTCGTGGCCGAGGCAGCCGACCTGCATCAATGGCTGCAGCAGGACCCGCTGCCAGCGCTAGGCGATATTGCGCACCGATGCCACAAGGTCGCGGGCAGTGCGGGCGTGTTTTCGGCAGATGCCTATCGCGCCGCCCTGCTTGCCGTCGAAGACGCAGCCAAGGCCGGCGATATATCAGCGGTGATCGGCGCAATCGGCAATATCAAGGCAGTTTGGGACCAAACCGAACAAGGGCTTTAGCCCCTATTGGCTCAGCAGGGCGGCTGCGCCGATGACCCCGATCACGCGCCCGACCTCTGTCACGTTGGTGACGGTGCTATCATAGCAGGCCAGCGCATCGCCCGGCAAAAGATAGGGATCAAAATCATCGCGATCCGCGCGGCGCAACAGGTCTTCGATATCGCGTTCAATGACCACTGATACGCCCGTCACCGGATTGCGCGAGAACAGCACCGATGATCTGTCCGCACTGGTCCCACGTGCGCCACCGACGCAGTTACTGTCGATGACAGCCTGCATATAGCGGGTGCCATAAGGCACCTCGCGTACGGTTTGCCCAATGGCGGACGCCGCATTGTTGGTCGCCGGTTGCGTCAGGTTCGACAAGAACATGCTGACACCGGGCGGACTGATCGGGCTGGGCCGCATCAGGTCTTCCTGAAAGCACTGGCGGCTGGGTACTTCGACCTCATCGCCGGTTAGCAGCATGATATCGACAACATTCTGGCCAACAAATACGCCGCGCATATCAATGGTATAAACCGAAGCGCCCCGGCGTACTTTCACCGCAGAGATATCCGCATCAGGACGCACGCCACCAGCGGCGCGCAACGCGACTGACAGGTTGCGCCCCTCGCTTGATGCGCCCAGCGCATCCTGACGGCGGCCATCAATCTGATCACCGCTCAACCCGCCAATTTCAACTGAATGCGGCTCAAAAACGGCCCCCGATACCCCGACGGTGACCGACGCGAAATCAGCGATGCGCACCGATATGCGCGGACGGTCTGCGTAGAATTCATCACGTAATAGTTGGCGGGCGATGTCATCTTCGATCTCGTCCGTTGTCCGTCCTTGTGCGGGGATGGGCCGCAGGAATGGCAGTTTCAGCGTCCCATCGCGCGAGATGACATAATCGCCGTTGAACGTCTCATCATCGCCAACGCGGATATCAACCAGATCATTGCGGGTCAGCCGTTCGCCCGCAAGTGCGGCAGCTGAAAGCCCCGATCCCTTGCCGCCATTTTGCTGTGCTTCGATGCCGCCCCGTAGGGGCAGGCATTTGCGTGCATTGATCGCCCTAGAGCGCAGGAAACCCGCATCACTGCGCGCTACATCAATATCGCGATACTGCGCCTGATACCCGTCGCCCATGGCAACCGGTTCCAGATTGTCGGGGACGTCGTAACTTGCGCAGTTACCCAGCACCATGGCTGCAAAGACAGGAATATACGAACGCACGGGCATACTGCCTTTTGCTGACATCAAACTTTTCACTCTTGTTATGCGAAGATTGAACACCGGTCCATGATGCAATCAGGGGGTGTGTCTATCCGTAAGGGTAGGTCGCGTGCCGTTTGCCCCAATCTGCTGACCGTACAGGACCAAGACGGCCCCGCATCACAACCGCTAAGACAAGGCAACACAAAAGAAAGCCCTTGCTGATGTCATGGACCACCAAAATACTTGCGCAAAACCTGTTCGCCTATGGCGCGTCCGAGGTGGCATCGAAAGCATCCCGTCTGCTGGTGGTCATTGCGGTTGCGCGCAGCCTGGAGTTGACGGAAATCGGGTTGGCGGCGGCGGCCTTTGCCGCCGGTGATGTCCTCAAATCCGTGACCGAAAATGGTGTCGGTCAAAGGATCATAGCAGCACGGGATGCGGACCTTGCGGCCACATGCGCGACCGCCCATCGCATCTTCTGGGCGTGGTGTGTCGGGCTATTTGCGGTGCAGATCGCTATCGGTGCGGCAATCTTCGCAACGGGCGGAAGTGCGATGCTATTTGCACTGATCACGATCCTGGCGGCGGAGTACCTTTCCATGCCCGCCGGATTGGTGCAGGCGGCGCTTGCCATGCGATCAGGCAAATTGCGCGCGACCGCCGGGATCGCCGGCGCGCAGGTCGTGGGTGCCAATCTGATCTCGGCCGCTCTTGTATTTGTCTGGCCCAGCGCAATTGCCCTTGTGCTGCCGCGGCTTCTGGCGGCGCCAATCTGGCTGATTGCCATGCGGCGTCTGCATCCGTGGCAGCGCGAAGTTCAGGCAGGTTTTGCCCCGCTGCGCCCTTTCATCCAGTTTGGATGGGCGGTTCTGGGTGTCGAGATCGTCAAGGCGCTGCGTCTTCAGGCCGACAAGATCATCGTGGGTGCCTTCATGGGGGCGGACGCGCTTGGGCTGTATTTCATGGCGTTTAATGCAGGGCTCAGCCTGTCCAACGCATTCTCGACCGCGTTTTCAACGGTGCTGTTTCCGTATCTGAGCAGGGCGCAAAACAAGGCGATAGCCTTGCGGCAAAGCATGCTGCTGGGGCTTGGCCTGATCAGCCCTGCAGTGCTGATCCAATATGCACTGGCCCCGATCTATGTGCCGATCCTGTTCGGCCCCGGATGGGATGAGGTCGCGGGCATTGTCGCAGTACTCTGCCTTGTCGCCATACCAACGACCCTTTGGTCGGCCGCAGCAGGTTGGTTGCGCAGCCAGGGACGTCCGCAATCCGAGTTAATCGGAACAATTGGGATCACGCTTGGTCTGGTGTGCAGCACGGTGCTGCTGGTCCCCTACGGCCTTCTGGCCGTCGCGACCGGCTACGCGGTGGCGTGCTTTGTGTTGATGTCTTTCGCCTCCCTCCCCGTTATTCTGGCCAGCTTTGGCCCAACCCCGGAAAAGGTCTGAACATGCCTGTCTTTTCAATTGTCATGCCGTGCTACAACGCAGCGGCGACCATTCTCGAAACCATCCGCAGTATCCGCGCGCAGACGCGCCCCGACTGGGAATTGATCTGTGTGGACGATGGGTCCACCGACCTGACGCCCAAGCTGATCGCAGAGGTCGCGCGCAATGATCGGCGCATCAAACTGGTCCGCAACCCCGGCAAAGGGCCAAGCGCCGCCCGGAATTCTGGCGCCGTTGATGTCGCTGCTGGCGATATCATCGCCTTTTGCGATGCGGACGACATTTGGGCGGATGAAAAGCTGACCGATATCATGCACGTCTTTGATACAACAGATTGCGACGCGACCTTTGGCCAGATCGCATTCTTTTGCGATGATCCGGCGTTGGCACATGTACGCTCGACCGTACCGGATGGCCCCCTGACAATCGACATGCTTTTGGGGGAAAATCCGGTTTGCACGATGTCCAACCTGAGCATCCGCAAGGACAGCCTGCACCGATTTGGCGGGTTGGATCCGGCAGTCGTTCACAATGAAGACCTTGAATGGTTGATCCGCATCGTCGGTCAGGGCGGTATCATCACTGGCATACAGTCCCTGCATGTCTGGTATCGGAGCAGCCCCAATGGCCTGTCCGCTGATCTGTCAGCTATGCAGGCCGGTCGGACGCATGCGATCAAAACCGCGCTGGGCTTTGGCGTGACTGCATCGCGCAGGGCGGAAGCGGTGCACTACCGTTATCTGGCGCGCCGCGCCCTGCGGATGGGGCTGGCACGCAGCTGGGCGGCAAAGGCGGCCCTGTTGGGCATGCTGCAAAGCCCCCGTGGCTTTCTGACACCTCCGCGGCGCGGCGCGCTTACGCTGATCGCCGCAATTTGCAACCTCGTCTTGCCGCGCAACGTCGCGCGCACGCTTTTTTCTCGATAAACAAGGATACCCCGGATGACATGCGTCTCAATTATTGTACCCGCCTTCAATGTCAGCGCGACGCTTGCTGACACGCTGACCGCCCTTTTTGCGCAGACATATGATCACTTTGAAATCATCGTGGTTGATGATGGATCATCCGATGACAGCGTCGCAATCGCCCGCAGTTTTGCCAGCGATCCACGCCTGCGCATCATCCGGCAACCCAATCGGGGTCTGGCAGGCGCGCGCAACAGTGGGATTGCCGTTGCGCAAGGGGCCTATATCGGGTTTTGCGATGCAGATGATCTGTGGGAACCGTCGAAACTGGCGGCCCATGTCGATCACCTGGATCAACAGCCCGATGTCGGCGTCAGCTATGCAGGCTCGTCCCTGATGCATGACGACGGCCGTTTGATGAAACAGGCCCAGCGCCCCCGGCTGCGTGGCATCACCGCAAGCCATATCCTCAAGCGTAACCCGATCGGGAACGGATCAGCCCCGGTCATCCGACGCGCGGTCTTTGACCAGATTGCCTATCGGCCCAAGCACGAGCGCAAACGGGACTGGTATTTCGACGAAACATTCCGCCAATCCGAAGATATCGAATGCTGGTTGCGGATAGCCCTGACAACTGACTGGGCGTTTGAGGGCGTGCCGGGCTTGCTAACCCGTTACCGCATCAATCAGGGCGGACTGTCAGCAGGTACGGACCAACAACTGGCGGCGTGGGAACGCATGATCGAAAAACTGACGCCACTTGCCCCTGACTTTTTTGCCCAACACGCGCCGATCGCGCGGGCGTACCAGCATCGCTATCTGTGCCGTCGCGCCATCAGCGACCTGGACGTGGCCAAGGCGACATACTGGGCTGCGTCGTGGCTGCAGACATCAAAGAAGACGTTCGTCGAAGAGCCGCGAAAATCGGTTGAGACATATGCAGCCATGATGCTGATGCGTGTCATCGGGGCCGGGACGTTACGTGGTCTGGCGGCGCTGCGGATGGGGCGTGGATAATGGCACAAGCATATAAACCACAGGTCATTCATCTGATTGACGACACAACAGCGGGCGGCGTGATGCGGGTTCTGGATCACCTGACCCAATCGCAGGATCTGGCCCAGGACGCGGACCACCGGATAATGCAGGTCAAGCGCGGGCAGGTCTCGGCCCGGCGCATCACGGCAGACGTCATCGTGTCTCATCTGTCGATCAGTTGGCGGACATTGCCTGCGCTTGCCGCACTCCGCGCGCGCCATCCGTTTTCCCGGATCATTCATGTCGAACACAGCTACACGGCCGGGTTTGTTCAACATAATGTGACGCATCAGCGGCGGTTTTTCTGCCTGTTGCGCTGCGCGTTCCGACTATTCGACACGGTTGTTGCGGTCAGCAAGGGACAGGCCGACTGGCTGACAGGTCAGCAGCTTGTCAGCCCCGATAAGCTGTCGGTTATTCGATCCTATGTTGATCTGTCCCCATTTGCGGGCCTGCCGCCGCGCATCGGCCCGATCACCCATTTCGGGGCCATTGGGCGACTGGACCGGCAAAAGGGTTTCGATACGCTGATCACGGCATTTCGGCAGGTCAAAGGTCTTGATCTGCGCCTCTCCATCTTTGGCGACGGGCCCGAGAGTGCCAACTTACGCGCCTTGGCGGACGGCGACCCCCGGATCATCTTTGAAGGTTTTGCGGCAACCCCAACGGCACCCTATGCCAAGGTCGATGCAGTTCTGATGCCCTCGCGCTGGGAAGCCTACGGTCTGGTCGCCATCGAGGCATTGGCAGCGGGGCGCCGACTTGTCGCCAGCAATATCGACGGTTTGCAGGATCACCGCGCCATTGGCGCGGACCTTTTGAACGGCGCCGATGTCACGGACTGGGCGCAGAAAATCGCGAATCTGGCGCGTGACACCGGGCAGGTTGCGACCCGTGATGTCGGCGCAATACGTGGATCAGAGAACAGACAGGACTGGCAATGGCTGCTTGCACAGCATCACGTCCTGCCGGAACGTCAGGACACTTTTCCAACCATGGTGGATACTAAAAATTTATCATAGCGTACCCCTATGATCAGAAACAAAGTCACGCTGAAACAGATCGAGGCCCTTGTGTTTGTCGCCGACCTTGGGACGTTCCGAAAGGCCGCAACCGCCTTGGGCACCACCCAGCCGAATGTATCGGTGCGGATTGCGGCGCTGGAGGATACGTTGAAAACGGTCCTGATGCACCGTGATGCGGGTTCGGTTCAATTGACCGACAAAGGGCGCGCGGTCGTGGCAGCAGCCCGGACCGTGCTGCGTTCAACCGAGGCCTTGCTGGAGGTCGCAGACCGGCGCGACCTTATCGACGAAAAGCTGCGGCTGGGTGTGACGGAACTTGTGGCCTCCACGTGGCTGCACAGTTATTTGCGGATGTTAAGGCAGACATATCCTGCCTTGCGCGTCGAATTGATAGTGGATTTGTCGGTCGAGATTGAAAAGCACCTGTCGGCGGGCCAGATTGACCTCGCCATCCTGACCGGCCCCACGCGAAACAGTGCTTTCGCCAGCGTTTCGCTTGGCAGCTATCGCTATGGCTGGGTGGCGTCGGAGACCATTTCAAATTCTCTTGGGCCCCGGCCTGATTTTGCGCGCGTTTTTGCGCATGGGCTGATGTCACATGGCAAGCACACACTGGCATCGCGCAGCTTGCGACGCCATCTTTTGGATGAGAGGCTCAGCCCTGATGAGGTTGTGCATTCCAGCAGCCTGACGGCCCTTCGTCATATGGCCGCAGACGGGATGGGGGTCGCGTTGTTGCCGCGGCAGCTCTACACGGCAGATCTGGCCGCGGGGCGCTTGTACGAGGTTGATTGCTCCTGGGTCGCAGCGCCGTTGGATTTCTCATCCTGCTTCCACAAGGACAGATCCACCCTTTATATTGAAAAGGCTGCTGACCTCGCGATGCAGGCCGCCCAATCAGCCAGAGAATAGAAAATCTTTATCGCGCCAATAAAAACAATAGATTTTCGGGGCTGTTGTTTTTGATGTAATTCAGGATCAGGGTAGGCGCGCTGACGCGACCGGCTGCATATAAGGACAACATCTATGGCATCCTCGTCGGTACGGTTGGGCGTTGATATTGGCGGGACGTTCACGGATGTCGTCTTGGAAAAGGAGGGGCAATCCTTTTCAACCAAGGTGCTGACAACCTACGCCGCACCCGAGACCGCGATCATTGATGGCATGCATCAGGTTTGCGCCGATGCAGGTATCTCGCCAGCCGATATCGAACAGATCATCCATGGCACAACCCTCGCCACCAACGCCCTGATCGAACGGCGCGGCGCCAAGACCGCATTGATCACAACGCAAGGGTTCCGGGACGTCATCGAAATGCGCACGGAAAGCCGGTTTGAGCAATATGACCTGAACCTCAACCTGCCAGAGCCGCTTCTGCCCCGGCAGATGCGCTTTACCGTGAACGAGCGTGTTGATGCGAACGGCAATGTTTTGATTGATCTCGACACGACAGAGGTTGCGGCAGTGGTTGATCAGATCGCGGCGGCAGGGTTCCAATCGGTCGCGGTGGGTTTGATCCACTCATACCTGAATGCCACGCATGAACAGATGATCCGTGACATCATCCATGCAAAACTGCCCGACGTGGCGGTGTCGATTTCATCGGATGTCAGTCCGCAGATGCGGGAATATGAACGTTTCAATACCGTTGTGGCCAATGCCTATATCAAGCCGCTGATGGCGTCCTATCTGGGCCGTCTTGAGGACCGTTTGCGCAACGAAGGCGTCAAATGCCGGATTTTCCTGATGCATTCCGGCGGCGGTATCATCTCAATCGAAAGTGCTGCGGAATTTCCGGTGCGTCTGGTTGAATCCGGTCCGGCAGGTGGCGCCGTCTTTGCCGCGCATATCGCCGCCCGCTATGGTCTGGACAAGGTCCTGTCATTCGACATGGGCGGGACCACTGCCAAGATTTGCCTGATCAAGAACCAGACCCCGAAAACCTCGCGCGTGTTTGAAGTGGCCCGGACCTATCGGTTCAAGAAAGGGTCGGGCATGCCGATCTCGATCCCGGTCATCGATATGGTGGAAATCGGCGCGGGTGGTGGGTCATTGGCGCATGTGGACACCATGCGGCAGATCCGGGTCGGACCGGAAAGTGCCGGGTCCGAGCCGGGGCCAGCCTGCTATGGCCGTGGCGGCGCCCGCCCTGCGGTGACGGATGCAGACCTGGTTCTGGGTAAGCTTGATCCGGATAATTTCGCGGGCGGTTCGATCCAACTGCATCCCGCGGCGTCCAAATCGGCGCTGACGGGCCATGTTGGTGATACCCTGGATATGGATCCGGTCGAATCCGCCTTTGGCGTGGCCGAGGTTGTCGACGAGAACATGGCCAACGCGGCCCGGGTGCATGCGGTGGAAAATGGCGAAGATCTGTCGGAATACACGATGATTGCCTTTGGTGGTGCTGCGCCGCTGCATGCCGGGCGGCTATGCGAAAAACTTGGGGTGACGCGATTGCTGGTCCCACCCGGCGCAGGTGTCGGATCGGCCATCGGTTTTTTGCGCGCCCCGTATAGTTTCGAGGCAAACCGGTCGGTCTACATGAAGCTGTCGGATTTTGACCCACAGCGGATCAAGACCCTCTTGACCGACCTTAAGACCGAGGCGACAGGTTTTGTCCGCACCTGCGATGCGCGCAGTCCGATACAGGCCGAATTCAAGGTCTATATGCGCTATAGCGGTCAGGGCTGGGAAATCCCGATCATATTGACCGAAAATCAGGCCATGAACACTGATATGGCGACATTCGAGGCCCGATTTGCGGAAGACTACACCAAGCTTTTCGGACGCCCCGTTGCCGGAATGGATATCGAAATCACCGTCTGGTCGGTCAATGCCACGACCCCGTCTGCACCGGTTGCGCGCGTCTCTGAAACCGAAGGTGCGACCGATGCGACGCCAACCGGGCAGCGCCAGATTTTTGATGCCGCAGTCGGCGCATATCAGGACGCCGCCATCATCGACCGTTTTGATATGGATGTGGGCGCGCTGGCGCACGGCCCGGCAGCCGTGGTCGAGGATGAAACCACAATCATTATTCCGGCAAGCCGGGATGCGATCTGCCAGCCTGATGGCTGCATCGACATCATTTTGAAAGGATAGGGACATGACGCAAGAGCACTCGAACGTTGCCTATCAGGTCATGTGGAACAGGCTTATTTCCGTCGTCGAAGAACAGGCACAGGCCCTTGTACGCACTGCTTTTTCCACCTCTGTCCGTGAAGCCGGCGATTTGTCAGCGGGAGTTTATGACACACATGGCAACATGCTGGCCCAGGCGGTTACGGGCACCCCCGGCCATGTCAATGCGATGGCCGATGCAGTGGCCCACTTCATTCGCCGTATCGGACGTCAGAACATCATGGAAGGCGATGTCTACATCACCAATGACCCGTGGGAGGGGACAGGCCATCTGCATGATATCACCATGGTGACCCCGTCCTTTTACAACGGTGTCCTTGTGGGATTTTTTGCCTGCACTGCACATATCGTGGATATTGGCGGGCGTGGTTTCGGGGCTGACGCGCAATCGGTCTATGAAGAGGGCCTGTACATCCCGATCATGAAATTTGCCAATCAAGGCGATGTTGATCAGACGCTGGTCAGCATCATCCGCGGCAATGTCCGCGAACCTGATCAACTGATCGGTGATATCTATGCGCTGACGACATGTAACGAAATCGGGCATCGGCGCCTGATCGACATGATGGACGAATTCCGCCTGGATCATCTGGATGGCATCGCCGAATTCATCCTCGAAAACTCGCGCCGGGCCACAATTGAACGGATTGCCGCCCTGCCACAACAGACGGCGACGGGCGAAATGACGATGGATGGGTTTGATCGCCCGATTACCCTGAAGGTCAAGATCAGCGTCGAAGGCGACAGGATCGTGTCGGATTTTGCCGGGTCATCCGGCGTGGACAAAAAGGGCATCAATTGCCCGCTTGTCTATGCAAAGGCCTATGCCTGTTACGCGCTGAAAGTGGCAATCGCCCCGGAAATCCCCAACAATGCGGCCAGCCTTGCCCCGTTCCAGATCAGGGCGCCTGAGAATTCAATCGTGAATGCATTGCACCCCGCACCGGTGGCTTTGCGCCATATCGTGGGGCATTTCGTCCCCGACGCGGTTTACGATGCCTTTGACAAGATCGTGCCGGGGCTGGTCCCGGCAGAGGGCGCGGGTTGTCTGTGCAACTTTCAGGTCAGTCTGCGGCCGCGCACCGATGCGCCCGCGCCCGAAGGTGCGCGCCGATCCGAGGTGCTGACCTTCAATTCAGGGGGCTCCGGCGCCCGGCCTGACCATGACGGGCTGAATGCCACCGCCTTCCCCTCGGGCGTGATGACAATGCCGATTGAAGCAACCGAACATGCGGGCCCGGTCATCATCTGGCGTAAGGAGTTGCGCCCGGGTTCAGGCGGGGCCGGTCGGACCCGTGGCGGCCTTGGTCAATACATGGAAGTCGGCGCGCAAGAGGGGCACGAGTTTGACATTCAAGCGATGTTTGACCGCGCTGACCACCCCGCGCGCGGCCGGCGCGGCGGACAGGCCGGTGCCGCCACGACGATTGCGCAGGATGACGGCACCAAGATGCGGGTCAAGGGCAAGCAATTCGTCCCGCATGGGCGCAAGGTGGTCATGGCCTTTCCCGGCGGGGCCGGTTACGGCGACCCCGCAGAACGGCCTAAGCATCTTGTTAAACGAGACCTTGCGCGCGGCTATATCTCGGCCGAAACTGCAGCCCGGGATTACGGGTTGTCAGCCAGCGACATTGCCCAGGTCGAACAGTCAGTGAAAAAGGGCGATCCGGTATGAGCACGCAATCCCACGCATATCAAAGCTATGATATCATCATTATCGGCGGTGCCATTATGGGCGCATCCGCCGCCTGGTTTTTGTCGGATGACAAGGATTTTGACGGGCGTGTCCTGGTCGTTGACCGCGATCTGACCTATGAAAACACATCGACGATGCACACCAATTCGTGCATGCGCCAGCAGTTTTCCGGTGAACTGAATGTCCGGATCAGCCAGTTCGCGGCAGACTTCGTCAAGAATATCCGCACCTATATGGGCGGCGATAGCCGGATCCCCGACCTGTCGATCCGGTCCTTCGGTTATATGTATCTTGCGGATAATGCCGATTTTGCCGACGTGCTGCGCGAAAATCAAAAGGTGCAGTTGGCGGCGGGCGCCGCAACCCAATTGCTGACCGCAGATCAGATTCAGGCCGCCTACCCGTTCTACAACGTCGATGACATCGTTCTGGGATCAATCAATCTGGTGGATGAGGGGCTTTGGGATGCAACCGCCGTGTTTGACTGGTGGCGCCGGTCTGCCCGCGAACGCGGGGTCGAATATGTTGAAAACGAGGTTGTGGCGATCACAAGGAACGCGGCAGGCACCAAGGTTGAAAGCGTGACCCTGAAGTCGGGCGAAGTGATTTCATGCGGCAAGGTGCTGAACGCATCCGGCCCGCGCGCGGTGCGCACCAGCCAGATGGCCGGTATCAACATCCCGGTCGAACCGCGAAAGCGCTATTCATGGATTTTTGCGGCAGAAAGGCCGCTTGATCAGGACCTGCCGCTGACGATTGATCCCTCTGGTGTGCATGTCCGCGAAAATGGCGGCGGGACATATCAATGCGGCGGTCATTCCGATATTGACCCTGCGGCCGACTACGATGATTTCACGATGGATTTCACGCTATGGGAAAATCATGTCTGGCCCATCCTTGCGACTCGCATCCCCCAGTTCGAGGCGATCAAGGTGCAGGCAGAATGGGCAGGGCACTACGCCTATAACACGTTTGACCACAACGCGATCATGGGTCCACATACGGAGGTGGAGAACTTCTATTTCCTCAACGGGTTTTCCGGGCACGGGCTGCAACAATCCCCTGCCATGGGGCGCGGCACGGCAGAAATGCTGGTACATGGCCAGTACAAGACGCTGGACATGACCCCGTTTCACTTTGCCCGTATCCCGGCGGGTCGCAAAATCGTCGAAAAGGCCGTGATCTGATGAAAATGCCATCTAACAGCTTTGCTGCAGCCCTTGCCGCCAAAGAAAAGCAAATCGGCATCTGGATGAGCATGTGCAGCAACGTTGCTGCTGATGTCATAGCGCCCGCCGGTTACGACTGGGCGCTGGTCGATATGGAACACACGGCCAATGATTACCTCAGCGTCCTTAGTCAGTTGCAGGCCTTTGAAGGGACCAGCACCACCGCCATCGTCCGCGTGGAATGGAACGACACGGTTGCCGTCAAGCGCCTGCTGGATATCGGTGCGCAGGGGCTTTTATTTCCAATGATCGGTTCCGTCGACGAAGCCGAAAAAGCGGTCGCTGCCACCCGCTATCCGCCGCACGGGGTGCGCGGGTTCAGCGGTGCGACCCGCGCCAACAAATACGGGCGGATCACCGACTATCTGGACCGGATCAACGATGAGCTTCCGGTACTGTTGCAGCTTGAAACCCGCGCTGCCATTGCACAGGCCGAGGCGATTGGCGCGGTTGACGGTGTCAGCGGCATCTTCTTTGGTCCCGCAGACATCGCCGCCGATATCGGCAAGCTTGGCCAGCCGATGGACCCCGCCGTCTGGGCGCTTGTCAGACCCGCCGCGCAAAAGCTTATCGCCCAGGGCGTGCCGGTTGGCACCCTTGTGATGGACCCGGCCTTTGCCACCGAGTTGCTGAATGATGGTTTCACCTTCGTGGCCTGCGCAACCGATGCATCGCTGCTTGCAAGGGCTTCGGATGCGGTGCTGACACATGTAAAGGACGGCTTGGCATGATCATGCGTCCACACTCAAAAGAAAGGCCCAAACCATGAAAAAGCTCGTTCTGACCGGTGCCGCCGGCCGCCTTGGTTCCTACCTGCGCGAACCGCTGTCAAAGATGTGCGACACCTTCGTGTCGACCGACATCACCGACGGCCCAAAGACGCTGTTTGAAAACGAAACCTACGTAAAGGCCGATCTGGCCGATCTGGATGCGATGGTTGATCTGTTGAATGGCGCCGATATGGTCGTGCATTTTGGCGCGGTCGGGGATGAGGCCCCGTTTGAGACCCTGCTTGGCCCGAATTTCGTAGGGGCCTACAACATCTGGGAGGCGGCATATCGCAACAAGTTGCGGCGGGTGGTTTATGCCTCGTCGATCCATGCTGTGGGGATGCACAAAAAGACTGATTTCATCGGTATCGACGCCCCGCACCGGCCGGATACATTCTATGGGCTGGCCAAGTGCTTTGCCGAGGATCTGGCCAGCATGTACTGGGACAAGCGCGGGCTGGAATCGGTCTGTATGCGAATCCTGTCCTGCGCGCAGGTCTCAAACCCGCGCGCTGTCGGGACCTGGCTGTCCTATGACGATCTGATCCAGCTGGTTCAACGGTCGATTGATACACCAATCACCGGCTTTTCTGTTGTATACGGGGTCTCGAACAATGACCGCGCGCCCGTTGATAACAGCAAGGCCCAACATCTGGGATACCGCCCCAAAGACAATGCCGAGCAATTTGCTAGCGAGATTTATGCGCAAAATGAGCCACTTGACCCGCATGATCCGGCCAATACCCATCACGGGGGGCCGTTCTCGTCTATCCCGCTGGGGGAAAGCGGCGTGGCGCATCTGAACCTTAACCCCGACGATACGGCCAAAAACGACTAGCGCGATGCGCGGTTGCGTGCCACATGCGCAACGCGACCGACATTGTCCGGTCCTGTTAACACATTCGTTTGGGAAGTTCTGATACCGTGCCGGTATGACCATCGAAGACGACAAGGTTATCAGAATCCTGGATGATTTTTCCGGGATGGCATCTGATTGGTTCTGGGAAACCGATTCAGAGCATCGGTTTTGCTATTTTTCCCGTCGCATGGCCGAAGTGACCAAATTCGACATTGGCGCCTTGCTTGGCAAAAAGCGGGATATCATCCCGGCGGAAAAGATGTCTGACCCCAAATGGATCGCCCACAAGGCCGATCTTGCTGCGCATCGGCCGTTTCGGAATTTCGAATACAAGATGCACCGCCCGCATGATGGGACATTGCTTTGGATACGGATTGCGGGCGAACCCCAATTTGACGCCGATGGGACCTTTGTGGGCTATCGTGGCGTTGGTCATGACATCACCGATGAAAAACTGGCCATGCAACGGCTTGAGGAATCGAACGCGGCATTGGCAGAACGCAACGCCGAACTGAATGAAGCCCGGCGGCATCTTGAGAGATCCGCAAACGAGGATGCGCTGACCGGGTTGTTTAACCGCCGCGCCTTCGAACGGGACATCGCGCACGCACTGCAGCAGACAGATCAGGTTGTGGCCCTTCTGCATGTCGATCTTGATCGGTTCAAATGGGTCAATGACACGTTTGGGCATGCGGCGGGCGACAGTGTTCTCAGGACGGCATCCAAGCGGATTCAACTGGCCCTTGGCGATGCGGGCCGCCCTTATCGGGTGGGTGGCGATGAATTCATGGTCATTCTGCGACAGCTGGCAACCGATGATCTGCCGATCTGGCTGGGCGACCGGATCATTGAGGCGATGGCAAAGCCCATTGCGATTTCAAAGCAACGCGTCACCATCGGGGCCAGCGTGGGCGTCGCAACTGGATTGGCCGGCGAAACCAGGGCCCGTTTGCTGATCAGCCGTGCGGATGCGGCGCTGTATGAGGCGAAGAATGGCGGGCGCAACATGGTCTGCCAGGTCACGCCGGCGCTGCAACGACAGATTGACGACAGGCGCAGCCTGGCCTCTGACATTCCGCGCGCCATCGAGCGGGGCGAGTTTGTCCCCTTCTTTCAGCCGCAAATCGACGTGCAGACTGGCAGGATCATCGGCGCCGAGACGCTGGTGCGGTGGCAACACCCGGACCGCGGCATGCTGCCGCCGGGGCAATTTCTGCAGTCGGCCGTTGAACTGGGGCTGATCGACCGCATTGATCATCACATGCTTGTCGCGGCGATGCAGGTATCATTGCGGCTGCGCGAGGCCGGTTATCCGCTGCCGTCACTCTCGGTCAATGTCAGTGAGGCGCGTCTGATCGACCCGCTGCTGCCCCGGCAGATCGACACCCTGTGGATTGATCGCGATTGCCTGCTTTCCATCGAATTGCTGGAGACCATCTATTTTGATGAAGCCAGCGAAAATAATCAGTTCAGCCAGAACCTGTCCCAACTCAAGGAACTGGGGGTTCGGATTGAAACCGATGATTTCGGCACCGGACGGGCATCAATGACCGGTCTGCTCAAGATCGCGCCCGACAGGCTGAAGATCGACAAGAGCCTGGTGCAAGAGGTGGTGCATTCCAGCCAAAAACGCAGTCTGGTCAAAGCCATTGTCGAGATGGCAAATGCGCTTGATATTGATTGCCTGGCCGAGGGCGTTGAAACGCAAGCTGACATTGATGCCATCACCGCGCTGGGCTGCTGCAAGTTTCAGGGCTACGCAATCAGCTACCCGCAAAGCGAAGAAGACCTGCTTGCCTATCTGAGCACGGTCCCGATTGCCGCCCCCGACAGGCAGGGGCCAAATCCTGACGGGTCAGAGGATTTGTCGCAAATTGCCTAAGTCCGGCGCACCCTGCGAAATATCGTGTCTGGCGCAGATGCTCACCAATGCTTGATGCAGCTGTGATTGGCCGGATCAGACTTTGATGGTTACGCTGCCATATCTCGCGGGTAAGGACATGGCATTTTGATTTGGTATTTTTCCAAAAAAATGTCCCCGAATATATCCCCTGTCCGACCCCACCACCTTTGGGTTTGAAAGGCTTCTGAATGGCACCTTTGATCAACGCGCCGTCTCGTATCATCTGCATCTTGGTACTTGCTGCACTATCACTCTTGTCAGCCGGCACGCTGCGGGCACAACAGGCGACCGACCTGCCCGATTACGTGATCGACCAATATGGAACGCCACCTGCAGTCCCGACCGGTCCGTTGTCGGACGAGCTGCAGGCAGCAGTTCAGGTCGCCTTTGTCGACAGCGTCACACAGGCCGGTTGGGGCCGGGATCAGACCGCGGCCCTGTCCACCATCACGGCCTCGAACGACCCGCGCCTTGTCTGGATCATCAGCGATATCATGCGTTTTGTGTCAGGATCAGCCCTGAACGCGATCCTGACCGAGGCCGCATCAGACCTGTTGGGCAAAGGCATACGGGAACGCAACAGCTGGGGCACGGTCACCGACCACCTGATCGCTTGGGACATCCCTGCGCCACCCGACTACCTGCAGACAAAGCGCGCGATCTTCACCAATACGGTCCCCGGATGGGACAGGATTTTTGTCGAGGGCGACATTGACTGGCGGCATGTCTCATGGGGCGGTGTGCTGATTGACGCCCGGGCCTATGACACAACTGACGAGCCGTGCAACTGCATCCCGGCGGCAGACAACCCCGCGGTCAGCACAGCGGCCGAGGCGACCTGGCTGCAAGATGACGATATCGTCTTTGGCATCGCGGTGAATGGCAAATACCGGGCCTATCCGCGCCAGATCATGGAAGTCCGCGAGATGGTAAATGACACGTTGGGCGGCCGGGACCTTGGCATCCCTTACTGCACCTTGTGTGGCGCCGCGCAGGCTTATTTCACAGATGGGCTGCCCGATGGCATCGAACGGCCGATCCTGCGGACATCCGGGCTGCTGATCCGGTCAAACAAGGTCATGTATGACCTGAACACTTATTCGGTATTTGATACCTTTCTGGGCAAGGCCGTGACAGGCCCGCTGGCCGCCCGCAATCTGCAGCTGGAACAGGCTGCCGTTGTCACCACCGATTGGGGGACTTGGAAGGCCGCACATCCGGAAACCACGGTATTGGTTCAGCGCCTCGCCCTTGGCCGTGATCCCGATTTCCGCAACGGACGCGATGCAAACGGCCCGATCTTTCCAATCGGTGATGTGGACCCACGGCTGCCCGTACATGAAGACGTGATCGGCGTGGTCACCGCATCCGGTCAGCCAGTCGCCTTCCAGCGCAGCAAGGCGTTCGTGGCGTTGCAGAACGGTCAGGATATCATGGTCGAAAATGTGCGGCTCGCGCTTGATGCAGGCGGCATTCGGGCCGTTGATGCGGATGGGTCAGATCTGGGCAGTCATCAGGCGTTCTGGTTTGCGTGGTCACAGTTCCACCCGAACACAGCGTTGTGGGGCGAATAGCACCACTGGTCCGCTTCTGGTGGGTCCGTTGGCAACTCAAAACCACGCACGAATATTGAAATGGCAGTATTGCTGACCTATATGTAACCCATTGAAACAACGATGGGAGGTCCATTTGACGATAAAGCATAACCTGACGGCACTTCTTTTCACATTCGGCGTGATTGGCCTGCCACATGCCGGATCGGCTCAGGCGTCGCATCTCGAAGACCGACCGAGAACACAAGCGCGCACATACACCGCGCCAGTGAAAATTCTGGACAATCATCCAATATGCAATGGGCCGGGTCACGTCGCGTTCACCGCCGCGATCGACGGCGACAATCTGGATCTTAGAATTTCCGGCGAAGATTGGGATGGTTATGTTGAACAATCAAGTTTGCGGGGTGAGGCGCGCGAAGGGGAGGCTTGCATCATCGGCTACGAAAGAGTGCCGTTCTATCCCGAGACCGAAAATATCTGTGATGCTGAAACGTACAATCCGGATGCGTCACATCAAGTGAATACGCACGACGCACCTCAATGCTATATCACGACCCGACGCGGGCTTGAACGGATAACGACAGAGGTTGCCTGCGGGGCCGACGAGTCACCGAATTCGCTGAACAGATTGGTGCGCGACGCGGAAATCCGTCTTGATGTCGCGGCCACTGCGTCAATCTGCCAGTCGCTGACCGGCATCGGAATACTGGACAGTGTATGGACCGCCACACTCGCGATCGGGGGTCAAACAGCAGTGTTCGAAGGTGCATTTGGCGTGGACACAGAAACAAATTCAAATCAGCACGGTGTACCAGACATCCGGCTGCATTTCAGAAGAGGCGGTTACAACCTCAAACCCATCTCGGCAGAACTTGCCGCCGGGCCACAGCACCTTGATCCGATGCGTTCGGGCGATCTTTCGCTGGTTGTAAATGTTGAGGCCGCACCGATCCCAGGGACCGACGCGTTGCCCGTCACACTTCGGGCGCGCCGCGGCTTTCCGTTAGTGATCAGTTCGGACGGCACCTTCTCAGACCGATAAGGCAGCCCATTCACGATCAGATATGTACCGGCCTTAATGCCGGATAGCGGCAACACCGGACGCCGGGTCGGGCAAGGCATCGCAGTCACTGATGTCCTCGACCGTCAACTCATCGCAAACTTTTGCAGCCCCCGTTGGTCTAAACCCTTTGTAAAGGGCATGCAGGTAGTCACCGGCTTACATGCACGGATTAGGAGTTTGACGTGAAGACAACTTTCCTCGCCTTACTGGCCATTTGTCTGGGGACGGCCAGCCTTGGGCAAGAGTTGCCCTAGGGCTCTATCGGGTTTGGCCTTTCGACATTCGGCGCAAATGTCGAAACAGCATATTCAATAAACGGACAATTGCGGCTGCGCGGGGCGTTTATGGGGGGCCTGTCATTTGAAGAGCGGGACACCAACGGCGACGAAACGACGACGACCGAAGTGGAACTTGGCGGGTTTGCCCTGTTGGGTGACTATTTCCCGACCCAATCAGGCTGGCGCATCTCAGGCGGGTTGATGTTTGCGACCGGTGAGGCAAACGCCCTTGTCGAAGGCGATATCGAGGTGAATGGCACTGTCTACCCCGGTGAGACGCTGGAAATCGCCGCCGTTTTCAATAACGAAATCGCACCGATGATCACAACGGGCTACGATTGGCGGTTTGGCAATGGCTGGTCGTTCAATTCCGAGATCGGCGCGGTTTTTATCGACGGCATCACCTTGACCGCAACATCAAGCAATACGACCGCTCAGGCAGAAATTGAAAATGACCCCGACTACCAACAAGCACAGCAAGATGCCGCAGATGTCGCGATAGCCCCCTACCTGGCGTTTGGGGTATCTTACGAGTTCTAAGGTCAGGGCCAGCTCGTCCACGGCGTCCGAATGGTTCGGTCAGTTTTGCCCATGATGCGTAAGCTGACGTCGACATCTGCCGGGCGGACGAGAAACCGATCCATCGGTCCACGGCCCTAAAGCACGGCAACGCCGTCAGGATTTACTGGTCGAGCCCCGGTGCTGACTGTGTCGTCAAAGACAAATGCACAATCACCAAGCAGCGCCACACGCGCTGATGGGAACATAAGGATGTTTTTGCGAGGGCACAGCAGCGGTTGGACCGCCCCCCACTGATTGTCTGCGGCATGATCAAGTCCTCGATGGGTGCGACGCCGTTCAAATTGCGAAAATTGAAAAACCTCGCCACCGAGACGGCCTTGCCTGCAAAATGACCGGCGTTCCGAAGGTTTTCGGGGTTCCCGCCTTGGTCGCTGCGATGAGGGGTTGAAAGGCAGTCGCCTCGCCCGGCCACTGCCTAAAAAGCGTCCGAATGCCGTCGGAACAATCCTCGGACCAAATCCCGTGCGCCACAGTCAATGGGTTTACCAAATACGGACCAAGCGACCCAACACCAAGGCAATCGCCGAAACACTGATCGTTTCCACCCAACCTAAGGACAAACCTGCCGTCTAACTTAATGCGCTGAACGGCAGCTGTATTCACAGATCAAGCTCTTCCGCGATAATGCTGATGATTTCGGAATGCACTGCCGCCCGATCAGTTCCGGCAGGGTCTGTACACACCGGGTCGTCGTCTTCCTCCTCGAGGATTTTTGCGGCGGCGGGTTTGCACAACGGCATTGCAGTGAAGTGAAAGGCAGGGTCAAAGCGCGTCACCTTTGCGTTCGGCAAAAGAGCTGTCAGGCCACTGTCATCAAAATTTGTGGCGCTCATCCGGTCGAGAGGACCGCCAAAGCCGATCATATGCAGGTTCGGCACAAGTCCGGCCACATCGGGCGCTGTCAGCCCCCAAACGAACCCCGGATCAATCGCCGTTACATGTGTGATCCGCGCGTCTGCATAGCTGGCATTCCAGACATTTGCGTCGATCCCTTGCATGTTAACACCTTCACACAAGAGGGTGTCACAAGCCGCCATTTCATCCAAATGGGCCGTGCATGTCGCCACAATCCCCGCGTGGTTGCCTGTGATGCCCCCCATCGAAAGCGCGGTCCAACCGCCATATGAAAACCCGGCGGCCATGATCCGCGACCTATCAACATGGGTCTCGAAAGCCGGATCAGCCAACAACCGATCCAGTGCGACAGACAGATCCGCAACCCGTGTCCAGTGGTTCACCCCCTTGGACATGTCGAAGTCACCCCATGTTGAATTTGGATGATTTACGGACACCACAATCGCCCCCCGCGCGGCAAGACCGGATGCAAGCCAGGCCTGCGCCCGTGTCGTGCCACCCATGCCATGGCTGAACATCACAATGGGATGGGTGCCGTTCTTTACGTCTGCGTCGATTGCCGCATCAACCCCGTAGAAAACCGGGTTTTCGGCAACAACCTTTACATCACCGCCACCACCGGTGGGATACCAGATCGATATACCCGCCTGACTGCCGTGATGCGGCATGTCGATTTCCATCATCCTCAAGCCCGCAGGGTCGGCCATCACACTGGACGCAGCGCCCAGTAGTGCCATAGTCACTGCAATATTTTTCATAGGGTCTCACTCCAACCAAGTCATCGTTTCTGACACGAGTGATGCAGGACGCGACGACGGGCTGGCGTCCTAAAACCGGATTTAGGTCGTCACGATCCGGTTTTAGGACTAACACATCCGAACTGATTACAACGTCGGTGTCTCATGCCAAGCTTGCCCATCCCCGTATTTGCATCAGCTGTCTTGATGTTCCTGTTTATCCGCCTTTGGGTCACGCGCGGAACGCTCAGCCCGATTGCGATCCTGCTCGCAGCCTGTGCATTGCAAACAGCAATCCTGGCACTTGCGCAGCATTATCACGTACCCGGCATGCGGTTTGTTCAGCCGATCACAGCAACGCTGGTTCCGCCCATAGCGTGGTGCGCTTTTCAGTGGACGGCTGTACGGCCTGCCAATCGTTCGGACCTGCTTCACCTGCTGGGGCCACTAACTGCAGTTGCAGCCCTCATCACCGCCCCGCGCTTTCTGGATATCTTCGTGCCGGGTACATTTGCCGTCTATGGTTGTGCCATCCTGTTTCTGTCCCGCAAGGGTCCAGACGCACAACCGCGCAGCTTTCTGGTGGACGGCAATCTGCCCTCGCGCATCTGGCAAGTGATTGGCGCAGCCTTGATTGTTTCTGCGTTCAGCGATGTTTTGATTGTTGCCGCAATCGCCGGGGGCTTTGAACATCTGCGGCCTTGGATCATCAGTCTTTTTTCGATTGGGAATCTGCTACTGATCGGGATCATCAGCCTGTCGGACCATTTGCGAGCGGAAGAGACGAACCAGGAAGAGCCACGACGCACGAGCAGCACCGAAGCCGAGCAACAGGTATGGAAGCGTGTTCAGACATATATGGAGGATCATCGCCCCTACCTTGATCCTGACCTCACGCTCTTGCGCCTGTCACGCAAACTTGGCGTGCCTGCAAAAACCCTTTCCACGATAATCAACCAAGAAACCGGCGAAAACGTATCGCGCTATGTCAACGACGCACGGATTGCCGCGGCCCAAAAGGCGTTGATAGACGGCGAAAGTGTTACATCTGCAATGCTGTCTTGTGGCTTTAACACAAAATCCAATTTTAACCGTGAGTTCCTGCGGATTGCGGGCAGTAGCCCAAGCAAGTGGTTGGCAAATGAGATGGCGCCCGAAAACCAACCTTAGGGTCCTGACCCCAACACCTGTCCGCACAAAAAATACCATGCTGGACGGCGGCGCGGCTGACTGCTGCGATGCCGGAACATTCCCAACCAAGGAGTTTCCAGCATCGTCAAGAAAGCAACACGTATTTCGCGGTTTCTAGCAGCCGTCGAAGATCGTCCGATCTATGTCGGTCTTGATGTCCACAAGAAGACTTATTCAGTTGCGCTGTTCGATCCAGAAGACGGGATCGTAGAGACCTATACTTGTCCATCCGGCCAAGAGGCGCTGGCCGATCAACTGTCAGGGCTTGGATGTCAGATCGCGCATGTCGTGTATGAATCGGGTCCGACGGGGTTCGCCTTGTCGCGTGCCTTGGAGCGGGCAGGTTTCGCAGTCTCCGTGATTGCTGCTTCTCGCATTCCACGCGGTTACGCAGCGGCGGCCAAGACTGACCGTATTGATGCAGTGAAGCTGGCGAACTATTTCGCGCGGGGTTTGCTGCGCCCGATTGCCATTCCCACCGTCGAGTAGGAAGGCTATCGCGCCCTTGTTCGGCGGCGGAAGCGGATCGCGGAAAGTCGAGGCAAGATCGAACAGAAGATCAAAGGCTTTCTTCTGGCCTCCGGTATCGACGAACCTCCAAGCCTACAGAAGTGGTCATTGGCGGCGTCCGACGACCTGTCAGCACTGCCGATCCCACCCCAGCACCGTATGGCACTTGCCTCGATGGTCCGCGAGTATCTTTTCCTACTTTCCGAGGACAAGCTGCTGCGTGCTGAGATCAGGACAGCAACGATGCGGATGCATCCTGACCGTTTCAAACGGCTGACGTCCATCATTGGGGTGGGGGAGACTGCGGCGTCGCATTTTCTCGCTGAACTGTTTTCACCAGAGCGCTTCAACCGGGCGGAAGAAGTCACCTCATATCTTGGGCTCGCACCAGTGGTCAGCCAAAGCGGCAACAGCAAAGCGCGGGCAAAGCTGCGCCCGGTTGGACAAAAACGCTTGCGCGGCATTCTTGTCGAGGCCGCGTGGCAATGGACCTGGCGCGATCCAGAAGCTAAGGCCATCTACAATCATCATTTCGCGAAGCATGGGATCGGGCAGAAGGCCATTGTCGCCGTCGCCCGCAAGCTCGCGATCAAGCTCTGGCGCATGACGGTGGAAACGCCGCCTTCGCCAGTCGAGGGTGTCGCGCGCGGGGCCTGGTCGGGATAACCGACAACAAAAAAGGGCGGCACCCTCATCAACCGGCGCGTACCGAAAACGGTACTTGGTGATCCTGCATCCTGACAGGCACGAATAAGAAAAGGCTTACGCAGACCGGGTAACAACTCTGACGCCAAAGAGTCCTTCATCAAAAGGTGAAGGAGCCGATTACTTTCGTTCTCATGACCGCCATCAGTCGAATGCGTAATCACGGGTGGTGGTCCGCTCGCTTTTGGTTTGACGAACCCACCGGATTGCGCTCCGGATGGGCAACCGATCCAGCGAAGGTCGCTTTTCTAAGGATTGGCCGTTGCAAGCATGATGTTTCCGATCTTCGAGTTTCTCAACATTTTTGTCGCTGCCACTACGGAGATCAAAGAAACATTTCGTTGCCCAGAAAAACCTTTTGGCGTGGTTTGTCCTTTGTCCAGCGCCCGAGCGTATGGCAGGATGAATATCCCGCCAGTTCAGTTCTAATAATTGAGGATAAGACCCAGTGTTAAAGTCGTTTGTTGTGAGCTTGCTGCTCATATTTTCTTGCCAAACCAGCCTTGCTCAAACCCAAGATCAAATCCTCGGGCTGATGGTTGGCAATAAACCGAATTTCTTCCAAGGGTCCAATGCTGCTGGGAGCGCTTCCGCAGAGTTGTATATGTTTTCTGAGCAGGATGGTGGCGCAATATGGTTGTCGTACAGGGTTGGTTCTACTGAGTGTTGGATGACTTTGACAGATCAGTCCCGCAGTCTGTCAGAGTGGCGGTTCGAAGCTGAATTTTTACAGGGCATAGACTTCTCTGACTGCCGATTAGACCGACCGATATCCCTCTCTCAAAAGCGTGACGACCGATTTGAACTAATCATACACACGCCGGGACGGTCGCTGCTGTTGAGCCTGAGGTGGCCTTTTCCCGGCACCATGCCACCGTCCGCAGACCAAAAAGTTAGCCTCGCTTGCCGTGGGGTTCAGGTGCAACCCAGTTCTGACCTCACGTTGGATGAGAGGCAGGTAGTAAATCTTGCAAGTTGTGATCCCGGCAAAGCTATCCGTTTCTTTAGCGAAAACGAGTTGTCGCTACGGTTTGAGGATTTCACCGAAAGCTTTACTAACGGCAAGTTTGTCGTAGTTTCTAGGACAGAGATTTCCCACTACGCAAATTTGCGCTCTCTTGCTGCTCAGAATCAGCTTTCGCTAAATCAGTTTGGTAGATTGACTTCTGCTCCGGCACCAACAGAGGTACGCTGCATTTTGATGATGTGCCCGTGTTGGACGAACCTCTCGTTGTAAAGGCTGAGTTACTTAACATGCGATCAGGACTGGTGGAATTCAGTTGTCGATAACCGGCCAAGGCATTGGCGCAACTCTCCCCCACCAGCCAATAGAGGATTCAATGGCATCTTCGGCCAATCGTCCTGTGCAGCGAATGGACAGGTATCGAGAAGTGCACTTGACAGTAGTCCACACAAAAAAGACCCCGCCGGATGGCGGGGTCTGGCTGAGTGGCCTTGGGAATATTTAGATCCGTACGAAACGTTGGGCGATACGCGGTAGCAATCCGTTAAAGCGCAAGGGCGCGTCCGTCGCAGCAAGGCAGATGCAATCTACCCCTTCTTCGGCGACCGGTGTGTGATGCAGATCTTCGTTCGCGACCTCGACGTCGCCCGCGCCAAACCGATCGGTTTCATCCACAAATGCACCTTGCAGCACCAATGTCAGTTCAGTGCCCCGGTGCCCGTGATCAGGCACGGCAGTCCCGGCCGGAATTTTCAAAAGGCGCACACTGGCATCTTTTGAGGTGGGCAGTATCATCTGACTGACGCCACCGCCGACCTTGCGCCACTTCACATCTTCCAGATTGCCCGGGACGTAATCCTGCAGCGGGCCTGGGAACGGGCTGTCGGGCCGGCGGGCCGACGCTGGCGTATCCAACACTTTACCTGTTTCGATCAGGGCCATTGTGGCGGCAAGTGCGTCCTCGGCGATATCCACCGGCTCTGCATCCATCATGACTTCGCCGCCCACGGCCTCATATTCCGCAAGTGCAGCCCGGCAATCGTCGCACATGGAAATATGCGTTGCCACAACCAGGTTGAAAGCCTCGGGCAGGGTGCCTGCCGCGTAACCCATCAACAGTGGCTCTGTCAGGTGGTGTTTTATCTGTTTCATCTCACTCATCATTTCATTGCGTGACGCAAGCGTTCCAGCGCCAACCTTATCCTTGATTTGATCGTTCCCAATGGTAGCCCGGTTTCGGCTGCAATCTCGCTATGCGACAATTCGCCGTAATAGGCCTTTTCGATCAATTTCCTTTGTTCTTCAGGCAAAGCGGCAAGCGCCTGGCCCAATTGTTCCGTTTCTTGTTGCAGTCCCACAGCATCCGCCTGGTCAGGCTCTGGCTCGGGACCCCATGGCAATTCTTCTGGCTCAGGCCGGCGCTGTTTGCGCAGCAGGTCGATCTTGCGGTTTCGGGCAATTGTGAAAATCCACGTGGATACACTTGCCTTGGCCGGGTCGAACATATGTGCCTTGTTCCAAAGGGTCGCCATGACCTCCTGTGTGCATTCTTCTGCCAGATCCGGGCTGGCCCCCGATTTCATCAGAAACGACTTCACGCGTGGCGCGAAATGGGCGAACAATTCGGCAAAGGCGGCGCGATCCTTGCTATCGCGCACTGCAACCACCTGAACGACCCAAGCCATTCGTTTTGACGTCTCAGAGGTGTCCACCTTTGGCTTCCCAGTCCTACTCAATGTCGGCTTCCGCTCGGCACTATAAGCAAGCACGCCAGACGGCGCATCCGCTATTACAGGAAGATCGGTCTCCACGCTCATGCAGTTTATTACGCACCGGATCAGTGATTGGATCACCACCATACGATTTTTTCATGTGATCCATCTATCTCTTTGGATCGTAAGACTTATTGTAACAACGATCTGGGCAGCGGAGCAAAACTTTTTATGCCATTTGAAACGGGGACGACCGTACCCAGAAAAGTAGCGGTAATTGGGGCGGGCATTTCGGGCATGGGTGCTGCGCATGCCTTGGCCAAAGACCACCGGGTTGTCCTGTTCGAAGCGGAAAAGCGATTGGGTGGTCACGCCCGCACCCGGATGGCGGGCCCGAACCGCGATCAGCCCGTTGATACCGGTTTTATCGTGTTCAACTATGCCAACTATCCCAATCTGGCAGCCTTGTTCGATCATCTGGACGTACCGGTCGTCAAAAGCAATATGAGCTTTGGCACATCGTTTGGCGGTGGCAAGCTTGAATATGCGCTGACAAGCCTTGATGCCCTGTTCGCCCAGCGGCGCAATGCGCTGAATCCCAAATTCCTGCGTATGGTGCGCGATATTTTCAAGTTCAACGCCGAGGGGCTTGAGGCCAGCCGCGACGAAAGCCTGACGATCGGCCAACTGTTGGAAAAGCTGAAACTGTCGGATTATTTCCGCGATCATTACCTGTTGCCCTTTTCAGGCGCGATATGGTCAACGCCCAAGGAAAAAATTCTCGACTTCCCGGCCTATGCGCTGCTGAAATTCTTTGACAATCACGCGTTGCTTGGCGCGACCGGCCAGCATCAATGGTACACGGTTGATGGCGGCTCTGATCAATATGTAACCCGCCTTGGCGCAGACATGTTCCGCCGCGGCGTTGATATGCGGCTGGGCGCACCCATCGACGGTGTGCGGCGTGGTCCGCTTGGGGTAGAGGTGAAGGCAAGCGGGGGAGAGTGGGAAATGTTTGATGAGGTCGTGTTTGCGACCCATTCTGACGACACCCTGCGACTGCTGTCTGACGCCACAGCGGTCGAGAAAACGGTGCTTGGCGCGATCCGCTATCAGCCCAATGCCGTGGTTTTGCATTCCGACACATCCATCATGCCCAAGCGTAAACAGGTCTGGGCCTCGTGGATTTATTCGGAGGATGCCGATCATCAAGGGGGCGAGATTGACCTGACCTATTGGATGAATTCACTGCAGCCCTGGCTGAAGAATGATGAGTTCATGGTCACGTTGAATACCAAACGGCCTATCCGCGAAGATCTGATTTGGGATGAGGTCACCCTCCGCCACCCGGTTTACGATCTCGAGGCGCTGGCCGCGCAAAAAACGGCTGCTGCCATCAACGGATCAAACCGGACATGGTTTTGCGGCGCGTGGATGAAGAATGGTTTCCACGAAGACGGCTTATCAAGCGCGCTCGATGTCGTTCACGCGCTGAATGCGGCTGAACATCTGGAAGTCGCGGCAGAGTGATCCGCACCGTCGATCATATCGCGGGTGAGACCTATCATGGTCGGCGCGGCGGCACGAAAAATGCCTTTCGGTATTCGATCGACTATGTCTTGCTGGATGCTGATGCCGCATTGCAGACCCCCGGCCTGTTTTCCCGAAATGCGGGAAATCTGATGGCGCTGCATGATCGTGATCATGGCGGGCCGCCAAAGTGGGGCATCGGGGCTGCATGGGTTCGGAACGTGCTGCGCGCACATGATATCAAGGAACCGGCCCGTATTGAACTTCTGGCCCAGCCCCGCGTGCTGGGACATGTATTCAACCCGGTATCGTTCTGGCTGTGCTACGATGGCGATGATACCCTGACAACGATCATCGCCGAGGTTACCAATACATTTGGGGACCGCCATTCCTATCTGTGCCGCCATCCCGACGGACGCGCCATTACCAAAGAAGAGACCATCGCAGCGGATAAGTTGATGCATGTGTCGCCCTTTCAGCCTGTCTCGGGCGGTTATGTCTTTCGGTTCGACATTCAGCAGGATCAGATTGGGATCTGGATCGACTACAGCCGCGGGAATGGCGGTGTCATCGCAACCCTCACCGGTGCGCGGCGCCCGATCACCAACGGGACGATCCTGAAGGCGCTGTTGCGGCGGCCCTTTGGGTCGCGCAGGGTGCTGACGCTGATCCACTGGCAGGCGCTGAAACTCTGGCTGAAGGGGGCAACATTCCGGTCGCAACCCAAACCGCCCACCAAAGAGGTCAGCGGATGAAAGCGCTCGCTGAGCGGCTGCCTGCATATACCGGATTTGCTGCTGTTTTATCCGGGGCCGGTTTGCCCATCTATATCTATGCCCCGAAATACTATGCCGATACATACGGGGTCAGCCTGACGGCACTTGGGGCGGTCCTTTTTGGTCTGCGGTTGTTTGATGTGGTGCAGGACCCTGTGCTTGGCTGGATCAGCGAAAGGCTGACAGACATCAAAAAGCTGATCGTGACGCTGGTGGCTTGTGTGTTGGCGCTCTCGATGATCGGGCTGTTTGCTGTTGCGCCACCGATTGCGCCAATCTGGTGGTTCGGTCTGACCGTGACGGGGCTGTTCACCGCATTCAGTTTTCTAAGCATCAACTTTTACGCGCAAGGGATCAGCAAGGCGGGGCCGTCTGCCGATGGGCATGTGCGCGTGGCGGCCTGGCGCGAAAGCGGTGCATTGCTGGGGGTCTGTATCGCGGCGGTCATCCCGACTGCCCTGATCGGGGTTGTCGCCGATCCGTTTGCGGCATTTGCCTATGGGTTTGCGGTTCTGACACTCATCGCCACGCTGTTCATGTGGCCTGAATGGAAAGGGCGGGTCAGTCAGGCGCCGACAAAGATCGGTCAAATTGTCGCGGACCGAACCGCGCGAAAACTGCTGATTTTGGCCCTGATCAACGCAACGCCCCTGGCCGTTTCCAGCACACTTTTCCTCTTTTATGTCGAAAGCAGATTGGGGGCGACAGGGTGGGAAGGGGCACTATTGGTGCTGTTTTTCCTTGCAGCAGCGATATCTTCGCCCTTCTGGTCGGCTCTCGCGCGGCGCTTTGGTGAAAAGCCGATCCTGTTGATCGCGATGGTTCTGGCGGTCGCGTCATTTGGCTACACGCTGACTTTAAATACAGGCGATGTGATCCCTTTTGCCGTCGTGTGCGTATTAAGTGGTGCAACGATCGGGGCGGACCTGACTTTACTCCCCGCGATGTTTGCAAAACGCATGGCCGTGATCTCGCCCAACGGGGGGCAAGGGTTCGGCCTTTGGAATTTGGTGAACAAGTTCACGCTTGCCTTCGCCGCGGTGGTTCTTTTGCCGCTACTGGAACGATCCGGGTTCGAAGCTGGCGCACAAGATCTGCCCGGCGAGGCCCTGACTATGCTGACGGTGCTTTACGCCCTGGTGCCGTCACTTTTGAAACTTGTGGCAATCGGCCTTCTGGTTGCTACCAAACTTGAGGAATAAACGATGTCGTTTATGACCTATCTTCTGCTCGGTGCTGTGCTGATGGCCATCGCGGTCTTCTGCAAAGAGCGCTACGTTTCCTTCTGGGCGCAAAAGTCGGCGGACTACGCCGACGGCCCTATCTTTGATATCCGGGAACGGTTTCAGGGCCCGATCGTCTGTGAAGGTGTCATCTACGGCCCAACCGGCCGGGTGACGTCGCGATTTGTCGCGGATTTCGAAGCCACGTGGAACGGCAATGTCGGCACGATGGTCGAAAAATTCTATTACGACAGCGGCAATGTGCAGGATCGCGTCTGGACCCTGACCTTGTCCAACGATGGAAGCATCCGGGCCGAAGCGCCGGATGTTGTGGGTGCCGGTCACGGGCGGCAGGAAGGATCAGCCGTCTTGCTGAACTACAAGATCAAACTGACCGAAGAGGCCGGCGGTCACGCGCTGGATGTCACCGACTGGATGTATCTGATGTCCAATGGGTCGATCATGAACCGCAGCCAATTCCGCAAGTTTGGTATCAAAGTGGCCGAGATGGTCGCCACGATGCGCCCACGCAACGACGCTTACGCAGGGGAATAGCATTGAAAGACTGGCAGGGAAAACGGTACTGGCTTGTCGGCGCAAGCGAAGGATTGGGTCGCGAGGTGGCGTTTTGCATGTCGCGTGCGGGTGCCGAGGTCATCGTCTCTGCCCGGTCAGAGGACCGGCTGAAGTCGCTGGTTGATGAACTTCCCGGCAAGGCCTCATATGTCACCGTTGACGTGGCCGACAGGGCGGCTGTCGAAGATGCCGCCGCACAGATTGGCCAGATTGACGGGGTTGTCTATCTGGCCGGTGTCTACTGGCCAATGAAGTCAGGCGAATGGGATAACGAGAAAGCCGACTTGATGGGCGAGATCAACTATCTCGGTGCATCCCGTGTGGTTGGCGCGGTGATCAAGGATATGATCGCACGCGGGTCCGGTCACATCGTCCTGACCGGTTCACTATCCGGCTTTCGGGGGCTGCCCGGCGCGATTGGCTATGCGTCGTCCAAGGCCGGTATGATGGCCCTGGCGGAATCCATGCAAGCCGACTTGCGCAATTCGCCAATAGCGGTGCAATTGGTCAATCCCGGTTTCATCAAGACACGTCTGACGGACAAGAACGATTTCAACATGCCCTTCATCATGTCGGCCGAAGACGCCGCCAGGGAGGTGTTCGAACATATGAATACCGACGACTTCAAGAAAAGCTTCCCGATGGTGTTTTCGTGGGTCTTCCGACTGTCGCAATTGATGCCCGATTGGATGTACTACCGATTGTTCGGTGCCAAGTAGCGGGCTCTCAGTCGCGGACTGTCATCCAGACAAGACCATGCAGGTGCATCTGGCCGTATTGGCAGGCATGACGGCGTAGGATGGATTTCAATCCACCCTTGCCAAGGTTCATGACTGAGACCAGTCAACAACCGGTCCGATAGGTATGATCCCCAATGGATTTCGCTTTTCGCTTGGGCTGAAATAGCCCTGTTTGTAGATGTCGAACCTGACGGTATCCGCGACGCCCGGCATCGCGAAAATGGCTTTGGCGTAGGGCCACAAATTCGGATAGTCGGAAATCTTGCGCAGATTGCAGCGAAACGCATAGTGATAGGCCACGTCAAAGCGGGCCAGTGTCGGAAACAGACGCAGATCGGCCTCGGTGAATTGAGCCCCGCAAAGATAGGGGTGGTCTGCCAAATGGGCGTCAATCTTGTCAAGGCAGTCAAAGACATCTTGGGCCGCTTTGGCATATGCCTCTTGCGTACTGGCAAATCCGGCGCGGTAGACGCCATTATTCACATCGCGATAGATGGTCTCGTTCCATGTGTCGATCTGGTCGCGCAGCGCTGCGGGGTAAAGGTCGACGCCGCCGAAATGCGTATTCAGCATCCGGACAATATCGGCGGATTCATTGCTGACCATGCGCCCGGCAACCTTGTCCCACAAAACCGGAACAGTCAGGCGGCCGGTATAGCGCATGGGATCCGCACTATAGACCTCATGTATCGCGCGGATACCCAGCATATTGTCTGCGAAAGGCCCGTCTGCATCAAACACCCAGCCCTGATCGGTGCGGTTGGGCCGTGCATAGGATACGGTGATATCAGTCAGCCCCTTTATCGCGCGGGTCAAAAGCGCGCGATGCGCCCAGGGGCAGTTCCAGGCGACAAATAAATGATATCGGCTGGCGTCGGCGGGGAATGCATCTGTTCCGATCCAATGACGCACGGTGCTTTTGGCGCGTTCCCACGCGCCGCCGCTTAGGGTTTTTGTGACATCGTCACCCAGATGATACTGCCCATCGACCATATACCCCATCAGTGTACAGCCCTTTCGAACCAGTTGCGGGCCCGGCGCCAGACCCCCTGATCGATCCGGTCAAGCGTCAGAAGATGTGGCAGCAATTGCGCTGCAAAATCCGCACTGCTTTCGGCAGGCAGGAGAGAGGGCAGATTATCAATCGCCGTGACATCCAGAACCGGGGTGTCATGAACGCGTCGGGCCGGATGATCCCAGCTTGTGGTCTGATCATAGACTTTGATGGGCGAAAAATCACTGTCGGGATCGCAGGCAATATCGCCAATCACCGACAGGCGCCGAGCTGCAGTCTTGGCCGCGGCTGGAACAAAAACCGGGGTGCCGGGGCGTGCAAGAATGCAGTTCAGGAATATCTCATGCTGCAGAACGGCATCAAACGGCCCACCATCCGCCGTCTCGGCCATGTCCCATTTTGTCGTTGGCACCCCCATGACCTGACAAAGGTCGGCCGCACCCGTCCCCACGCGCCCCAACGCCCCGATGATCAAGGCGTTTGGCCGCATCGACCCGGTTTTGGCAAGATCGGCCTGCAAATCAGCCAGAAGATGGGTGGCGCTGGGATATGCGTGAACCGCCGGGACCTGCGCCCCGGATTGTTGGGCGATCCAACACATCAAGGCAACGGCCGCGCCCGCATAGCCCGCCCAATAACCGAATGCGGCAACCCGCCGACCATCATCATCGGTCAGGTATTCCAGATCATACAGCATCCCGCCACCAGCCTTGAACCTGTCCAACAGGATCTGCCCGGATGGCTGCCCCTTGTAGGCGTGACCAAACATGATGTGCCGGTGGCGCAGCGCGGCCCCATCATCGGGGAGCTCCTTCAGGCCAAAAATGATGGCGTCATCCGGTGCATCGACCCAGCTGAATTCCGGGGCGATGTTACAGCCGGTTTGCCGGTAATCCTCAATCGGGATCGCCCTTTGGGTACTTTGTTCAACCGTGACCTCGTAACCGGCCTTGCGCATCGTCGCGGCACCTTCGGGTGTGATCCCCACGCGCTGCTCATGTGATCGCGCTTCGGCCCGCACCCACAGATGGATCATGCCAGCATTCCCTTGGCACGCACGGCCTTGACGGCCGGGTGCGCGTCCATCTGGCGTTGGAATGCCGCAAGGGTGGGATATGTGGCGATATCCACACCGTCAGCGTTCAGCCATGTCAGGACAACAAACAGATAGGCATCGGACACCACGTCAAACGCCCCGGTACCGAATGGCAAATCAGGCAGCATCTGATCCAGATACGCACAGGACGCCGCCATTGTCTGCGGCACCTTGCGTTTCATGTCGGCCAGCGATTGCGGATCATCTGCCCAGCGGTTGCCGCGGGCGCCATGGGCATGGTTGGGATGCATCGTGCCATTGAGGTAGCACATCAGCTCGCGCATCCGGGCGGCCGCGAACGGATCCGTCGGAACAAGGTCCGGGGCCACAAATTCCAACAGGGCGCCGGTTTCTGTCAAAATGCCCTGCGGGGTTTCAAGTGCGGGAACGCGGCCCTTTGGATTGACCTGATGATAAGTGGCCGTGGTTTGGGCCGCTTGGGCGAAATCGACCAACACGGGCGCATACGCGGTGCCGGTCCGTTCCAGTGCGATCGCCACTGCGACAGAGATCGTACCGGGGGCATAGTGAAGCCTGAACATGGGTCTTCCTTAGTAATGTGTGACCGCATGGGCGCGATCTGCGTGGTCAAGATGCGGTATCGCGTTATAGCCCGCCAGGATGGGGCCGCGCGGGGTGACGTGAACCCGATGCACCGACGTGTTCATGATAGGCAGCAGGATATGGGCCATGCGGGTCGGGTCTAGTGCCAATAGATGTCTGATGATCATGCCAATGACACCACCCGATGTGACGCAGAGCACGCGCACACCCGGTGCTGCGGCCTCTTGCAGCACACCAATGACCCGATCTTCGAATGACTGGAATGTCTCGACGCCCATGATCTCGGCGCGATGCCAGGCTTCCATCACTTGCGGAACATGGTCGGCAAATTCATCTGGGCCGGGGAATGGCACCCCATGGACCTCTTCCAGTGCGCGGCCCAGATTGAAGTAGTCCATCTCGTTCAGGCGTGGATCAATGCCCGGATCGGCATATCCAAGCCCCGCAGCGGTCTCGCGATGCCGGCGCAGATTGCCGCTGATGACACGGTCAAAACTGTTTTCGCGTTTTGCAAAGTAGGCGCCAAGCCATTTTGCCTGCTGGTGGCCAAGATCAGAAAGCTTGTCATAGCTTTCTTCATCCTGTGCGCCGCTATTTGCCTGCCCGTGGCGGACAAGAATGATTTCGCCCATGTCGCATCTCCTGAACCGACAGGGGTAAGGGGGCGATTCTGTCTTGGCAATGCCTTGTGTCCTGCGCGGCGGGTCTGATTCCCTGTGGGAATGTGCCGAAACGGCCCCTCAATGGTTTCAGATCGCTCACAGACCCGGCACCGGGTGGAAATATTGGCCGCTCACGCCTTTGGGTAACCCTGTAACCTGTGAACAGATGAAGCCTTTCGCCCACGCCCGCGCTTAACCCAAGGGCAGCTTGCGCACAGATGCAATGTCAGTTTTGTGCGTAAACGCACATGAAGCGCGAGTAGAGCCCGCATCACGCGTGTCAAGCACCAAAACACCTCACAATCATCACCTTTTTCGTGATCGGCCACGCCCTACCAAAACACACCAACAGCGACAATCTTAGCCTCATCGAAACGCAAGCAGACACGCTCTGCACCGCAACAAACCAAACTTTAAAAAGGACCAAGACAATGACAATCAAGACACTCATCCTCGCCGCAGCCGCCGCTTCCATCACAGCAAGCGCAAGTGTTGCAGACACATACTTCCAGAAGGGCCGCACGCTGGACGCAGGCAGCACCCTGGATCTGGGCCTGATCACAGCCGAAGGTAACGGCGTGGTCGCCATCTATGACTACCACCGCGGTGAGCGCGGCGCCCTGCTGGGCACCGAGCAGCTGAGCGCTGGCGCCAACACAGATGTCCGCGTCAACACCGGCCTGCCGACCAAGCGTGACGTGATCGCCGTGATCAGTGTCGACGGTCAGGAAAAAGCGGCAAAAGACTTCGTCGTGAACTAATCCCCCCTGTCCGGGCTGGTCCAAAGGGCCGGTCCGGGCCCCCAATCCCTCTCTCAATATCTCTCACATCTTAAAAATCTCTCAAAAGGAACTCTCTCATGTCTATCAAATCAATCGTACTCGCCGCCGCTGCTGTTGCTGTGACTGCCACTGCTGGCGCTGCTGACAGCTATTTCCAGAAGGGCCGCACATTGGATGCCGGCACCGTGCTGGAGCTGGGCCTGGTGACCGCAGACAACAACGGTGTTGTTGAAATCTACGACTTCCACACTGGTGAGCAGGGCGCATTGCTGGGCGCTGAAATGGTGAATGCAGGCGCAAACACAGACGTCCGCGTCAACACAGTGCTGCCCGCCAAGCGCGACGTCATCGCCGTTCTCAAGGTCGACGGACAGGTCGCCGCACAGAAAGAATTCATCGTCAACTAAATCAGATGCGTCCCTGGATCATGCCTCCCTCATGATCCGGGGACCAAACAGCCAAACATCGCGATCAGCCGTTCCTCAAGCGCTAGGCTGATCGCACCGTTTTGGTGGACCCGGATGGAGCAGTTGTTGCGACGAAGCGCTTCGATGGAACTGAGTTTACCCAACCTCCATCCACTCAAAGGCCGGTCGGTACCCCCGACCGGCCTTATTATTTTGAGAAATTGTCCACGATAATGATGACAAACCGACCGCAGCCAGGGGTCGATATGCTGCGCATGAGGGGATGCGTGGGTCAAGGGTCATTGCGGTCGTGGTCCACGCAAGGTCTTGCGTGAAATTGCGTCCCGGCGTTCACTGCTGCCAAATTTGCGCCAGCAGCGGAAAGGTGACCGGATGAATACGCAAGCGCCTGCATATGACAGTTACGACGTGATCATTATCGGTGGGGCGATCATGGGGTCGTCGGCTGCGTGGTTTCTGACGGATAATGCCGATTTTGATGGCCGTGTGCTGGTGGTGGAAAGGGACCCGACCTATCAGTTCGCCTCGACCACCCACACCAATTCCTGCATGCGGCAGCAATATTCCGAGGCGCTGAATGTGCGCATATCGCAATTCGCTGCGGATTTCGTCAAGAACCTGCGCCAGTATATGGGCGGCGACGACCGTGTGCCCGCGCTGTCAATTCGGTCGTTTGGCTATATGTATCTGGCAGATACCGAGGATTTTGCCGCCACCTTGCGCGAAAACCTGCGCGTGCAGCAGCGCGAAGGCGCCGGGACGCGGTTGCTGGACCCGGCCCAGATCAAGGCTGCCTATCCGTTCTATCACGTGGACGACATCGTGCTTGGGTCGATCAATACGGTCGACGAGGGGTTCTGGGACGGATCCACTGTTTTTGATTGGTTCCGCAGGTCCGCCCGCGAGCGTGGCGTGGAATACATCACCAATGAGGTCGTGGGCATGACCCGGAACAGCGCGGGTACATCCGTGCAAAGCGTGACGCTGAAATCCGGTGTGGTCATCAATTGCGGGCAGGTGGTCAATGCCTCTGGCCCAAGGGCGGCCCAGACCGCCCGTATGGTTGGCGTCGACATCCCGGTCGAGCCACGGAAACGCTATTCATGGGTTTTTTCGGCGCAGGATCCGCTGGATCGGGACTTGCCGCTGACGATTGACCCATCAGGCGTTCATGTTCGTGAGAACGGTGGCGGAACATATCAGGCCGGCGGCCATCCTGCAGATGACACCGCAGTGGCCTATGATGACTTTGAGATGGATCACAACATCTGGGAAGATCACATCTGGCCCACGCTGGCCCATCGCATTCCGCAATTCGAGGCGATCAGGGTGCAGTCGGAATGGGCTGGACATTACGCCTACAATGTCTTTGATCACAACGCGATTGTCGGCCCGCATCCTGATCTGGAAAACTTCTATTTCCTCAACGGTTTTTCAGGACATGGCCTACAGCAATCGCCTGCAATGGGGCGCGGGATAGCGGAAATGCTGACCTATGGTGAATATCGCAGTCTTGATCTGCGCCCCTTTCATTTCGAAAGGATTGTCACAAACCACCGGTTTGTAGAGACAGCCGTGATCTGAGCACATCTGCACCCAACGAAAATGGCCGCGTCACGGGGACGCGGCCATCAGAAATTCTGGCGCTGATATTACTCTTCAGCGAATGTCGAAAGGAATGCGTAAAGGTCGTATGCCTGCGACTCTTCACGGACCTGATAGGCCATCTTGCCGCGGGCGCGACGGTTATCAAGCGTTTCACGCAGCCAGTCTGTCGGGTTCTGGACGTAACCGACAAAAGTCTCTTCGGTCCAGACGCCGCCTGCTTCGCCCACTTCGACAATGCTGTCGCCATAGCGGAAGCCTTCGACGCTGCCGATTGTGCGCCCGGCGATGTTATAAAGGTTCGGACCGGTTTTTGCATTGCGGCCAGCCAGTACTTCGCCGGATGCGTCAGCAACAACGTGGCACGCGACACATTGACGGTTGAACTGCTCTTCACCTGCAGCGGCATCACCCTGTGTGGATGCGTGGCCGTCTGCAAAGGCGGGTGCGGCGAGCACGGCAAATGCCGCTGCGATTGTAAACTTTTTCATGATCGTCTTCCTTTTCGATCTTGCTTTGGTGACCGTTTGCCCCAGTCGGGGCTGAATGTAATGCATCGGTGCGCGTGGTCCACCCCCGGTATGCAAAAGATTGCGTGATCCGCGTTATGCCACCGCATGGGCCAGTGCGCATTGTCGCCACAAGACGCTTAACGCATTGACAAGATGGTCAATATCCGCGTCCGTATGCAACGGAGATGGCGTGAACCGAAGCCGCTCTGTCCCCTTTGGAACGGTCGGGTAATTGATTGGTTGCACATAAATGTCCCATTCGCGCATCAGATAGTCGGCCAGCATCCGGGTTTTGACCGGGTCTTTGATCAGGACGGGCACGATATGGCTTTCATTTTGCATATGCGGAATGCCTTCGCGGTCGAGGGCGGCGCGCAACCGGGCAACCTGACGCCGTTGTTTGGCCCGTTCCATTTCGGAGTCTTTGAGGTAGGCGATTGATGTGCGTGCCGCAGCAGCCACCGCCGGCGGCAGCGCCGTTGTAAAGATGAAACCCGACGCAAAGCTGCGGATAAAGTCGCACAGGGCTGCAGATCCGGTGATGTAGCCGCCAACAACGCCGTAGGCTTTGCCAAGTGTGCCCTCGATCAGGGTGATACGGTCCATCAGCCCTTCGCGTTCGGCGACGCCACCCCCTCGGGGGCCGTACATGCCAACGGCGTGGACCTCGTCGATATAGGTCATGGCACCGTATTTTTCGGCAACTTCGACGATTTCGCGGATCGGGGCGATGTCGCCATCCATCGAATAGACGCTTTCAAAGGCGATGATCTTGGGCACGTCGCTGGGCAACGTGCGCAACTTCATCTCAAGATCATGCACGTCATTATGCTTCCAGATTACCTTGCTGGCCTTGGAATGACGAATGCCCTCGATCATCGACGCATGGTTGCCAGCATCCGACAGGATCACGCAATCCTTCAACCGGCTGCCCAATGTCGACAGCGCAGCCCAGTTAGAAACATAGCCCGATGTGAACAGCAGTGCTGCCTCTTTGCCGTGCAGATCAGCCAGTTCGCGTTCCAGCAAAAGGTGATCGTGGTTCGTCCCCGAGATATTCCGGGTGCCGCCAGCCCCTGTGCCTGTCCGTTCGACGGCTTCACACATCGCTTCGATCACCTTGGGATGCTGCCCCATCCCCAGATAATCATTCGAGCACCAGACCGTGACATCGCGCACGCCGCTGTCATCATGGTTTGCGGCGCGGGGGAACTTGCCGCATTTGCGTTCCAGCTCCGCAAAGTAGCGGTAGTTCCCGTCGCTTTTCAGCTGGTCCAACTGTGCGTTGAATAGGGCGTCAAAATCCATCTGTCAGTCCTCGTTGGGCAGTGTTGTTTTGGGCGCAGGAAGCATCCAGCGCCAGAGTTTTGCATCAGGCAGCGGAACCACCATCAGCCAGTGTTCAAGCAGGGCGAGCGCGGCAAGCGCTGTCAGCAGGGCAAAGCCTACGGTCCCGGCCTCTGATTGCGCCGTCCAAAGCCGTTCGGCACAGACCGCCAGCAATGCCGTCAGCGCGGTGATTGCGGCCGGAAAGGCAAGTGTTGCAGGGCCACGTCTGAAATATGATTTCAGGTGGCGTAGCTGCGTTGGGACAAATTCGGTGTTGATGCGCGGTACGCCGAAATAGAGGTTCAGCTTGGCAAAGATCCGCGCCAGAAACAGAACCAGATATGTGGCAACCGCCATGCGGTTCACCGCCCCGTCGGCAGCAGCCACGATGCCCCACAGGCCGATGACAATCGCCAACTCATGATATGCCACCGTCCCGAAAGCCCGGAAAAAGCGATCCCGGCCGGACAGCCCCGGCAGGCACGGCGCCTTGACCGGCCCGGTGATCACACCAGCCAGAAAGGACAGTTCGATCCACCCCCAGATCGCCAAGGCACCCGCAAAGCCAAGATAGGCCCCGAAAACCGATGCATCGGGCAGCGAAACTGTGACCGCAGCCACCCCGAACGCCAGAAGGGGTAGCCACTTGACGATCAGCCAGCTATGGCCGCCAATCTGGTCTGCACGCCGCACCGCCAGCAAAATCGCCCCGGTGGAAAACCACCAGACGAAAATTGCCAAAAGCGATGCGATCCAGGGTGATGCCATCAGTATGCAGGCTCCATCCGTGGCGAGGCGGGCACGATGCTCTTTTGTGCCGGGATCGTCAGAAGGGATACAAAGGCAAAGCCCGCTTTGGCCGATCCGGCCATCCGTTTCAGCCAGCCGCCAACGCCGCCTTGTTTGCGACCATGGGCAATCTGCACATTGGCTGCTTCCATGCGGCGCAGCGTTGGTTTCCAACGCGGGTGATCAATGTCCAGAACCATCGGAAACACCTGACGCGAGATATCCGATGTCTTGCGGAACACCTCTTGCCCATACCATTCGGGATCGACGCCCAAAGCCTTGTGGAATTCAGGCCGCTGATGGTCACGCACCCACATCGTGGAATAGACCGCCGTCAGGAAGAACTTGATCCACATCTTGTTGACACGGCTTTCGGTCAGCTGGGGATCGGTTTTCAGCAGCAGGGCAAAGGCCTCGCCATGGGAAAACTCGTCATTGCACCATTCGCGGAACCATTTGAAAATCGGGTGGAACCGATGCTCGGGATGCTGTTCCAAATGCCGGTAGATCGTGATGTAGCGGGCATAACCGATCTTTTCCGAAAGGTAGGTGGCGTAATAGATGAATTTGGGCCGGAAATAGGTGTATTTCTTGGCCTGTGTCAGGAACCCAAGGTTCACGGCAATGCCAGCCTCGCGCAGGGCATCATTGATGAACCCTGCATGGCGGGCCTCGTCCCGTGCCATCAGTTGGAACAGCGTGGTGATATCTTCGTTCGATCCGCGGCGCTTCATTTCCTTGTAAAGAACGCAGCCGGAAAACTCGGCTGTGCAGCTTGAGATCAGGAAATCAATGAACTCGGCCTTCAGGGCGGGTTCCATCCCGTCCCAATCGACATCATCCCAGTCTTCGTTCTTGCGAAAATGGCCCTTGTTCGGGTCCGCTTTCATGGCAGCGATCAGTTTGTCCCATTCGCCGCGAACCGGTGTGACGTCAATCGCGTCCATTTCGTCGAAATCGGTCGTGTAAAACCGCGGGGTCAGCAGGGTGTTGGACATCGCGACCTGCGTTGCTTCTTCGTTGGTCAGCGGGGGCAGGGCCTCTTGGGCGGCGATGGCTTCTTCGGCGGTGGTGGCGTTGGATGAATGCATATTCATGACATCACCTCTTCACTGAATGAAAATTCGCACAGTTCCATGAACTCCAGATCGCCAGTGGCGCGGGTCCAAAGCTGTTCTAACCGGCTGGCGCGGGTGATGACGGCTGTGCGTTTTTCTTCGATCATTTCGCCGAAGGCTGCCATGATTTCCGGTCCCTGCACCTGAACGGTATCGCCGGGATGAATAACAGCGCCGTTGTCCAGCCGGACATGCGCGGACAGTTCTTCGAAACGATGGGAAATCGTCACCGTGCATGGTGCGGTTTCCTTCTCTCTAAACAATAGTCCCATGTGAGTTCCCTTTCACATTTGATGCTTGCAGGTGGCGAACCTGCGCATGGTTTCAGTCAAGCAGCCTGGCGAAAGCTGCCACGTTATCCGCCCCATAACCGATCAGTTCGGTGACAGAGCCTGTTGTTGCGTCAATGATGGCCACGTTGCCGTTGTCGCGGCGGACGACCTGCAAGGGCAGATCAGGGGCGATGCCGCGCACGCCACGTTCCCGGTCCACGACCCGGCCCATGACCCCGATAAAGCCGGCCTTGTCATCGGTCGAGGACGCAAGCAGCGTTCCGGCAGTGTCGTGGATCTGGTAGGTTCCGCTGCGATCGCCCGAGATCACGATATCCAATGATTTGACGATGGGTGCCTCGATCAGCACACCCTGTTGCGGCACGTCGGCCCATTGCGCGTAGGCCACGATGGCCAGGGTCGAGGCCATCAGCGCAAACATCCCCTGCACCAGTATCTTGGGGACCATTTCCTTGTCGCGATGGCGCATCTGTTGTTCAAGCTGGGACATATCCGTTACTCCGCTGCGACGGTCGAGCCGCCGTCGTTCTGCACCCGGGTGACACGTGGTTGCGAAATGCGTGTCTCGGCGGCCTCGGCAAAGATGCCCGCGACGGTCTGGGCGTCGGGGATGCAGCGCAGGGCGGGCTGGGTGCGCGCCATTTGCCACGGCCGGACATGGGGCCAGGTCATCATGTAAGACAGCCGGGTTTCGCCGATCAGCTCAAACGCCAGGGTTCCGTGACCGGTTGGCTTAAGGTCAAGTTTGGCAGTCCCGATCCACGTATAGGGCAGGTTCAGCGTCATGGTCAGGGCGGCCCCGATGCGCATTGCGACCCGCTTGTTTGTCAGGGTGTAGACGGTTGATCGGGCCTGCACATAGGCCACCCCATACAGGATGGCGCAGGCAATAAGACCCGAGACAACAAAGGGCACGCCATGCAACAAGGCCTCGGCAAACGGGTAATCCGCGGATGAGACGCCAACGCGCCACAGGGTCAGAAGGACAAAATATCCGGCCACCCATCGCAGGGCCAACGCCTCGCGTGCCAGTCGCTTGGGGTCAGGGGCGCCTTGCCACAGGATATGCTCACCCTCTGGCAAAGCCTCGGGCAAGCCCCGGATCGGCTCGAATTTGAAGTCATCATGGCTCATTGCAGGTTCCCTCTGCGGTGCGATGCCAGTCCCGGTGGCGAGCCGGGGCTGACGGCTGGGTTAGAGTATCGTCTGGGATCGGGCGGGCGTGGCATAAAGAGTGCCGCCAGCGACATAGGCCATGATCTTCTCTTCCTCGAGAAGGGTGACCTGGGTTGGGTTCTTGATGCCGGGAAGTCCTTCCCAGTTATGGGCGTGAAGGGCGCGTACCGTGACCCGGTCAGACCCGATCTTGGTCATTGTCATGGGGATCAGGCGGCTATTGCCACTGCCTTCGGGGTTCAGATCAACGGCCAGATAGCGAACCATCTGTTCGGGTACATCGACCCAAAGGTCGGTCACGCGGCCAACAACCTCGCCATCGCCGCCGACAAGGGGCAACCCGCGCGGATCGCGGCCTGCGGATACCTTGAAGTCATCCAGCGACGCCATGGGTTGAATTTTGACATGCCCATGCGCGTCCAGTTCAGGATGATCCTTGCGCGGGGCCCATGATGCGGGGCCGACACCGTCGACCATCGGGTCACCCGTCGGGATCCAGGGTGAGCCTGTTGCAGCCGCCGACTGGGCCAGTGCCAGATCGGTTCGCATCTTGCTATCCTCATATTCACGGGACGGGACGGTCAGCTCACCGCGCCCGTCACGCAGATGAAATGTCTTTTCCTTTGGAATTGGCCAGAGGCTTTCATTTGCGGGTGGCTCGTCATCGTCACCGCGCAGTGGGTAACCTTCGCGCATGTTCTCGGTCTGCAGGTAGTAGACCAGCCCCGCAAAGAATATCCAGAACAGCCAGATCGCCGCGCTCGCCAGATCGAAGTTGCCAAAAAATTCTACGCCAACCATTTTATTGTCCTTTCGGTGGTTAGGTCGGGAAGTCGGCTAAACCCAGCTTTGCCGACCCCCCTGTTTTCATGGGCCGCAGCCGCACAAGCGGCCCCAGCACAATCAAGGTGATGAAAAGAAGGCCAATCTCGGTGTGATATACGACCGAATAGCCCGTGGCAGGCGTGGCGAGCGCCTCTCCCAATGTGCCGTTCCCAGCGGCGTGGTTCACAAGGTCACGTACCGTGCCCCCGATAAAGATGGACAGCCCGGCACCGGTGGCCTGCGCAGCCCCCCAGGCACCCAGGGCCAGACCCCGACCGGCATTCCCGATCGTGGGCATTGTCATGGCAGCTGTCAGGGTCGACACCCCGAACAGGCCGCCGCCAAAGCCGATCAATGCGGCCCCTGCATAAAACAGAACCGGCGATTCCATTGGCGCGGAAAAGATGACCGCACAGAATGCGGCGATCCCGGCCAAAATGCCGCGCGTTGCCATCCGGTAAGGGGTTACCCCCTTGCTTAGCCAGCGAGCCGCCAATCCAAAGCCCACAAGCGCACCACCCGCCCACATGGCCGTCAGCAGTGTGGTGGCCGAGACTGATAGCCCCAGAATTTCGCCCCCATAGGGTTCCAGCAGCACATCTTGCATGTTGAACGCCATGGTGCCCAGGAACACGACAGCCAAAAGCCTGCCCGCATCCCCGCCACTGGCCAGATCCTTCCACGCGTCCTTGAAAGTGGGCGATGCGGCGGCGCGCTGGGCCTTTGTCATCGGGCTCATCTTTTCCTGCCGCCAAAGCGCGATCAGGTTCAAAAGCAGCGTGACAACAGCGGTTCCCTGTACGACCTGCACCAGGCGCAGGGCCGAATAGTCGCGCAGCAACGCGCCGATCAAAACGGCAGAGATCGCCATGCCAACCAGATGCATCACATAAAGAAGGGCCACGACCTTGGGCCGTGTCTCTTCGGTGGCGCGATCAGCGGCAAGTGCAAGGCCCGCCGTCTGGGTCATGTGCATCCCGATACCGGTCAGCAGAAAGGCAAGCCCCGCCCCCGCATAGCCAGCCCAGGGCCAGTCAATCGTGCGATCCCCGGACAGCACCAACAGAGCCATCGGCATGATCGCCAGCCCGCCGAATTGCCACATGGTCCCGAACCACAGATACGGTATCCGCTTCCAGCCGATGGCCGATTTGTAATTGTCGGATTTAAAGCCCACCAGGGCCCGGAACGGCGCGACCAGCACTGGAATGGCGATCATCGCGGCAACCAGCATCGCCCCAATGCCCAATTCGACAATCATCACCCGGTTCAGGGTGCCAAGCAGCATCACTGCGGCCATGCCGACAGATACCTGAAACAGTGAAAGGCGCAGCAACTGCCCCAGTGGCAGATCATCACTGACTGCGTCACTGAATGGCAGCAGCTTGATCGACACTTTCTTCAGGGCGTTGGCTTTGAAAATCATCGGCGACCCTCAAACACATGCGCGGTCGAGATGTAGAAACCCGATTTCACCCGTTCGATATCGCGCAAATGGCCCGCAATTCCCGCATCACGCAATGCGTGTGCCAGCCCCGCGGTTGTCTGGGGGATCATCGTTGGGCTGCGATCAGCGCGCGGAAACAGCTTACCCACCCGGAACATGGCCATCAGCAATGGGCTGCGCGGGGGCAATGTGAAAACAAACTTGCCATCAATGCGCTTGGCAGCCCGCCCCAACAAGGCGGCGACATCCGGCGTGCTGTAATAAATCAGCGAGTCCATCGCGACGGCATGATCAAAGCCACCCGTGGTCGCATCCAGCATGTCGCCGGCGACCCAACTGATGTTTCCGGCCAGTCCGGCAGGCATCCGCCTTTGGGCGATCCCGATCAGGGCGGGCGAAATATCGGCCGCCACCACATCGGCGCCTCTTGTCGCCAGTTCCACGGCCAACGCACCTGTGCCACAGCCTGCATCCAGAATGCGCGCGCCGCGCAGATCGGTGGGCAATTGGCGCAAAATCACATCACGCATCTGATCACGACCCGCGCGCACCGTTGCCCGCACGCCAGATACCGGGGCATCAGAGGTCAGACGCTCCCATACTTTGGTGGCGCTGCGGTCGAAATAGTCTTCGACCCGGTCACGTGTGCGGGCGTAGTCGGTCATTAATCAAACCCAAGCAGTTCAAAAATCTCGCGGTCGGGCAATGGCGCGGGGGCAAGTGGCTCAGTCCCGTTCCACAATGTTTCCGCAAGGCGGATATATTCCTTGCGGACCTGAACGATGTCTTCCTCGTCATCCATTTCAAACAGCGTCTTTTTCTTCAGCCTGCTGCGGCGGATGGCGTCCAGATCGGGCATATGCGCGATGCGGTTAAAGCCAACGGTCTCGCAATAGCGGTCAACCTCGTCGGTCTCGCGGCTGCGATTTGCAACGCAACCCGCCAGACGGACCTTGTAATTGGCCGATTTCGCCTGCACGGCCGCGATGATCCGGTTCATGGCGTAGATGCTGTCAAAATCATTTGCGGTCACGATCAGCGCCCGGTCTGCATGCTGCAGGGGGGCGGCAAACCCACCGCAGACCACATCGCCCAGCACGTCAAAGATGACCACATCCGTGTCTTCCAACAGATGGTGCTGCTTTAGCAGTTTTACGGTCTGGCCGACCACATAGCCCCCACATCCGGTCCCTGCGGGCGGGCCGCCCGCCTCGACGCATTTCACCCCGTTGAACCCGTCAAAAATGAAATCCTCGGGACGCAGCTCTTCCGAGTGAAAATCCACCTCTTTGAGGATGTCGATCACGGTTGGAACAAGGGAACCGGTCAGGGTGAACGTGCTGTCATGTTTAGGATCACAGCCGATCTGAAGCACGCGCTTGCCCAGCATGGAAAAAGCGGCGGACAGGTTTGAAGAGGTGGTGGATTTCCCGATCCCGCCCTTGCCATAGACCGAAAACACCTTTGCGCCTTCGATCTTTGCATCGTCGGGCTGATGCACCTGAACAGATCCTTCGCCATCAAGGCCTTTGAGGTTCGGGACTTCATCTCTGGGGCTCATGCGAGCCTCCTTTCCATTGAATTCAGGAGTAAAGCGGTCATTCTGCGGCCACCCCTTCCATTGTGTCTTCGATTGCGTCTGCGGCATCCTGCAACGCGGCGAGCGTTGCTTCGTCCGGGGCCCAATAGTCGCGGTCGGATGCTTCCAGCAGGCGGTTTGCCATCCGCATTGAGGCTTGCGGGTTCAGTGCAGCCAGCCGTTTGCGCATGTCGTCATCCAGAACGAATGTCTCTGAAAGCCGCTGATAGACCCAGGGTTCGACCTCGCCAGTGGTTGCTGACCAGCCCAATGTATTGGTGACTTGCGCCTCGATCTGGCGAACACCTTCATGCCCATGGTTCAGCAGGGCCTCAAAAAACTTCGGGTTCAATGATCTGCTGCGGGTTTCCAGGGCAACCTGATCCTGCAGGGTGCGCACCTTGGCGGACCCCCGGGTCTGATCGCCAATATAGACAGGTGCGGCCTGACCGCCCTTGGCCCTTTTCACGGCCCGGGAAATGCCGCCAAGCGTGTCAAAATAGTGATCAACCGTGGTCACGCCCAATTCGACCGATTCAAGGTTCTGATAGGCCAGATCGACGTCCTTTAGCGCCTTTTGCAGCAGCGCCGGATTTTGGGCGGCCTTGCCGTTGACGCCGTAAGCAAAGGATTTTCTGGCCTCATAGGCATCGGCAAGCTCGTCCTCGTCCCCAAAGGCGGAACTGTCGACAAGCTGGTTAACGTTGGACCCATAGGCCCCTTCGGCATTGGAAAAGACCCGCAAGGCAGCTTCTTCCAGATCGCAGCCCATCTCATCGGCATAGGCCAATGCGTGGGCACGAATGAAATTCTGCTCCAGCGGCTCATCGGCCTGGGCTGCTTTCAACGCGGCCTCGGCAAGCATCCGGGTCTGCAATGGCAGCAGATCGCGGAAAATGCCCGACAGGGTCATCACCACATCAATGCGGGGCCGCCCAAGCCGGTCAAGCGAGATCAGGTCAGCCCCTGACAAGCGGCCAAAGCTGTCGAACCGGGGGGTTGCCCCCATCAGCGCAAGGGCCTGCGCGATCGGGCCACCATCGGTCTTGATGTTGTCCGACCCCCAAAGCACCAGCGCCACGGTGCGTGGCAGGCTGGCATGGGTTTTCAACAACAGATCGGCCTGCTTGACCCCTTCGGACATCGCAAACGCTGTCGGCATCCGAAACGGATCAAATGCATGAATATTACGGCCCGTCGGAACAATCTCTGGCGCGCGGATCAGATCACCGCCCGGCACCGGCGCAATAAATTCCCCCGACAGGGCGCGCATCAACGCGGGTAATTCGTGATCTTCCCGCAGCAACTCTGCCGCATTGTCCGCGGCTTCGCCTTCAGGCATCAGCTTGATCATATCGGCGCGGGCCGCGGCAGAAAGCGGTTGGCCCACCACATGCAGACCTTCGGTGATCAACGACCCTTCGGTTTCGAGCAGCTTCAGCCAAAGCTGGTCGATATTGCGGGCATTCATATCGACCGCATTCGCCTGATCGCGGATCAGCTGTTCCAGATCACTGCGCTGGTCATCCTCGTCGGGCATCTCGCGCCAGCGGATCAGGCTGTCTTTCAGCTCTGCCAGCCCCTTGTAGAGGCCTGCAGTCGTCAGCGGCGGGGTCAGATGCGTGATGGTCACGGCATTTGCGCGGCGTTTGGCAAGGGTCGCCTCGGACGGGTTGTTGGCTGCATAGAGATAGACATTGGGCATCTCGCCAATCAGGCGGTCAGGCCAGTCGCTTGCGCCAAGCCCGGCCTGCTTGCCTGGCATGAATTCCAGCGCGCCATGCATGCCGAAATGCAGCAGCACGTCAGCCGCAAAGCTGTCGCGCAGCCACTGATAAAAGGTGACAAAGGCATGGGTCGGGGCAAAGCCACGCTCAAACAAAAGGCGCATCGGGTCGCCCTCGTAGCCAAAGGCAGGCTGCACGCCGACAAAGACATTGCCAAATTGCGCACCAAGGACATAGACGCCCCGGCCATCCGACTGGATTTTGCCCGGCGCCGGGCCCCAGACCGCCTCGACCTCTTCCAGATGTCTGGCCGTGCGCACAATTGTGTCAGCATCGACATGGGCGGCGACATTGGCCTGTTGACCGTATTGCGCTGCGTTCCCCTGCAACAGGGCCGCGCGCAGGTCATCAACGGTTTCCGGAACCTCGACGGTATATCCCTCTGTACGCATCCGGCGCAGGGTGTTCTGCAGGCTTTCAAACACGCTCAGATAGGCCGCTGTGCCAACCGCGCCCGCATTTGGCGGGAATCCAAACAGGACGATCCCGACTTTCTTGTCGGCATTGCGCATCCGGCGCAGAACGGCCAGGCGGCGGGTCTTTTCGGTCAGATTTGCAATCCGCTCGTGGCAGGGGGCCATTGCCTTGCAGGTCGATGTACCCTGACAGGCCTGTGCGCATCCCTGGCAGCCATCCGTGCCATGCCGTCCCGCAAAAACAGTGGGGTTCGTGGCACCGTCAAGCTCCGGCAGGGCCACCAGCATCGTTGTTTCAATCGGCCCAAGCCCTTGCGGACTGGCGGCCCATTGTCCCAGCGTCTGGAACTCCAGCGGTTGGGCCGCGATGTAGGGAACATCCAATTGACCCAGCAGGGCGATGGCCTTGTCACTGTCATTATAGGCAGGACCGCCGACCAGCGAAAACCCGGTCAGCGAGACAAGGGCGTCCACATTGCCTTGAAAATAGGTATCGACCGCGGGCTGTCCGTCAAGCCCACCGGCAAAGGCAGGAATGACCCGCATGCCGGCCGCCTCAAATGCCCGGATGACGGCGTCATAATGCGCACAATCCGATGCCAGAACATAGGATCGCAACATCAGCACGCCAATGGTTGCGACAGGGTCGGCGCGTTGGGGCAGATCGGCGATATCGGTGGCGATGTGATGTCCGGGCAGGTCTGGATGATAGAGGCCAACATCAGGATATGCGATGGGGGCATCCGCCTTGGCGCCATGCCAGTCGGGGCGGTCTGCATACCGGCCAATCAGGAAACGGATCAGATGTTCGACATTGTCGTCCGACCCGCCAAGCCAGTATTGCATCGACAGGAACCAGGCGCGCAAATCCTGTGCCTTGCCCGGGATCAGCTTGAGGATCTTGGGAAGACGCCGCAGCATCTTCATCTTCTTGGCGCCATTCTCTGTCGACGGCTTGGAGGACCCGCGCAGCCGCTTGAGCAGGGCCATCGCGCCGCTTGCGGGCTTGGCCATGTCCAGATCACCCATGCGGGTCAGCTTGACGACAGACGCGTCCGCAATCATGCCGATCATGGCATCGCAGTGGTCGCGCCGGGCCTGCATCGCGGGCAGGATCGCGTTGATATGCTCTTCAAGGAACAGCAGGTTCGCGATGATGATATCACCCTCGGCAATCGCGGCCTTGGCGGCAGCAAGTGCCTTGGGGCATTCGCCCCATTCAGCTGATGACAGGACCTGCACATCCAGCCCCGGGAAATCCGGTGCCAACCGGGACATCACGCGGGCGCAGGGGCCTGCGGCATGGGCATCCAGCGTGACGATCACCACGCGGTAGGGCGTATGCATCACCTCATCGCGCATAGTGGGCCTTTGCTTCGTAAAGCGTATCAAGACTGATCTCGTGCAGCCCTTTTTCCAGCGCAAAGGTTTCAGTGTTGCGGCGGGCCTTGCCACGCACAAAGAACGGGATCTTTTTCAGCTCACGTTCCGCATCTGACAGCCAGATCACGTTGTCAGGCTGCACATCCATCATCTTGCCCGAAATACTCCCGCCGGAGGCATCCTCGGCCGGCAACGGCGAATGCCCGCCGTGATGGCTTGGACCGGCAGCATCATGGAATTCGAAATCATCTCGGAACATCGTCAGCAGATGTTCTTCCAGGCCCATGACCAGCGGGTGGATCAGCGTATCAAAAATGACATTGGCGCCCTCAAAACCCACCTGGGGGGAATAGCGGGCGGGATAGTCCTGCACATGGACGGGTGCTGAAATGACCGCGCAGGGAATGCCCAGCCGCTTGCCGATATGGCGCTCCATCTGAGTGCCGAGGATCATTTCCGGGGCGTGCCGTTCGATAGCGGCTTCAACCTCCAGATAGTCGTCGGTGATCAGCGCCTCGATGCCGTATTCCTTGGCCAGCGCGCGGATCGGCCGGGCCATTTCGCGGTTGTAACATCCGATACCGACAACCTCGAACCCCATCTCATCGCGGGCGATGCGGGCATGGGCGGCAACATGGGTGCCGTCGCCAAAGATAAAGACACGCTTGCCGGTCAGATAGGTGCTGTCCACAGACCGGGACCACCAGGGCATCCGCAACCGGCTTTCATCCACCTGCGCGGACAGGCCGGTCAGGGTCGCAACCTCAGCAATGAAATCGCGGGTGGCACCAACGCCGATCGGGACGGTTTTTGTATAGGGTTGGCCGTGGTTCTTTTCCAGGAAGCGGGCAGCGGCTTCACCCGTTTCAGGGGATAGCAGCACGTTGAAATGAGCGGCAGGCAAGCGCGCAATATCGGCGGGGGTGGCATTCAGGGGGGCGACCACATTCACGTCGATGCCCATGTCGGACAAAAGGCCGGTCAGCTCTTCAACATCGTCGCGGGCGCGGAACCCCAAAGCGGTGGGGCCAAGAATGTTGCAGGTGATGCGTTGCGTCCGTGCTTGCGGTTGGGCCAGATGCTTGACGATCTGATAGAACGTCTCATCCGCGCCAAAGTTTTCCTTGCGCTGATAGCTGGGCAGTTCCAGCGGAATAACCGGGATCGACAGGCCCATGGTTTCGGCCAAACCTGCCGGGTCATCCTGGATCAGTTCTGCGGTACACGAGGCGCCGACGATAATCGCCTGCGGGTCAAACCGGTCGACTGCGTCCTGACAGGATGTCTTGAACAATGTGGCTGTGTCCGATCCCAGGTCACGGGCCTGAAATGTGGTGTAGCTGACCGGGGGACGATGATCGCGGCGTTCGATCATGGTGAATAGCAGATCAGCATATGTATCGCCCTGCGGGGCGTGCAGCACATAGTGCAGGCCCTTCATCGCGGTCGCGACGCGCATCGCGCCGACATGGGGCGGGCCTTCATATGTCCAGACGGTCAGCTTCATTCCGCCGCCTCCATCCGCAACACAGATTTGCGGCGCAGCGGACGCGAGAACAGACCAGCCAGATCGCCCGCCTGCTCGTAGAAATGCACAGGGGTAAAGACCAGCTCAATGGCCCACTTGGTGGATAGCCCCTCCGCCTCCAGCGGGTTGGCAAGGCCCAGACCGCAGACCGTCAGGTCGGGGCGGGCGGCGCGGGCGCGGGCCAACTGCTTGTCCACGTCCTGACCTTCGGAAATCTGCGGCCCAGCCGGCAGCAGGTCGAGATCGGGACCATGCAGCGCGTCGTGAATATAGGGGCTGCCAACCTCAATCGCGGTCATGCCGCATTCGCGGGTCAGAAAACGGGCCAGCGGAATTTCCAGCTGGCTGTCGGGAAAGAAGAACAGGGATTTGCCGCGCAGGGCCTCGGACGCCTGGGCAATAGCCTTGCGGGCGCGGGCGCGGGGGGCTGCAGTGACCCGTTCGAATGTTTCTTCGCTGACTCCGAATTCGGCGGCAATGGCACGCAGCCACGCGGTTGTGCCCTCGTCACCAAAGGGGAAGGGGGCCGCGATATGCCGGGCGCCGCGGCGTTCAAGTGCGGCATGGGTATCGCCAAGGAACGGCTGCGTCAGGGCGAAAACGGTGTTTTCGCCGATTGCGGTTGTGTCATCAATCCGGCGGGCGGGCAGCAGCCGCACGGGGCCGATGCCCAGATCGGCCAGCAGCCCTAACATCTGATCTTCGACCACATCGGGCAGCGCGCCGACCACGAGCAACTCGCGCGCGGCGGTGTTTTTCAAAACCGGGACCATGGATGCGAGGCACGCATCCTCGCCCTGGGTAAAGGTCGTCTCGATACCCGAGCCGGAATAATTCAGCACCCGGACATGTGGCGCATGCACTTGGCTTAGTCGTTCGGCGGCGCGGGCCAGATCAATCTTGATCACCTCCGACGGGCAGGAGCCGACAAGGAATAGCTGCCGGATATCCGGACGGCGGGCCAGAAGCCGCGCAACCTCGCGGTCAAGCTCTTCATGCGCGTCGGCAAGACCGGCCAAATCCGATTCTTCCAAAATCGCGGTGCCGAATCGCGGTTCTGCAAAGATCATGACACCGGCTGCGGATTGCAGCAGATGGGCGCAGGTGCGCGACCCGACAACAAGGAAGAAGGCGTCCTGCATTTTGCGGTGCAGCCAGATGATCCCGGTCAACCCGCAAAACACCTCGCGCTGGCCGCGTTCCTTAAGGACCGGCGCGCTGCGACAGCCACCATTTGTGGGGGGCAGAGGGACGTTCATGCGCGCTGCTCCGCATCGCGCCGGGCGACGCGCAGTTTCCAGACAAACTGGCCCGCGTTGATCACGTAGGCCGCATAGGCCAGTAGCGCCAGAAACATCAGATCACGGGCCGCAAGCGCACCCGTCAGCAGTGCGAAAACATACAATAAATGCAATGCGATAACCGCAAAGCTGAACACATCTTCCCAGAAGAAAGCCGGTGCAAACAGGTACTGGCCAAAGACAACCTTTTCCCAGATCGCGCCGGTCACCATGATCAGCAGCAAAACACCCGTTTTGACGATGATCGAGGCCGTTGCGGCATCATAGCCAGCCCCTGTCATCAGGTACCGGATCACCAGGGCAAGCGAGATCAGAAAGACGACGAATTGGAAGGGGGCCAGAACACCCTGCACGAGGGTCCACTTGGTACTGTCGCGCCGGGCGCGTTCTGCGTCTGAATAGAGCGCTTTCGACGGCCGCGGCGCAAGTGACTCCAAGCGCGTTGTTTCGGTCGAAAAGATTGACATGTAAGTAGCCCCTGACAGTCCCTTGTGTAAATGATAGGTGTCATTCATCCTCAGTGTCAACTTTAACTTACACATGTGCTATATCTGTTGACTGCTCCTGACACGTCCGCACAAAGGTCGATATAGTACATATAAATCAGTGCTTTGTGTCAGATGAGTTTTCCCGCATGAATGTTCGTGTCAATTTACTTTGACAATCGGCACTCTGCGCAGGACAATGCGGCAAGTCGTTGCCAAGGCCTGACGCATGCGTGGGCCGAGCAAAAGGATGGATGGATGGCCGACCATCGAAATAAAGATGCGCAGGCACCGTTGGATGCACCGGTGCGCCGTTTATCGGCGGCGCCGCGCGTGCGCGATGGTGATACCGGGCCATCATCGGTGGCCGGGGTTGATCAGGCATTGTTCGTCAAACTGCGCGAGGCGGCACTAAGCGCGGACCGCGAGGCCTGCGTCGAGGTCATGAAAGATGCGCTGCATGGCGGCTTGCGCCCCGAAGACATGGCCGACCTGTATATCCCCGCCCTTGCGCGGGACATGGGCCAGGACTGGTGCGAGGATCAACTTGGCTTTGCGCAGGTCACGATTGGCGTGTCGCGCCTGCAATCCATGTTGCGGGATCTGGGCCCCGCATGGTCGGCGGACAGTGTCGCGCATCCGGCAGCACCCGCAATAATGCTTGTCGTGCCCGAGCAGGCACACCATACGCTTGGTGCGATGGTTCTGGCCGGGCAGCTAAGGCGCAAAGGCCTTTCGGTCAGACTGGTTCTTGGCATGCGGCGCACCGAACTGGTCAAGCTGGTGGAATTGGCCAGCTTTGATGCGGTGTTCATTTCGGCATCTTGTGGCGAACGGCTTGAAACGTTGCGCAGGATCGTCGATGTTATAGGGGTCGCGGCGTCGCGTCGGCCACCGGTTGTTATTGGTGGGTCTATCTTGGACGTCGAGGACAAAGAAAATGTAACGGCCCTCACTGGCGCCGACTACGCCACAGGATGTCCGGATGAGGCCCTTCGACTTTGCGGTCTGATAGAACGAATGCACGACGACGCGCTGATGAAGCGCGGGGTCTGAGTGATGGCCCGTCCTCCCAAACTGGCGCGGATGCCATGACATCGCGCGGCACGAAATATTGGGATAGCGGGGCAATTCCACTGATCGCCCCCGAGATCCTTGGGGACATCATTGCAGAAGTTGCCGATCTGGGCGTTGTCATATCGGATAACGGCACTGTTCTGTCCGTCCTGATCAATCCGGCCAATAATGCGTTTCGCAAGCTGGAGCATTGGGAAGGCAAGGATATCCGCAGTGCGCTGACAATCGAAAGCGTGTCGAAATTCGATGCCCGGTTGCATGCTTTCGTCGAAAGCAGCGAACCGGTCAGGCCGGTCGAACTGAACCACGCTGATAATGTGGGCCGCTGGGAATTCCCGGTGCGCTACAGCTTCCATCGTATCGGACCGGATGGCGCGATCCTGATGCTGGGTCGCGACCTGCGCCCCATCGCCGAGATGCAGCAACAGCTGGTCAAGGCCCAACTGGCGCTTGAACATGATTACGAGACCCAGCGCGAATATGACACGCGGTTTCGGGTCTTGATGGAATGCACCACCAATCCGATTGTCTTTGTCTCGATCAAAAGCGGTGAAATCTCCGAAGTCAGCGCCGCGGCGGTGGCCTTGTTGGAAAGACCCCGCGAGGAACTGATTGGCACCGCATTTGCCAGTCTCTTTGATGGTCAAAAACGTGGTGATCTGGTCGATAGCCTTGCGGCCAGCGCCATATCGGACCGCACGACCAAAACGGAAACCGCCATACGCGGCACCGGACAGGCCGTTGGGTTGGTCCCGGCGATGTTCCGCGCCTCTGGCGAGCGTGTCCTGCTCTGCCGGATCGCGCCCGCCGATGATGTCGCGCCCCGGGCCGATGATTTGGCGCGTAATCTGCATGATCTGTATATCAGTGGGCCGGAGGCGATCGTCTTTGCCTCGGATGGCGGTGATATCCTGTCGGCGAATGAGGCATTTCTGGATTTCATCGACGTCGCGCATGATATCAATCTGCGTGGCCGCAACCTTTCGGATTATCTGCAACGCGGCAGCGTCGACCTGAAGGTGATGGTCGAAAATGCCGGTCGCGCGGGGCGGATGCGGATGTATGCGACCAAACTTGCGGGCGAGTATGGCAGCCCCCGATCCGTGGAAATCTCGATCACCAAGCTGCATGCCGGCCCGTATGCCGTCTTTGCGTTTGTGTTGCGTGATGCCAATCAGATGGATGTCAGCCGAAGCACGGTCAATCCGACCAGCGATGAAAGCATGCGGTCTGTCGTGGAACTTGTCGGCAGTGCCACGCTGAAGGATATTGTTGCCGAAACCACCAATGTTGTCGAAAAGATGTGTATCGAAACGGCGGTGGAACTGACGATGAACAACCGTGTCGCTGCGGCAGAAATGCTCGGCCTGTCGCGCCAGTCGCTTTACGTCAAACTGCGCAAATTCGATCTGCTAAGTCGTGACGGTGAAAGCGAGACATAAGCCGGTGTCAGTCGCCAAAAGCGCCGCGCATGTCTGATGTTTTTGCGCATCCGTGGCTTTCAGGGCTTTTCGAGGCGCCCGGTGTGGCGGCCGCCCTCGCCCCCACGCGCCAGTTGGCACATATCCTGACAGTCGAGCGGTCATATACCCGCGCGCTTCATGCCGCATCAATGATCAGTGATGACACCGCAACCGCCGTTCTGTCCTGTCTGGATACCGCCAAGATCGACGATAGTGTTTTGCGCGAAGGTGCAGCACGCGACGGGCTGATCATCCCCGCGCTGATTGGTGCGCTGAAAGCGGATTTGCCAACAGAATTTCATGATGGCTTGCATCACGGCCTGACCTCGCAGGATGTTCTGGACAGTGCTATGTCGCTGACATTGCAGGGCATTCTCCCGATCCTGCGCGATGACTTGACGGATTTGCAATTGGGCTTGACCGCTTTGCGCGAAACCCATGGTACCAACCTGCTGATGGGCCGTACCCGCATGCAGGCCGCCCTGCCGATGACCGTGGCTGACCGGGTGAACACATGGTTGATGCCTTTGGATACCCATCTGGAAAACCTGCAGCGGATCGGTGACGATGCGACCGCATTGTCGCTGGGCGGCCCGGTTGGTCTGGGACTGCCCGCGCCCATTGGCACGTTCATGTCCGCCGATCTGGGCCTGGCACTACCTGCAAAGGCCCCACATGTGATGCGTGATCATCTGGTTGCGCTGGCCGACTGGCTGTCGCGTGTCACCGGTAGTCTTGGCAAGATGGGACAGGATATTTCCCTGATGAGCCAGCAAGGCCTTGATGATATTGTTATTTCGGGTGGCGGCGGTTCGTCAGCGATGCCGCATAAGGTAAATCCGATCCGGGCCGAATTACTGGTCACACTTGCGATGTTCAACGCAACACAAGTAGGTGGAATGCATCACGCCATGCTTGCCGAGCAGGAACGCTCTGGTGCCAGATGGTCACTTGAATGGATGCTGTTGCCGCACATGCTGCAGGCGACCAGTGCTGGATTGATTGCCGCAAAACGTCTTGTCGCGAACATTACCACGATGGGCGACGCACCCTAGGTGTCGTAGTAGGAGTTGTAGGCCCCGTAGCTGTCACCATATCCGTAGCGTTTCATGCCCTTCGGCGAAATCTGACCCAGTACAAGGCCGGATACGCGGACATTGACCTGCCGGAACGATTTCAACCCGTCCAACACCTGCCGGTGTGACGTGCTGTCCCATTTGACGGTATAGATTGTTGCATCCACCCAGCGCGCGATGATGCGGGCATCGGTGACTGCCAGAACCGGTGGGGTGTCGATGATGACATAATCATATTCGGCACGCAGCGTGTCCAAGAACCTGCCAAACTTGTCAGAGGAATAAAGATCGGCCGCATTGGTCTTGGATTTCTCGCCCAAAAGCACGTCGAAACCGAATTCAGGCAGATGGGTAACGGCCTCGTCCAGTCGGGTTTCGTCCAGCAGGACAGTCAGCAGCCCGATACGCTCGGGGATGTCGAAATAATCCTGAAACACCCGACGGCGGATATCACCCTCGACCAGCAAGACTTTCTTGCCCAGACCGGCGAGGTTTTGTGCCAAAGCGATGGATTGTGTGGTTTTGCCCTCACCCGGAACTGACGATGTTGACAGGATGACCTTGGGCGGGTTGTCCAGATTGGCCAGAAGGATGGATGTGCGCAAGTTGCGAACAGCCTCGGCGGCGGCAGAATTGGGTTTGTCCTGCAGGTATTGCAGTAGCTTGCGGCGCTTGCGGGCCGGGACGACCGGAATCTGCCCGATAACCGGATAACCTGTTCTGGCCTCCAGATCCTCGGCGATCCGGAAGGTGTTTTGCGACAATTCCCGCAACAGCACCAAAGCTGCCCCCAGCATCGTCCCAAGGATAAGCGACATGGCCAGAACCAGCGACTTGCGCGGGGCTGACGGGTTTATCGGGACCACGGCCTGTGACAGGACGCGGCTATCAGCCTGTTGGATGCCTTGTTGGACGGATGTCTCTTTCAGGCGGCTGAGAAAATATTCATAGATCAGGCCGCTGGCTTCGGCCTCGCGCTGCAGTTGCTGCAACCGGACCAATTCGTCCGATTGCGTCGCGATGCGCTGTGTTATCTCGGCGATTGACACATCAATCGCCGCAAGTTGCGTTCTGGCACGTGTGGCGGCCAGTTCGGCACGGGCAAGGATCTGCTCGAAACTACGGCGGAAGGCTTCGCCCGATGCTGTCCCTTCTGCACCGGCCAGAAGCTGATCCAATCCACGATCATTTGCCGCATCCGCCATTTGCGTGATGTCGCCCGTCGCCTTGGCTTGCTGTAGAATATCCAACCGCCCGGCAGTGGTTGTCACATTGCCCGCCAGCCCTTCACGCCTGTCGCGCAATTCTTTCAGCTGTCGGTTCAGGGCAACCAGGCCTTCGGGGCTGATCAGGTCGGTATTGCTGCTGTAATCCTTCAGCTGGGCCTCGGCATTTTCCAGCTCGATCTGCAGGTCGCCGACCCGGGCACTCAGCCATTCGGTTGCCTCTTCGGTGCGCTCGAATTTCACGTCGATCTGGTCGTCGATGTAGAGCTGCGCAAGCCGGTTGGCGATCAGTGCAGACTTTTCGGGGCTTTCAGTAACGGCAGCGACCCTGAACACATAGCTTTGCCGGACATTGGTGACGGTAATTTTCCTGAGAACTTCGTCAATAACCGCGTCAAGAACCGCGCGGGGTGTCGGCGCTGTCGTTGGGGCGGGCTGTCCAAAGATGTTCTGCCTGATCAGGCTGACAACGCCCTGGATCGACAAACTGGATTGCGGACGCAGTCGGGCGTTGAATTCAGGGTCATCCGTCAGGTTCAGGCCGACCACCAGCTTCTCCACCAGCCGTCTTGATCGCAGCACCTCGACCTCGGTGTTGATTGTTACCTGGTCACCGGGCAATCCCGAGACCACGCTTTCAAGATCAATCACCTGATCCTGCCGGTTTTCAAGCACAACGGTTGCATTGGCCGAATAGACCGGCACCGCCACAGCAAATGCGTAGTAGCCGCCAACGCATGTCGCCAGGAATGCACAAAGGATGATCCAGAACTTTCCGCGCCACAGCACAGCCACCAGATTGCGCAGGTCAATCTCGTCACGTTCAGGAGCAGACACGGCGCTTTGCGGCCGCGACAAGTCTTTAAGCAGATCGTTCATTTACTGTTACCACAGCCCCTCATGCGTGTCGTGCATCCCATAATCACGGCCCAAAGGCAATGTCACGCCTAGAAAGGCCCGCCCTTTCGGCATGAGGGCGCACTACCATAGGGTGCATCGGGGGTCGTATTTACATTCACCATAAAATTGCGCATTTGTAGCGTAACAAGAATTCTTGGGTGGAATCAGCTTGATACAGACTTTGCTCAGAATGCCGCGTGCGCGAAAGCGGCTGGTATTTCTTGCGACAGACACCTGCCTGGTACTTGTCAGCCTCTATCTGGCCGTTATCCTGCGCTTTGGCTATCTGATGCCGCTGTCGTATTTTGCGACTTTCGGCGTGCTTTTTCCGATCATGGCAGTTGTCGCACCGTTTGTCGTGTCTGCGCTGGGCATTCAGCGGGTCAAACTGCATGCGATTGAAAACGATGCGGTATTGCGGATTGCACTCGCGGCCGCGTTGCTGACGTTTTCCGCGATTGCGGTTGTGTTCCTTCTGGACTTGCCAACGCCCCGGTCGGTGCCGTTGATCTTTGGCGCGGTGTTTTTCGTGGCCTCCGTTACGGTGCGTGTTGTGGGGCTGCGCGTCCTGCAATTGTTCAATGATGGGGCGCAAGATCGTCTGCCGGTGATTATTTATGGTGCGGGCGCCGCCGGAATTCAGCTTGCGTCTGCCCTGCGGCAATCGGTGGAAACCCGCCCGGTGCTGTTTGTTGATGACAACCCCAACCTGCATAATGTGATGATCGCGGGGCTGAATGTCTATTCGCCGGCCCAACTGTCCAGCCTGATCCCGAAATACAATGTGGCGCGGGTCCTTCTGGCTATTCCGTCGCTGGACGAAAAGCGACGCGAGGCGGTGATCAAAACACTCGGTGACTTGCCGGTTGAAATTCAGGTGCTGCCATCGTTCATCGAGCTCATGGCGGGGCGGGGGCTGGAGACCAGCTTGCGCTCGGTCTCACCGGATGAGCTTTTGGGGCGCGACAAGGTTGATCTGGAAATTCCCGAGATCGCCAAGGCCTATGCGGGCCGTGTTGTGATGGTCACCGGTGCGGGTGGGTCTATCGGGTCAGAGCTTTGCCGCCAATTGATCAATTGTAGTCCGGCGCGGATCGTCTTGTTCGAACAGTCCGAATACGCCTTGTATGCCATTGATCAGGATCTGACGCCGCGTATCAAAGGGCGTAACATAAGCGTCGTGCCCCGGCTGGGGTCGGTGACCAACAAGCAACGGGTCACGGATGTTGTCGTGGAAGAAGGTGTCGAGATCATTCTTCATGCGGCGGCCTACAAACACGTGCCGCTGGTTGAAGAAAACGAGATCGAGGGCGCGACAAATAATGTGATTGGCACCAAAACGGTTGCTGATGTCGCGGATGCCCAAGGTATTGAACGGTTCATACTGGTATCTACGGACAAGGCCGTGCGCCCGACAAATATTATGGGCGCTACCAAGCGGATGGCTGAACTTGTCGTTCAGGATGTCCAGACCCGGGCGGCGCGCACGAAATATGCCATGGTCCGCTTTGGCAATGTGCTGGGGTCGTCCGGATCCGTCTTGCCCCTTTTCGCCCGGCAGATCGAACAGGGCGGGCCGGTCACGGTGACCCATCCGGACGTCACCCGGTTCTTCATGACCATCCCCGAGGCAGCAAGGCTGGTCCTGTTGGCAGGCGCCTATGCCGAGGGTGGGGATGTCTTTGTGCTGGATATGGGCAAGCCGCAGCGCATCATTGATATTGCGCATCGCATGATCCAGCTTTCCGGGCGGACTGTGAAAGACCCTGACAGCGGTCTGGGCGATATCGAGATCGAAATTACCGGTCTTCGTCCGGGTGAAAAACTGTATGAAGAACTGCTGGTAGACGACACCCTGTCAAAGACACCGCATCCGAAAATCCTGCGTGCGGAAGAGATGCCATTAAGTGAAATTGCAGTCGCATCAATGCTGAAAAACACCCAAGTGGCAATTTCAGCAGGCGACCGTGCGGCGCTGCGCCGTGTTATTGCGGATCGGGTTGATGGCTATCACCAGCAAGACCTAGAAACGATACGGGCCTAAGTGGTTACAAAGACGCACTGGCCGTCGCTGATCTGTGCGGCGGTCAAATTTCCGGTGAAATAGGCCCCGGTATCAATCGAAATGCGGCTGTTCCCGTTGAATGGTGCATCCACGATCGTATGGCCGTGCACCACGCAAATATCATCATTGCGAGAATGCTCCAGAAAGCTCTCATGCCCCCACAGCAAGGTCCGCGAACGCTGCGCCTCGGGGTCTTTCTCGACATCCATTGCGGCATGAACGCACCAGACATTCCCCGATTGCCAGCTTAGCGGCAAATTCCGAAGCCATGACAGCATGCCGTCCGGCATCGCCTGTTCAAGCGCTTCGCAGGCACGCATCGCGTCATCTGGGTCCGGGCGCCGCGAAAGCCCACTGACCCCAAAGCTTTGCAGGGTATCCAGACCGCCATTGACCAACCAGCGCGCGCCCTTGCCAAGCGGGTCGTCAACGAACTCGCACAGCATCTTTTCGTGGTTCCCCATCAGGCAGACAACCTGATCACCGCCGGCTTGCTGCATTTCAAACAGGCGCGCCAGGACGGCCGCACTTTCCGGTCCGCGGTCGACATAGTCGCCGACAAAAATCAGAGGTTGATCGGAGGGGGCGTTCAGACGCGCCAGCAGGTCATCAAGCAGATCAGCCCGGCCATGAATGTCGCCAATGGCCGTAAATGGCGTGTCTGGCCGGATCGTATTGACAAGGTGTTCAGCGCTATTCGTTCCACGCCGTGGACGACCAAAGGCCTTTAGAAGCTGCCGCACTCGATCAAATCCCTATTCGCGCCCCCGCGTCGGTGCCTTTCATCATAGGCAAGACAATAAATCAATGATCTTACCAGGTCAGACAGCCGATGCATGACGTCTATTTGCCGAAGTTTGCCAAATCGTAACGTGGCATTGAACTGCCCGGATGGCAAAGATACGGTCCCCCCACGTCAAGGTTGGGGGCAACATGGATCACGGTGGGCAGAGGCGCTGCAATGGGCGGTGGTATGTCGCAACAGCACTTGCTGTGCTGACGTCCGGCTTTGCACAGGCGCAGGACTACACCTATTCGCTCTATGGACTGCCGGGTCTGATCGACATGCCAACAGCCCAAAGCGCCGAAGATGCCGAGCTGGCCCTGACCTTTGGGCATTTTGGGGGCAGCACGCGCACAACACTCAGTTTTCAGATGACCCCCCGCCTGATGGGTAGCTTCCGCTATTCACGGATCGACAATTTCCTCCGACCGCGCGGCGGCGATGAGACGTTTGATCGGTCTTTTGATCTGCGCTACCGGTTTGTGGACGAAGGCCGGTATCGGCCTGCGGTGGCGGTCGGATTGCAGGATTTTGTAGGGACCGGCATCTATTCGGGCGAATATATCGTCGCCACCAAAGAGGTTGTGCCAAGCGTTCAGGTCACTGGCGGGATCGGGTGGGGGCGCCTTGGGTCTTATCAAAGTTTTGCCAATCCGCTTGGTGCGCTGGACGAGAGCCTTGAAACGCGTCCGTCCGGTTTTGCAGGTAGCGGTGGTCAGCTGGAACGCGCCCGGTGGTTCCGTGGTGATGCGGCCCTGTTCGGCGGGGTCGCATGGCAGGCCAATGACAGGCTGACATTCAAGGCGGAATACTCATCTGACACATATCTGCGCGAGAATGACGCCGGCAGGGACCTGTTTGATCGCGCGTCGCCCTGGAATGTGGGCCTGAGCTATGCGTTGTCTGACGCGGCAGTGGCACAAGCCTATTATCTCTACGGCACCGAAGCCGGTGTTGCTGTCACCTTTGATATTAATCCCAAGACGCCCATTGTCGACGGCGGCACCGGACAACGGCCGTCACCCGTTGCCCCGCGCGCGCCCGGTGCTGCTGCCGACCTAAGCTGGAGGGCCCAGGCGGATGCGCCGGACATTCTGCGCGAAAGCATGGAACGCCTGCTTAAGCTCGAAGGCATGCAGCTTGAAGCAATCGAAATCAACCCAACCGCAACAACGGTTCTGATCCGCAACACGACATATATCGCCCCGGCAGAAGCCGTCGGGCGAACAGCGCGCATTCTGACCCGCGTGATGCCCGCATCGGTTGAACAATTCACCATCGTCCCGATGGAGGGGGGGTTACGCACAGCTGCGATCAGCTTGCGCCGGTCGGATATCGAAGCGTTGGAGTTCGCGCCGGATAATAGCCGACAGATATATAACAGAGCCCGGATTGCTGATGCCTCGCAGATTGGCACAAACGCGACCCCAATCGCGGGCGTCTATCCGCGTTTTAACTGGCGCCTTGGGCCGTATGTTCGCGCGACCTATTTTGACCCGGACAATCCGGTGCAATTTGACGTCGGCGCAGAGCTTTCGGCCACGTATTCCGCAGCACCCGGTCTGACATTCACCGGGCGGCTTCGGCAGCCCCTGTTCTTCAATCGGACCGATGAGCCCCGCCCATCGAATTCCGTCATCGAACGGGTCCGGTCAAATGCGCAGCTTTATGTCAGAGAGGGCGATCCAGCCATCAGTCGTCTGACGGCCGCGTATCAGTTCAATCTGGCGCCTGACTATTATGGCCGCGTAACGGCGGGCTATCTGGAGACGATGTTTGGCGGCGTCTCGACCGAAATTCTGTGGAAACCGGTACAAAGTCGATTGGGTCTGGGACTGGAGCTGAATTATGCGCGCCAGCGCGCGTTTGATCAGCTGTTTGATTTTCGGGACTACGAGGTCGTGACCGGGCATGCGTCGGCCTATTATGCTTTCGACAATAACTGGCATGGGCAGATTGATGTCGGGCGCTATCTGGCGGGCGACTATGGTGCGACTTTTGCCCTTGATCGCGAATTCGACAATGGCTGGCGGGTCGGGGCATATGCAACCTTGACGGATGTCCCGTTCGAGGATTTTGGCGAGGGGTCGTTCGACAAGGGTTTGCGCCTTTCGGTGCCTTTGGGGCATTTCGTCGGAACCCCATCGCGCAAGGTCTACAGCGCCAGTATCCGGCCGTTGGTACGCGACGGGGGCGCGCGCCTGAATGTGGACTGGCGGCTCTACGAAACCGTCCGGCAAAATCACGATGACAATCTGGTGGGCTCATGGGGCAGGTTCTGGCGATGAAATCCGGCATGGCAATCATGGCAGCCCTTGTGCTTGCGCTTGCAGGCTGCGGAAATACCGAAAACAGGGATGTGCTGACCAAACAATTGTTTGAGCTGTTCACGACCGCGCAGGGGGCAGGTGAACCTGCGCCGGATGCCGCGGCGTTGCGCGCCAGCCTGACACCGCAGGTTCTTGCGCCGGTTGATGGGCCGGTCTTGCTTGTTGAACTGCCTGCCCGCGATGCAGCTGCCGTGCTGACCCGCATTGGGACAAATCGCGGGGTTGAGACGTTTCTGACGCCTGACGGTATCAGCCTGAGCCTAGCAAATGGCCTTGTTGTCGCCACGCGCGGACTGGGATTCGATCTGATGTCCGCTGATGTGAACGACGTTGCCCGCGCCCTGCGCGGCGGCGGTGCGACAGGCAACCGCATTCACCGCCATCTTGACGGCGAAAACCAGCTTATTGCGACCAGTTTCGTTTGCAGTTATGCGCGACGCCCCGATGGGCAGATCGCCGAGACCTGTGAAAGCCCTGATCGCACCTTCACAAACAGCTATTTAACTGATTCGAGTGGAAATATTCGTACCTCCCGGCAATGGATTTCGGCCGAAACCGGTTATATTGTGATCGAAAAGATCAAGTAGTTGGCATATATGGCACGTCTTAGTCGCCTGTTAGTAGAATGCATTTTACAACCAGCGCTGAACTTGTATTATCTGATCAACGAAATTCTTTGGCTCAAGGAGACCACAGTATGAAGACGCTTGTCGCACTTTCTCTCGCTGGCATGATGGCCGCATCGGGCGCATTTGCCCAACCTGTCGGATCGGCACCAGATCCAGCAACCAGCCTGCAACTGGGTGCACTTGGTACATCTGGGACAGTTGCGGCTATTGCCGCCGTTGTTGTTGTTGGTGCAATCGTCGCCTCCGGCGGTGATGACGACGATACAAGCGGAACAAGCGGCACAGAATAACGCCCGCGTTCTACAGATTTTGAAAAGGCAGGCTCTCGCGCCTGCCTTTTTGCGTTTCTGTCCCATCGGATATCGACATAGCTGCGCTGACATCGCGCAACATCGTGATCGGCCTGATGTTTGCGTGCGACTGATCGGAAACTGACCAGCCCGGGCCTGCCATCGGTCTTGCGGTGTGATTTTGATCTACTCCGGGGCGCCAAATGCCTGCCCGGCTATAGAAGCTCTGCGCATTCTGGTACGGGTGTTATGACGGTGCCATCCTTGCGATGTTGCAGCAGATTGTCGATGGCCAGCTGCGCCATCGCCGCCCGGGTCTCGACCGTGGCGCTGCCGATATGCGGGGTCAGCACGACATTGGGCATTGCGCGCAGCGCATCCGGGATGTTCGGCTCATCCTCGAACACATCAAGACCGGCAGCGCCCAGGCGCCCATCAGACAAGGCCGCGATCAGCGCGTTTTCATCCACAACTGATCCGCGCCCGACATTGATCAGCACCCCATCAGGGCCAAGGGCCTCGAGCACCTTCGCGTTGACCAGGTGATGGGTTTCCGCCCCGCCGGGGGCAATGCAAATCAAGACCTCTGCATCGCGGGCCATGGCCGTCAGATCGTCATAATATGTGTAGTCAACGGCTTTGGGGGACCTGCTGTTATACAGGATGCGCGGTTGGAACGGGGCAAGCTTGTCTGCGATAGCCTGGCCGATCCGTCCCAGTCCAAGGATGCCAATGGTCCGGTTGTCGACGCTGCGTGCAAGGGCCAGGTTTCCATCCACGGCCCATTTGCCTGAGGTGGCCAGATCAACATTTGCGCGGAAATCCCTGTAGCACGCAATCAAGAGCATCAGCGCAGTGGTCGCAACCTCAGCACTGAGAACGGCCGGCGTATGGGTCACAAGGATGCCCCGCGATACCGCAGCGCCGGTGTCAATTGCGTCATACCCAACCCCGTTGGAGCTGACCAGTTTCAGGTTCGGCAGCCCGGCCATGAAATCGGGCCGGATACCGTAATGCCCGTCGGTCAGCGCATATTCGATCCCCGCCCCATGCCGGGCCAGCCAGCGGATCGGATCATCCATGTCATCGACATGATGGATGTTGAAATGTGCCTCAAGCGCCTTGCGCATCTCGGCATTCAAAGGGGCGATGACAAAAAGATCGTTCATTGGCAGGTCCTAATGGTTGTCGCGGGGCATATGCTTGCGTGCGATATCGCGATATTCCGGCGCGTCACGCAAGGTCATGCCCTTGTCAAATGGCTGCACCAATTCGCGGAAATATTGCTGCCAGGGGGATTGGCTGACAGGAATGGGAAAGCCACCCGCGGCGACCAGTGCCTTAAGCCGGCCCTCGAGTATTTCGTCCGAGACGAGGATATTGGCGCTGCAGGCTTTGAGATCAATGCGCAGTCGATCTCCGGTTTGAAGCAGGGCCAGCCCGCCATTATCAGCAGCCTCGGGTGCGGCGTTCAGGATGGATGGGGACCCGGACGTGCCGGATTGCCGCCCGTCGCCGATGCACGGCAATGCGCCAACGCCCTTTTTCAAAAGATAGGCAGGTGGGCGCATATTCACGACCTCCGCGCCGCCCGGATATCCTTTTGGGCCCGCACCCCGCATCACCAGGATACACCCTTCGTCGATGTTCTCTGCCGGATCGTCGATCCGGTGGTGATAATCCTCGGGACCGTCAAAGACGATGGCGCGCCCCTCGAATGCATCCGGGTCGTCGGGGTTGGACAGATAGGTCTTGCGGAATGCCGGGCTGATTACGCTGGTCTTCATGATCGCGCTGTCAAACAGGTTGCCCTTGAGATTGATGAACCCGGCGGCCTGCATCAACGGTGCATCGGCCGGTTTGATCACATCATCATTGCTGGTCCGCCTGAGTGCGCAATTGTCACCCATGGTTTGGCCATTGGCCGTGATCGCGCCCGGATGGGGCAGCAAGTCAGCCTGCATCAATTCCGCCACGACCGCTGGCACCCCGCCCGCACGGTGATAATCCTCGCCCAGATAGGTGCCTGCCGGTTGGAGATTGACCAACAGTGGGATGTCATGCCCATGGGTTTGCCAATCATCATTGTTCAGCGGCACGCCCAGGTGGCGCGCAATAGCGTTCAGGTGGATGGGCGCATTGGTTGATCCGCCAATCGCGGAATTGATCACAATCGCATTTTCGAATGCCGCCCGCGTCATGATGTCAGCGGGGCGCAGGTCCTCCCAGACCATATCGACGATCCGCTTGCCGGTCTGATAGCTGATTTGCCCCCGCTCCCGGTAGGGTGCCGGGATGGCGGCAGAGCCGGGCAATTGCATCCCCAACGCCTCGGCGAGTGAGTTCATCGTGGTCGCCGTACCCATCGTGTTGCAATAGCCAACCGACGGGGCAGAGGCCGCGGCGATTTCCATGAACTGATCGTCGGTAATCTCGCCCGCGGCCAGCCGCTCCCGGGCTTTCCAGATGACGGTGCCAGACCCGGCACGGGACCCTTCGAACCACCCATTCAGCATTGGCCCGACCGACAGGGCGATGGCCGGGATGTTGACCGTGGCAGCAGCCATCAGCAATGCAGGGGTGGTCTTGTCGCAGCCGATGGTCAGCACAACGCCGTCAATTGGATAGCCATAGAGGCTTTCCACCAGCCCCAGATAGGCCAGGTTACGGTCCAGGCTTGCCGTAGGGCGCTTGCCCGTCTCTTGAATGGGATGGACGGGCAGTTCGATAGGCACCCCGCCTGCCGCGATAATCCCGTCGCGGACCCGCTTGGCCAATTCGATGTGATGGCGGTTGCACGGGCTCAGGTCGCTGCCTGTCTGGGCAATGGCGATCAGCGGTTTGCCTGATTGCAACTCTTCGCGGGTCAGCCCGTAATTCAGGTATCTTTCCAGGTACAACGCCGTCATTTCAGGATTGTCGGGGTTGTTGAACCACTTGCGCGAGCGCAGGTCTTCGGGACGAATTTTGGTCACGGCGGGCTGCTCCTGTCTTGTCGGGGTTGCTTGCATTTGATCATACCAAACTGCATCTATCCAGAGGAAGATCATTGCGGGCAGCGTTCAGACTGTCCATGCTGGATAGGGGTAACGCGCATGCACCAAAAGATCACGTTGTTGGGGACCGGATTGATGGGCTTCCCGATGTCACGCAACATTGCGCGTGGCGGCTTTGACCTGACCGTCTGGAACAGAAGTCGTGCAAAGGCTGACCCCCTGAAATCGGAAGGGATCATGGTTGCCCCAAAACCTGCGGATGCGGTGGCGAATGCGGATGTCGTGATCAGCATGTTGTCCGATGGGGATGCGGTATTGGAAATCGCCCGGTCCGTGCGCCCGAAATCCGGGGCCACCTGGGTGGATATGTCCAGCACCAAACCGGCAGAGGCCCGCGCCATGGCCGCCCTTCTGGGCGCGGCCGATGTGTCGTTTCTTGACGCCCCCGTCTCGGGCGGGTCCAAAGGGGCCGAGGCCGGGACGCTGGCCATCATGGTCGGCGGTGATCAGGCAGTCCTGGACCGGGTGCAGGATGTCCTGATGACGATGGGTCGCCCCACCTTGGTGGGCCCGACCGGCGCGGGCCAGCTGGCCAAACTTGCCAACCAATCAATCGTTGCGGTGACAATTGCAGCCGTGGCCGAGGCGATGCTTTTGCTTGAGGATGGGGGCGCTGACCCTGCGGCTGTGCGTGCCGCGTTGAAGGGGGGCTTTGCCGATAGCACCATCCTGCAACAGCACGGCGCCCGCATGACCAATCGCGACTTTGTGCCGGGCGGGTTGTCGCGGCTGCAGGTTAAGGACCTTGATAACGTTCTGGCAGAGGCCGGGACGCTTGCATTGCCCACCGTCCAGCATGTCAGGGACCGCTTTGCCCATTACGTGGATGTGATGGGGGGTGGTGACAGGGACCATTCCGGCCTGTTTGAGGAATTGCTTGCCCGCAACGGACGGACCACACCTGTCTGACTGGCACGTTGGCAACCGGTCCCGCACCGGCAGTCGTATCAACCTTACCTAGGGGAAAAATCTGTTGCCGTGTATTGGGTGGCTCGCTAGTCTGGTCATACCAAAAGCGGAATAGCGGCCTCTCAACATAAGAGAGACTGCGACTGTTTGTGGCCAAGGGAGGAATAATTTATGAACTTAATCAAGACACTAACGCTGGCGGCGTCTGCAGCTGCCTTATGCATCGGAAGCGCGGCATCCGCGCAAACAACCAACCTGCGTATTCAAACCCACTTCTCGCCGGAAACCCTTTCGGGACAGATGGCGGCTGAGTTCATCGAAGACATTACTGCGATGTCGAACGGTGAGATCGTGGTCGAGATGTTTTATTCCGGCTCTGTCGTCAAAGCGGCCGAAACCTTTGATGCGGCGGCGACGGGCATTCTGGATTGCGACATGACCGGTGGTGCCTATCAGACCGGCAAGAACCCAGCGTTCCAGTTCGCCGGGGATTTGATGGGTGGCTATACCAACCCATATCAGCAGCTGGCCTGGCTGCTTCACAATGATGGATACACAACCATCAACGGGCTCTACAACGAATATGACATGGAATTCGTCGGATGGTGGATCCCCGGACCGGAATCGCTGTCATCGACACGCCCGATCCGCGGTGTTGAAGACTTCAAGGACTGGAAGTTCCGCTCACCTCCCGGCATGGCGACGATGGTGTTCAGCAATCTGGGCGCGTCCCCGATCGTGATGGACTTCAACGAAATTTTCACCGCGCTGGAAACCGGCATCATTGACGGTGCTGACGCCGCAAACCTGACCAACAATGTGGGTCTGGGTCTTTATGACATTGCAGAGCACACAAATTTCCCGGGGTTCCACTCTATGCCGGCTGACCACCTTGCCTGCCGCAAGGACGTCTGGGAGGCGATGCCTGCCCATCATCAGGCGATCCTAAAAGTCGGGATGCAGGCCCTTGCACTGCGCAATGCGACCGCAAACGAGGTCAAGAACGCGCAAACTGCAAAGGACCTGCGGGCGCAGGGTGTGAACCTTTATGAATGGTCCGAAGAGGAACTGGGCAAATATCGCGAGGCTGTGAAAGCAGGCTGGACAGAATTTGCAACCACGCCTGAAGCGCAGGCCATGCTGGAAAGCCATATCAGCTTTCTCACCGGTCTCGGCCTGATGAAGTAATCCAAAAGGATTGCGCAACGAACAGGTGGCGGGGTCAGGAGTGATCCCGCCACCTTTCCAATAACTGCGATAAATCTGGCATCCGGGGTCGCTGTGCGACGCCCCTTGTCGCGGTACGAATAGGCGGGAACATGGTGGAAGAACAAACCGGTGGTTTTTGGGAGTGGGTGCTGCCACTTGCCTTTATTGTCTGTGCGGGTTGGGTGATCTGGCACATGCCTGCCTTTATTCTCGATTTTCTGCCCCCGGAAAATCCAAGCCTTCTTGACCAGATCAGCAGCCTGCACGCGCGCAAGGATGTGGCCCCCCAGATGGCCGGGCTGTTTGGTGGAACCGCAGATATTCTTGATTGGGCCGCCTTGCTACTGATCCCGGTGATCTTTTTGTTTGGCACGCTCAGCGTCCGGGTCGCGGCGATGGAATATCCGGACTGGCGCGCGATTGACCGGGTTGGTCTGTTCATTGGCCGGGTCACCATGATGCTGGTCCTGCTGATGACCCTTGTCATGATGTACGAGGTGTTTCTGCGCTATGCGCTGGAAAAACCGACCCTTTGGGCGAACGAGCTGACCTTGTGGCTGGCGGGTTTTGTTTTCCTGTGCTCGGGCTTTTACGCGATGCAGCAACGCTGCCATATCCGGATCTTCCTGATTTACGAGCGGGTTCCGCGATGGATGCAGCATACCTGCGATATCCTTTCATCCGCGCTGATATGCCTGTTTGCCTTCTTTTTGGTTTTTGGCAGTTTCAAGCAGGTCTTTGTGATCAAGTTCTACCGCTGGGAAATGTTTGGCACGGCCTTTGATCCACCGATCCCCGCAACGATCCAGCCGATGATCCTGATCATCGTGACGCTGATCGCCATACAGTCGGTTCTGAATCTGATCGCCGACTGGAACATCATTCCCGAAGAACATGGCCCCGTCGATCTGGACGATGACGAACTGGAAGCCATCAAACGCAGCGTTGGATCAAACTGATGGATGTCGGCACAATTTCGATGGTTCTGGTTCTGGGCCTGATCATCCTGTTGGCAATCGGGATGCCGCTGGGCTTTGCATCTGCCATTCTGGCTGTCGTGGTTCTGGTGATGAAGTTTGAGCCCGCATTGCTGACCGATCCGTTCAGCTGGGGTGACGGGCTGTTGACCGGCCGACCGGGGACCGGGCCGTTATACCTGCTGACGCAGAAGATATTTGATCTGATGACCGAATATGTCCTGATCTCCGTCCCCTTGTTCATCTTCATGGCCTCCTTGCTGGAACGGTCCGGCATTGCCAAAGAGATGTATAACTCGCTGAGCTATTGGTTAAGCCGGGTGCGCGGCGGGATTGCGATTATCACATCGCTGATGGCTGTCATCATGGCTGCAATGTCGGGGATCATTGGCGGTGAAGTTGTGCTGCTTGGTCTGATCGCGCTGCCCCAGATGCTGCGTCTTGGATATGATCAGAACCTCGCAATCGGGACCATCTGCGCAAGCGGATCGCTGGGCACGATGATCCCGCCCTCCTTGGTGTTGATCATTTACGGGCTGATTACCGAGACCTCGATCAAGGCGCTGTTTACCGGCGCATTCATTCCGGGCTTTATGCTCGCCTGCCTGATCATCACCTATATCGTGGTGCGGACGCAGCTGAACCCGTCGCTGGCCCCTTTGCCCGAACCGGAAGAGGATGACCCGACAGGCATTCAGAAACTTGGGCTGTTCGGGGCTTTCCTGTCTGTGCTGCTGGCCGGTGTATCGACGCTTTTGCTGCTGCGGGCCTTGTTCTTTACCGTCACCGGACAGAACACCGCGATGGGCGAAAACGTGGACCCGATCGCATGGGGGATGACCTATCACATCCCCTATATCATCGGCTATCTGGTGGCCGGTCTGGTCCTTGCGGCCTTTGTCTTTGGGCCAGCACGGGTCAAGGAAGGCTGGAAACATGGCAAGGGCCTTGTCCCGCCATTCAGTGTCATCGGGGTTGTGCTAGGCTCGATCTATGGCGGCATATCGGGGATCACCGAAGCCGCCGGGATGGGGGCTGTGGCCGTGTTCCTGATCGCCGTGGCGCGCGGTGAGGCCACCGTTGCGCTGATCTGGGACAGCCTGATGCGCACCTTGCGGTCCACCGGCACAATCATCTGGGTGACGGTAGGTGCGGCTGCATTGGCGGGGGCCTACACGCTGGCTGGCGGCCCAGTCTATATCGCCGATCTGATCGTCGGGGCCGAGATGCCAACTATGCTGGTGCTTCTAACGATGATGGTGATCCTGCTATTCATGGGGGCGTTCATGGATTGGGTGGGGATTGTCTTGCTGATCATCCCGGTCTTTTTGCCAATTGTGCAACGCCTTCCCATCGAAGAGATCGGGTTTATCGGTCAGCTCGAGCCCAGCCAGGTCGCCATCTGGTTTGGTGTGCTTTTCTGCATGAATATGCAGGTCAGCTTTCTGTCACCGCCGTTCGGGCCTGCAGCCTTTTATCTGAAATCGGTCGCGCCGCCCCATATCTCGCTGACAGATATCTTCCGGGGCTTCCTGCCATTTATCGGCGTGCAGATTGTTGCGATTTCGGTGCTTCTTATCTGGCCTTCGATTGTGACGCTGTTGCTTTGAGAAAGGAAAGCCAATGCTGTCTGATGCACAGATCGCACGTTTTGACACCCAAGGCTATCTGATCGTCAATGACGTGGTTGATGCAGGCCTGCTGGACCGCCTCAGGGAGGAATATGAGAGCGTATTGCGCGTCCATTACCGCAACTGGCATGATCAGGGTCTGGTAAGCGATCCGGCAGACGGTTTGGACTTCTGGGCGATGCTGGACCGGGCCGGTGCCGCCGGGCTGGAGTGGTTTCAACCGCTTGATATCAGCCTGCCGCATGCAGACATCACCGAACAAACGCCGTTTCATGCCGGGCCTGCCGCGTTCGACTTGCTGACCTACAAGCCGATCCTTGATATTGTGCAAAGCCTGCTTGGGCCGGAACTGACCTCTAACCCGATCCAGCACGTTCGGATCAAGCCGCCCCAGCAACATGTCGCGACTGGCGAGGTGCGCGCCCATATTGCACCGACAGCCTGGCACCAGGACCGCGGCGTTGGATTGGCCGAGGCGGATCAGACCGAGATTGTCACCGTCTGGATTGCGGTGACCGATGCCACAACCCGGAATGGATGCCTGCAGGTCATCCCGAACCCGCCCGATGATATGTATCCCCATTGCCCCCGTGCGCAGACCACGATTGCGGATGATTATATTGATACCGCGCGCGCCGTCCCGGCAGAGGTGCCCGCCGGCGGTATCGTCCTGATCCACCCGCTGACCCCGCATAGTGCGGGCCCGAACCTTAGCGATGGATATCGCTGGTCCTTTGACATCCGATATAACGTCACGGGTCAGCCGACGGGCCGTGCGCAATTCCCCGATTTTGTTGCCCGCTCCGCCTGCAATCCTGCGGATGAATTGCGTGATTGGCGCAGCTGGAAGGAAATGTGGGAAACCGCCCGCAGCGTCGCGGCAAGCTCGCCCCATATCGACCAGCACCGTTGGCAGCATGACAGCCCGGGCTGCGCCTGACGTGGTCAAGAATATTCTTGTTGTCGGCGCCGGCCTGATCGGGGCGCGTCACCTGCGCATGGTGCGCGATCATCCCGGGTGTCGTCTGGCCGGGGTGGTTGATCCGCATATCGGTTTGGATCCGGATGTCCCGCAGTTTGGCGCTATCGCCGATGTCGATGTTCCTGTTGACGGTGCCATCATTGCGACGCCCACGCAGTTGCATGCCGAACATGGGATCGCCGCGGCCAAGCGTGGATGGCACATATTGATGGAAAAGCCCGTGGCCAGCGATGTGGCCGAAGCGCAGGCGCTGCGCGCGGCCGTTGACCGGTACGGTGTTCGTTGCATCGTTGGGCATCACCGGCGGTATCACGCGTCTGTCCAACGCTTGCGCGAGGTCATCGCGCAGGGACAGATCGGGGCGCCGGTGACGGCAACGCTGATCTGGGCTGTTCGCAAGCCGGACAGCTATTTTGACGCCGCGTGGCGCGCCACAGGCGGTAGCCCGATCATGATCAATCTGGTGCATGATATCGACCTTTTGCGCTATGTTCTGGGCGAGGTGACCGATGTCGTGGGGCTCGGGTCCGGTCTACAACGTAATGCCGATCGCATCGAAAGCGGCGGTGCCGTGCTGCGATTTGCATCGGGTGCCTGTGCCACAATCAGCTTTGCCGACACCGCCCCCAGCCCTTGGGGGTTTGAGGCTGGCACAGCCGAGAACCCCAATATCGCCTCAACCGGTCAGGACATGTGGTGGACGACTGGCACCAGGGGCGGTATCGCCTTTCCGTCCCTCACCTGTTGGAGCGGATCAGAGGACTGGTCAAACGCCCCGACGCCGCATCAGTTCGATGCGGCCAAAACCATTCCGCTGGAGGCGCAGTTGACCCATTTTCTGGATGTGATCAAAGGTGATGCAACACCCCTGATCGATATCCGTGACGCCACTGAAACCTTACGGGTCACAACCGCATTGCAAAACGCAATCGCGCCCACCCTTACTGCAAGCAAAGAGGATGATTGAGATGGAAAAACCCCGTATTGGATTTATCGGCCTTGGGTTGATGGGCTCTGCGATGGTCAATCGACTGCAGGATCTCGATTATGCGGTCACGGTAACGGCCAACAGATCGCGCACCAATGTAGATGCGGCCGTTGCCCGTGGCGCAACCGAGGTTGCAACAGCCCGCGACGTTGCAGCGGCCAGCGATATCGTGATGCTCTGCGTTGATACATCCGCAAGTGTCGAAGGCCGGATGCGTGGCCCGGACGGGATCATTGCAGGGTTGAAACCGGGGGCGGTCGTCGTTGATTTCGGCACCTCCCTGCCTGCCAGTACCCGCGCCCTGGCCGGGGAGGTCGCAGATGCCGGCGGCACCATGCTGGACGCGCCGTTGGGGCGTACGCCATCCCATGCCCTTGACGGGCAATTGAACATCATGACCGCCGGCGGTCCGGATGGCTTTGCCAAGGCCAAGTCGGTGCTGGAAGATCTTGGCGAAAATGTCTTTTACCTTGGCGAAAGTGGCGCAGGTCACACGATCAAGCTGATGAACAATTTCTTTGGCATGACCGTCGCCAATGCGATGGCAGAGGCCTTTGCAATGGCTGATACGGCGGGTGTCGACCGCAAGATGCTGTATGATGTCATCGCGGCAGGGCCGCTGCATTCGGGCATGATGGATTTTGTCAAAGCTTACGGGGTCGATGGAAACCCCGACATGCTGGCATTCTCGATCCGGAATGCCGCAAAGGATGTCGGCTATTACAGCCAGATGGCCGAAGCGGCTGGCGTGCAGTCGATCATGTCCACCGGCACATTAAAGGCACTGGGAACGGCGACCGAGGATGGGCGCGGTGATCAGATGGTGTCGCAGATGGTTGATTTCTTCGCTGACCTTTTCGCGCGTTGACCGGGTGATGGGGCGCGGCCTGCCTCAGACAATTGCAGCCGCCATCGTGATGATGCTGATGGCGAATTTCCTGTTTTCGACGGTGGATACCTCGGCCAAATGGCTGATGGGTCTGGGCGCATCTGCGCTGCAAATGGCGTTTCTGCGCTATGCGGGGCATTTCGCGATCAGCCTTGGCCTGTTTGCGTGGCGGGGAAAGGCCGGTCCGGCCCTTGTTACCGACCGCGTTGCTCTGGTGATCCTGCGTGGCGGGCTGCTAGTGGTGTCGACGTTGGGGAACTTTCTGGCGCTGAGTTATCTGCCACTGACGATCACCTCGGCCATCATGTTTTCGGCACCAATCATCGTGGCCTTTCTTTCCGTGCAACTTCTTGGTGAGCCGGTCGGCCCTTGGCGTTGGTCTGCGATCATTCTGGGCGCGGTTGGCGTCATGATCGTCATCCAGCCATTTGGTGATGACTTTCGCTGGGCGGCCCTGCTGAGTGTGTTCAACGCGTTGACCCTGGCGCTTTATTCCATCCTGACCCGGAAACTGGCACAGACGGTTCCGACCCCTGTCTTGCAGTTCTATACGGGTGCGATTGGCACGCTTGTCTTCGCCCCCATGGCCTATCTTGTCTGGCAACCCAGTGCTGACCCGCTGGTCTGGCTGTGCTGGGCAACCCTTGGGTTTTCGGGCTGGGCCGGGCACGAGTTGCTGACCCGTGCCCATGCGATTGCGCCCGCAAGCCTGTTGATGCCGTTTTCCTACAGTTTCCTGATTTACATGACGGTTTTTGACGTCGCCATTTTTGGCTTTCTGCCCGATCTGGTGGAAATTGCAGGTATTATGGTGATCGTCATGTCGGGCCTTGTGATCTGGTATCGCGGGCGCGGCTAGGCCATCCCCACGGCTTTCAGCGCAAAGGCGTAGGACCGCGCGGCATCTTCCAGCATTGCAAAGCGCCCCGACTTGCCGAAATGGCCCGACGTCATATTGGTGCGCAGCATCAGGATGTTTGTGTCGGTTTTCGTCGCGCGCAGCTTGGCCACCCATTTGGCGGGCTCCCAATAGGTGACACGGGGGTCGGACACGCCTGCGGTGACCAACATCGCCGGATAGTCCTGTGCCGTGACATTGTCATATGGCGAATAGCCGGCGATATCGTCGAAAGCCTGTTTGCTTTCAATCGGGTTGCCCCATTGTGACCATTCGCCGGGCGTCAGCGGCAGGGTATCATCCAGAATGGTGTTCAACACATCAACAAACGGAACATCCGCAATGGCGCCCGCCAAAAGATCGGGACGCATGTTCAGCACAGCCCCCACCAGCAGCCCACCGGCCGACCCACCCTGAATGACAATCCGGCCCTTTAGGGTGTAGCTATCAGCGATCAGTTTCTGACCCGCTGCGATGAAATCATGGAATGTGTTGGGTTTTTTGCCGAACTTGGCATCCTCATACCATGCCCGCCCCTTTTCCTCGCCGCCGCGGATATGGGCGATGGCGTAGACAAACCCGCGATTAACCAAGGACAGCCGGTTGGCCGAGAATGATGCGGGCATGCTGACACCATAGGACCCGTAGCCATAAAGAAGGCAGGGGGCTGTGCCGTCCAGCGCGGTGGATTTGTGATGCAGGATGGTGACCGGAACCTCTGCCCCGTCATGGGACGGGGCCATGATGCGGCGCGTCACGTAGTCAGCCGGGTCATGTCCTGACGGGATTTCCGTGGTCTTACGCAGTTCCCGCGCCCCGGTTGCCAGATCGTAGTCATAGACCTGCCCCGGCGTTGTCGGGGATGAATAGCTAAAGCGGAAATCAGCGGTGTCGTATTCCGGGCTTGGGTCGGCACCCAGCGCATAAGCCTCTTCGTCAAAGGCGATGGCCTGCATGTCTGAAAGTGGCTGCCCCTTGGCCAGATAGCAGATGCGCGGCAATGCGTTGCTGCGTTCCACCCAGATCATCCAGTCCTTGTAGGCGGACATGCTGACAATCATGCGGCCCGCTTCATGTGCCACCACATCCACCCAATTGGCCCGGGCTGGCGCCGTGATGGGCGCCCGCATGATTTTGAAATCGACAGCGCCATCCGCATTGGTCCGGATCAGAAAGTGGTCGCCTTGTTCCTCTATTGAATACTGGATGCCCGGCGCGCGGGGCTCGATCACCTGCGGCGCGGCGTCCGGGGTTGCGGTCGGTATGATCCAGACTTCATTTTCGTCATTCATCCCAGTGTAGATCGCCACAAAATCGCCAGAGCGCGACCTACCCACGCCCAGCCCATAGCGGGGATCTTTTTCCTCGTAGATCAGGGTATCATCTGCGGGATCAGCGCCCAGACTGTGGCGGAAAACCTTTGTGGGGCGGTGGTTTTCATCAACCTTTGCGTAAATCAGCGTCTTGTTGTCGACCCAGGCGACCGATCCGACATCCGCAATCTGATAGGCACGGTCGTCGCCCGTCGCCAGATCACGCAGGCGCAGATTATAGAACTCTGACCCATTGGTGTCCGCACTCCACACCAGCATGGTGTGATCGGGCGAAACTTCGACATCCGAGAATTGAAAATAGTCTTCGATCTCTGCCTCGGCATTCACATCCAGAAGAATGGTGGCCTCACCGCCGTCGCGTGGCGTGCGGACAAGGGCCGGGTGCTCTGCCCCTTCTGTATAGCGCCACTGATAGGCGTAAGGGCCATTCTTGCGGGGGACCGAACTGTCATCTTCCTTGATCCGGCCACGCATTTCCGCAATCAGATCGGATTGCAGCACCTCGGTATCCGCCATGGCACGGTCGTAATAGGTGTTTTCGGCAACAAGATAGGCCTTGATATCATCGGGGAGCAATTCAGGCTCGCGCATTGCCTCTTGCCAGTTATCCGCCCGCAGCCAGGCGTAATCATCGGTCAGGGTCACCCCGTGTACGTTAGTCGTCGTCTGGCGACGCTCGGCGATAGGGGCATCTGGGATGGCTGGAAACGCGGATGTCATGACGGTTCTCCTGTGAGTGCGCGGGGCATGACGCAGGTGTTTCGAATTGTGCCCGCCAATGCAAGGGGGCGGGGGGCACGTAAGATTGCGCATACCCTTGCCAGTCGCGCGGCATCACTTATCTGGCTGAGTTGAGAATAGTTGTCAGATGCGTTTACAGTTGCGAATAATTCTCATAAGCAAAAAGAACCCAACCACCTTCGTGAATTGCAAAAGGACTATCAAATGCGTTTTACCCGCGCGATTGCAGTGATGTTTTTGTCCGTCCTCGGGGCAACAAGCGCTATGGGCCAGGACGATAAATTCAAGGCGGTGACGACGTTTACCGTCATTGCCGATATGGCCCGGAATGTGGCTGGTGATGTAGCCACGGTCGAAAGCATCACAAAGGCCGGTGCCGAAATCCATGGCTATCAGCCAACCCCGCGCGATATCCTGCGTGCGCAGGATGCAGACCTGATCCTGTGGAACGGGCTGAACCTGGAATTGTGGTTCGAACAATTCTTTGCCAACCTGTCTGATGTCCCAAGCGCGACACTGACCGACGGTATCGCCCCCATCAGCATCGCAGAGGGTGAATATAACGGAAAACCCAACCCGCATGCCTGGATGGGTCTAAGCAACGCGTTGATCTATGTGGATAATATCCGCGATGCGTTCATTGCACATGATCCAGAAAATGCAGCGATCTACACCGCCAATGCGGCGGCCTATCAACAACAGATCACCGATGCGATTGCGCCGCTGCGTGCTGCGGTGCTTGCCTTGCCGGAAGAACAACGCTGGCTGGTGACCTGTGAAGGCGCGTTCAGCTATCTGATCCGCGATTTCGAGATGCAAGAGCTGTATCTCTGGCCGATGAACGCTGATCAGCAAGGCACCCCGCAGCAGGTTCGCAAGGTCATTGATGGCGTGCGCAAGCATGCGATCCCGGCCGTGTTTTGCGAAAGCACGGTCAGTCAGGCCCCGGCCCAGCAGGTGGCCCGCGAAACCGGTGCCAGATATGGCGGCGTGCTTTACGTGGATAGTCTGACCGAAGCTGACGGCCCGGTGCCTACCTATCTTGATCTGCTGCGCGTGACTGCCGAGACAATTGTGAACGGTCTGACCGAATGACCGCCGGCGCCGGGATATCGGCACAGGATGTGACCGTGACCTATCGCAACGGGCATACAGCCCTGCGCGACGTGAATTTTGATATTCCGACCGGGACGATCACGGCGCTTGTCGGCATCAATGGGGCGGGTAAATCGACGCTTTTCAAGGCGATCATGGGCTTTGTCCCTGCCGCGCGTGGCGCGATCTCGGTTCTTGGGCGCCCGGTGAAAGACGCATTGGCCCAGAACATCGTGGCCTATGTGCCGCAATCCGAGGATGTCGATTGGAGCTTTCCGGTGCTGGTCGAAGACGTGGTCATGATGGGCCGCTACGGGCATATGGGTTTTTTCCGACGCCCCGGTGCGGCGGATCGGGCTGCTGTCACCTCCGCCCTTGCCCGCGTCAATATGGAACCGTTCCGACACCGCCAAATCGGCGAGCTTTCCGGCGGGCAGCGCAAGCGGGTCTTTCTGGCCCGGGCGCTGGCGCAGGAGGGCCGGGTGATCTTGCTGGATGAGCCGTTCACCGGCGTCGATGTGCAGACCGAAGACGCAATCATCGCCTTGCTGCGCGAGATGCGCGACGAGGGGCGGGTGATGCTGGTATCCACCCATAATCTGGGGTCGGTTCCGGAATTCTGTGACCGGACCATTCTGGTCAAGGAAACGGTCCTCGCACATGGGCCCACGGACGAAACCTTTACCCAGGAAAATCTCGAACTGGCCTTTGGCGGGGTTCTGCGGCACTTCGTGCTTGGTGGTGCGGAGCTGCATGACGATGATGACAGCCGTCAGATCAGGGTCATCACAGATGATGAACGCCCTTTCGTTGTTTATGGCGACGAGACAGATCAATGATCGAAACGCTGCTGCTGCCGTTCAGCTATAATTACATGGTGACGGCCATGTGGGTCAGCGCATTGGTTGGCGCGATCTGCGCGTTCCTGTCTGCCTATCTGATGCTGAAAGGCTGGTCGCTGATCGGTGATGCGTTAAGCCATTCCATCGTACCGGGGGTGGCGGGGGCCTATATGCTGGGCCTTCCTTTTGCGTTGGGCGCTTTTGCGGCTGGCGGCCTTGCCGCCGGCGCAATGCTGTTCCTGAACCAAAGATCGGGGCTGAAGGAAGACACCATCATTGGTTTGATCTTTACGTCATTTTTCGGCCTGGGCCTTTTCATGGTCTCGATCTCACCCACATCGGTCAGTGTGGAAACGATCACCCTGGGGAACATTCTTGCGATCACCCCATCGGACACGCTGCAACTTGCGATCATCGGTTTTGTGACATTGGCCGTGCTTTTGTCGAAATGGAAGGACCTGATGGTGACCTTCTTTGATGAAGACCACGCTCGGTCAATCGGACTGCGCCCTGATATACTCAAGGTCGTCTTCTTCACCCTGCTTGCCGCGTCCTGTGTCGCCGCATTGCAGACTGTGGGTGCGTTTTTGGTGATTGCGATGGTCGTGACGCCGGGGGCGACCGCATATCTTTTGACTGACCGGTTTCCCCGACTTTTGATGCTAAGCGTGCTGATCGGGTCCAGTACCAGCCTTGTCGGCGCCTATTTCAGCTTTTTCCTTGATGGGGCCACGGGTGGAATAATCGTGTCATTGCAGACGATCATCTTTCTGACCGCGTTTTTTCTGGCCCCCAAACACGGGTTTCTGGCCGCGCGCCGACGTGCCGCCCGTGCGTTGGAGCGCGGCTGATGGAGACGCTTTTCCTGCCGTTCCAGTTTGCATTCATGAACAAGGCCTTTGTGATGGTCACCATCCTTGCGGTGCCGACCAGCCTTCTGTCCTGCTATCTGGTGTTGAAAGGCTGGTCACTGATGGGAGATGCGATCAGCCACGCGGTCTTGCCGGGGATTGTGCTGGCCTACCTTGTGGGCGCGCCGCTGATCCTGGGCGCATTTTGCGCCGGAATGATTTGCGCGCTGGCGACCGGATTTCTGGCCGAACATAGCCGGGTCAAGCAGGATACCATCATGGGGATCGTGTTTTCAGGCATGTTTGGCTTTGGGATCGTGCTTTACACCAAGATCGACACGGATTTGCATCTGGATCATATCCTGTTCGGCAACATGCTGGGCGTTGACCAGGCCGACCTATGGCAAGCGGGGCTGATCGCCGCCGGTGTTGCGTTGATTATCGTCGGGAAATGGCGGGACTTCCTGCTGCATGCCTTTGATCCGGTGCAGGCGCGGGCGGTTGGGTTGCGGGTCAACTGGTTGCATTATGGGCTGCTGACACTGATTTCGATGACGATCGTCGCCACCCTGTCTGCGGTAGGCATTATCCTGTCGATCGGCCTGTTGATCGCGCCCGGTGCTATCGCCTTTCTGTTGACGTCGCGTTTCGACAGAATGCTGCTGATCGCGGTGGTGGTCACCGTGATTTCGGGGCTAACGGGCGTCTATCTGAGCTTTTTTCTGGACAGCGCGCCTGCGCCGACCATGATCCTTGTGCTGACGGCCATCTTCATCGTGGCTTTCCTGCGGGCAGGCCGGATGGCCAGACGTGCAAGCAATCGGCCCGGTATCGACGGGCTTGCCTCGGGTGATGGATAAGGACGCCCCGGGGTCAGCGGCCCATCCAGCCGCCATCAACCACCAGAATTTCGCCATTCACGTAATCGGACGCCGATGAGGCCAGAAATACCGCGGGTCCCCCGAAATCGGCGGGTGTGCCCCACCGCCCTTGCGGAATACGTTCCAATATCGCGCTGGACCGGGCGGCATCATCCTGCAAAGCCTGGGTGTTGTCGGTTGCGATATAGCCGGGTGCAATGGCATTCACGTTGATACCCGCACCGGCCCATTCATTGGCCAATGCCTTGGTCAATTGACCGATCCCACCTTTTGAGGCGGCGTAGCCTGGTACAGTGATCCCGCCCTGAAACGTCAGCAAAGAGGCGGTGAAGATAATTTTGCCGGACCCGCGCGCAACCATACCCCGGCCGATCTCGCGGCTCAGGACAAACTGGGCGGACAGGTTCACCTCCAGCACTTCGTCCCACCAGTCATCAGGATGATCGGCAGCGGGTTTGCGTTTGATCGTGCCCGCATTGTTGACCAGGATATCCGGAACGATCCCCGCCGCGGCCAGGGATGCCGCAAAGGCCGTGACGGCCGTGCGATCGGCAAAATCGCATTGATGCGCTGTAAAGCGACGGCCCAGCCCGGTGACGGCCTTTTCAACCGCGCTGCCCTGCGCCTCGAGCGAGGCGGAAACACCGATGATATCAGCACCCGCTGCGGCAAGTGCCTCTGCCATGCCGCGCCCGATGCCCCGTTTGCAGCCGGTGACCAGGGCGGTTTTGCCCGTCAGATCGAACATTTTCATGCGTCTTCTCCTACCTTGATCAGGCTTTTCATTGCTGTCGGGCTGCTGTCGAGCGCTTCGAACGCAGCCTGAATATCCGACAGCGGGCTGATATCAGTAATAAACGTGTCGGCGTCCACACCGCCTGCGGCGATGATGGCAATCGCCTTTTCATAGTCTTCGGGTTCATAGACCCGGACACCAACCAGCTGCAATTCCCGCCAAAAGAACTGAAACAGATCAATCTGCGGCTTTTGCGCATGAATGGCGACCATGACAATCCGGCCCCGGGTTGCGGCCACTTGCGTCATGGCATCCACCCCGGGCTGCGTGCCGGACACCTCAAAGACAACCTCGGCACCCTTGCCGCCAGTGCGCTGTTCGATTGCGGTTTTCAGGTCTGTTTCGGCGGGATTGATCGTGTCGAACCCCATCTTTTGCGCAATGGCAAGCCGGTGCGGATTGACTTCGGAAATGACCACCTTGCCGCCGGTATCGCGGGCAACCATCGCAACCAGCACGCCAATCGGACCACCGCCGATTACCACGACATCCTCGCCCGGGCGCAGACCTGACAGGCGCACGTCGTGACAGGCCACCGCGACGGGTTCGATCAATGCGGCATGGTCCATCCGCATATCGTCGGGCAAACGGTGCAATGTGTGGGCCGGGACAGACCAGATTTCCTGCATCGCGCCGTCCGTATCCAGCCCAAGGAATTTCAGGTTATGGCAGATATGTTGATTGCCTGCGTTGCAGGCAGGGCAATCGCCGCAGTGATCCAGCGGGCGAACAACGACCTTTTGACCGGCAGCAAAGCCTTCTGCATCTGCTGCGACAATGCCGGACATCTCGTGCCCCACGATCCGGTTGTGACCGACGCGGGCGTCCATATTTCCGTGATAGACATGCATATCCGTGCCACAGATACCGCAATACGCAATGCGGATCGGCACTTCGCCGGGTTGCGGCGCGGTCTTTGGGGTCTTTTCAACCGCAAACGTTCTGTCCCCGCGATAAAAGGCGGCGTTGATCATATCTGCGGTCATCTGTGCATTCCTTTATGTGCCTGGTGAAGTTTGTCCCAATCGAAGGCGACCCCGATACCGGGGGTATCCGGCGCAACGGCCAGATGGTTTTCAACGACCAGCGGACGGGTGGTGTAAGTGTCGATTGGAAACGCATGTACCTCGAGCCAGCCGCTTTTGGGTTGGGCGGAGACAAGGCTGACATGCAGCTCCTGCATCCCGTGGCTGCAAACAGGGATGTCATGTGCCGCGCAAAGCGCAGCCGCGCGCAGCCATCCGGTGATCCCCCCGCAATTGGAGGCATCGGGCTGCATGTAGCTGAGGGCGGCATCAGCAACGGCATATTCGAACTCGTGGATCGTGTGCAGGTTCTCACCCATCGCCAGCGGCACGCCGGTGGCCGCAGCGATCTGGCCAAAGCCTTTGTAATCATCGGGGATGGTTGGTTCCTCGAACCACAGGATATCGTATGCCTTAAAGGCGTTGGCGGCAGTGATCGCCTCGTCCACGGTCATCGCGTAATTCGCGTCAACCATCAGGCTGATATCCGGCCCGATCAAGTCCCGCACTGCCTTGATCCGGGCAATATCATCCGCCAGATCGGGCTGCCCGATCTTGATTTTCACCCCGTTGAACCCGCGGTCAAGATACCCCTGAATGCCGGCCAACAGCTTGGGCAATGGAAAATTCAGGTCAATACCGCCCGCATAGGCCTTGCACCGATCAGAGGCGCCGCCCGCCATTTTCCATAAGGGCTGGTTCAGTGCCTTGCCGCGCAGATCCCATAGCGCGATATCCAACGCGGAAATCGCAAAGGCGGCGATGCCACCGCGCCCGACATAATGGATGTGCCACTGCATCGCGTCATAGAGCTCTTCAACCCCCGTTGCGCGACGCCCGATCAGGAACGGCGCAAGATCATGTGTGATCATGGTCGCGATGGCCCGGCCCCCCTTGCCACCGGTATAGGTGTAACCGGTGCCCACCGCACCGTTCGCAAGGGTGATCGTTGCAGTGATCAGTTCAAAATGGGTGTGATCGCCATGCTTTGCGTCTGTCAGCACTTCGGCGAGAGGCACATCAAATACCTGCACCTCTACGTTTGTGATCCTCGTCATACCCTACCCGAATTGTCGTGACTTCTCACCTTGTGCAGACAAGGTTAACTTGCGATTCAATCGTTAACGTATTTGGTCAGACCAAACTAGATCAAACTTTACAACTTGTCTAAGCTGCAGCGGCAGTGGACGCAGGTGGGGTGACATTCATGGGCCAGAAGCCATCACAAGACGGGTCCGATCAGCGTCGGGCAGCGGACGACCTGTTCCGAACCCTCGAGGACATGATCAATACCGGCGTCCTCAAGGAAGGGGACCCGTTGCCGCCCGAGCGTGAAATCGTCTCGACCTATGGGGTCAGTCGCACGGTTGTGCGTGAAGCCTTGCTTGCGATGTCGAACAAAGGGTTGGTCGAGGCCCGGCCGCGTTACAGACCGATTGTACGCCGACCCAGCTATAAGACGGCGATCAAGACTGTCGACAATGTGGTGGGCCGCCTGTTGCGCGAACCGGACGGCGTTGCGAACCTGTTTGAGACCCGCATCCTGATCGAAGTTGCCCTTGCCCGCGAGGCTGCCAAGCGCCCCGATGATGCGCATATCGCCCCGCTGAAACAGGCGCTTGAAGATAATCATGCGGCCATTAAGGACAGCGAGGCGTTTTACCAGACCGATATGGCCTTTCACAAAGTGCTTTTTGATCTGTCCGGAAACCCGGTTCTGCCCGCCATTCACGCCGCCTATTCGACATGGCTTGCCCCGCAATGGTCCCAGATGCCCCGCCGGCCCACGCGAAACAGCCGCAATTTTGCAGCGCATGAACGGATATTCGAGGCCATTCAGGCGGGTTCTGCCGACGCGGCGGAAGAGGCTGTCAGGGCGCATCTGCACGAAGCCTGGCAACAGGTTAAAGAAACCTTTGGCGATCTTTGATTGCGGATCAGTCGCCCAGCGTGATGATCGTGCCCCCGGCAGCGCGCGCATCGTCGGCGTCATGTGTGACCATCAACACTGGCAGCGCCCGCGCCCTTGCCCGGTCAAACACCATATCACGTACCTGCGCCCGCAAGGCCGCGTCCAGCCGCGAAAAGGGTTCATCCAGCAGCAACCCGCACGGTTCCGACAACAGCATGCGCATCAGGGCGACACGCGCCTTTTGCCCGCCTGACAGCGTGGCTGGATCGCGGTCGGCAAAGCCCGCAAGGCTGACCTCGTCCAGTGCTTCGGCGATTTTTGCCTGCCGGGCCGCATGGCTGCCCCCCGGCTGCAGTCCAAAGCCCAGATTGGCGCCCACAGACAGATGCGGAAACAGCAGATCATCCTGAAACAGAATACCAACCCGGCGTTGATGCGGGCGGGCATGGGTGATGTTCTGCCCGTCTAGCCAGACCTCGCCAGTGGCTGTGAAATCGGGCGCAAGCGTGCCGGTGATAAAGGCCAGCAGCGTCGATTTCCCAACTCCGGATGGCCCCATGATCGTCAGCACCTCACCCGGGCCGATATCGTGGTTGACTGACAAAAGCTGCGTGTCGCCCTTGTGAATGATCACGTTGCGCAGCGACAATCCCTTATCCATGCCGTAATCCCTTTCTGTTGCGCCAGACAATCGCCGGAATGAGCAGTGCCAGCGCAAAGGGGACAAGTGCGGCCCCCGTTTGCATCAAACCATAGACGCCAATTGCCCGCCGATCACCGCCCGAGGCGAGTGCCACGGCTTCGGTCGTGAGGGTGGCAACCCGCCCGCCCCCGACCAAAAGGGTGGCCAGATATTGCCCGACCGACACGGCCACGCCAACTGCAAGCGCCGTCAGGATCGGGCGCAGCAGCATCGGTAACCTGACCCGCCAGAGGACACCGTTGGGACTGGCCCGCAATGCGGCTGCGATTACACCCATGCGGCTATCCCATGCCCGAAACGGATCTGCCAATGACAGGAAAACGTAAGGCAGCACAAAAACCAGATGTGCCAGCATGACCGCAAAGCGCCCGTCCTGCGCGCCAAGGTTCAGCATGAGCGTCTGCAGCCCGGGCAGAAAGGCGGTTTGCGGAATAAGCAGCGGCAGGTAGAGCAGCCAGACGGTCCGGGCGCTGAAGGTCAGCCCGTATCGGTATTCCGCCTCCAGACAACCGATGGTCAGGATCAACGCGACGGTGGCCACAGTGATGGCAATCAGCCCGGTTTCGGCCAAAGCCTCCAGCGTGCCGGGGCCGTGCCGCATCCAGTTCTTGAGCGTAAAGCTGTCTGGCAAAGCGTCCGGAAACCCCCAATACCCGGCAAAGGACCACAGGGTCAGCACCACAAGACCAAGCAGCACAGCCAGCGCAGAGATGGCCCCCAATCCCAATGCGGCCTGCGCGACAAGCGGATCAAACCGCCCGCGTCGCCCGGTCATGATCCAACGGCGTCCGAGCCGCGCGATAATGACCTCCCCAAGACGCCAGACAGCCAAGGCGCCGATCACCAACGCCAGTTGCAGCAACGCACCCGCTGCACCTTCCAGACGCATGGCAAGATCGGGGTCCGACATCAATTTCACGATCTGCACCGATAGGGAGGGGGGCGTGTTCGGCCCTAGAATAACCGCGACATCCACCACCGACATTGCATAGGCCAGAACCACATAAACCGGTGGTCTGATCTGCGCATAGACCCGTGGAAACACGGTTTTCAACCAGCCCGTCAGCCGCCCGTAGCCCAGCGCCTGCGAGATTGCGACACTGCGTGGGGCGTCTGCCTGCGAAAGTGCGGCAAGGGTGATTAACAGCAGAAACGGGACCTCTTTGATGATCAGGCCTGCCGTCATGGTCAGCCCCCAGCTGTCTTGCACAATCAACAGGTCCGGCGGGCGGTCCCAGCCTGTGATCCCGGGCGAAGCGATCCGCGACAGCCAGCCCGAAGGTGCAATCAGAAAGGCCAACCCAAACGCCGCCGCCGCATGTGGCACCGACAGAAGCGGCGATAGCAATCGTTCCAGCGCCCGGAATGGCCGGGTGCCGGACCAACCGGCCGTCACCAGCATGACGATGGCAAGCGAGATGGATGTGGCAATGACCCCTGTGGTGACCGATAACAGAACCGCGCGCGGCAAGCCGGCCCAACCGAAAAGCTCGCGAAACGGGTCCAGCGACGGCCCGGTCAGCCCCGCAGCAGGCAGATGCCCAAACGCGGGAAGCACCGTCCCCCACAGGCCCGCGGCAACCGGGCCAAGCATGGCCAGCAATGTCAGGACAGGCAGTGCGGGAAAGGCGCGCCGCCGGTTCATGAAAAGCCCACCGATATGTCGCTGATTTCAGACAGTGCCTTCATTGCGCAAAAATGCCCCGGACCTGTTCCGGGGCATCTCTCGCAAACACCGGAATGGCGTTATTGCGCGACGCCATAGCGGGCGACCCAATCATCGGCGATACGGGTCATCCAGCTGGGGTGCGGCTCGGCCTGTACGACCCCCAGATCAGCAGGCGAAAGGGTCGCGACCCCAAGATCCAGCGCGTCAAACAAGGCCCGATCGTCGGCTGACAGGGCATCCATGTTCAGAACTGTGCCGTAACCCAGCACCTCGGGGTCCTGCGCGCGAGCCTGTGCCTCGGGGGACATCAGGAAGTTGGCCACGACCATCGCCCCGGCCTTTGATCCGGAATTATAGGGGATCGCCACAAAGGACGCATTGCCGATGGTGCCTTTGTCCAGAACAAAGGTCCGGACGGTTGGGGGCAGTTCGTTATTGGCGATTGCAGTTGATGCAGCACCGGGGCTGAACGAAATCGACAGATCAATCTCGCCATCCGCGATCAGCGGGAACATGGCTGTGCCTGTGGCCGGATATGCCTTGCCTTGCCGCCAGAGGTTCGGCGTCAGCAGGTCCAGATAATCCCAAAGGATCGGCGTGACCTCGTCATAGGTGGCATCCGTCACGGGGGTCGCCAGAATTTGCGGGTCGGGCAGAATATCAACCAGAACCTGTTTCAGGAATGTTGTCCCCAGAAAATCCGGCGGTTGCGGATAGCTGAAACGACCCGGATTTTCGCGCGCCCATTCCAGAAGTTCGACCATGGACCCAACCGTGTTGGGCATGTCTTCTGTATCATGTACAAACACGACCTGGGCCATGGCCCAAGGGCTTTCAAAACCTTCGACCGGCACCGTGAAATCGGTTTGAACGGATTTTCCCGCACTATCGACAATGGCCCAGTTCGGCAGTTGTTCGGCATAGGGGCCGAACAGCAGGTCGGCCTCTTTCATCGCGGCGAAATTGGCGCCGTTGATCCAGATCATGTCAATGGCGCCGTCGTCATTCTCGCCGGCCTGCTTTTCTGACAGCACCCGGGTAACCGCGTCGGCGGTATCGGTCAGCTTCACATGTTCGAGCGTGACCCCGTAGTCCTCGGCGACCCGGTCACCGACCCAGGCGATAAAGTCATTGGTTGTGGTCGACCCACCCCATGCATTCCAATAGACCGTCTGGCCATTTGCCTCTTGGGTGACGGCATCCCAGTCTGCTGGATCGGGGTCAGCCATCGCGGCAAGTGGCGACATTATTGCGGCCAAAATGGCGAGATGTTTCATAGGTGGTTTCCTTTAGTCGGTGTAGATTTGATAGGCGGCATAGATGCGCAGCGCGGCTGTGGCAAAACAAACGATCCCGAAAAGCCAGGCAAGTGCCGCAAAATGGGCTGAAAACAGGCAAAGCAGAACGAAAAAGACGATTGTCTCGGTCCCCTCAAGTATCCCGTTGGAGTAATAGAGGGACTTTTGCCCTTGGGCGTCGGTCTTGTGGCCATGTTTTTCCGCCAGGATCGCATAGCCCAGAAAGCTGGCACCGTTGAAATAGAAGGATGTCAGCAAGAACGCTCCCGCAGCCCCGTTCATCGCCGGGTCGTTGATTACAAAGGCTGCCGGGATCGCGCCGTAAAACAGAAAATCCGATGTGATATCCAGATACCCGCCAAAGTCGGTCTTTTGCGTGGCCCGCGCGACTGCGCCGTCCAACCCATCGGCCAACCGGCCAAGAAGCAGTGGGATAATCGCAAGGACCGGCGCGCCCAATGCGATGAAGACTGCGGCCACCAGCCCCAGGCCAAGCCCGATCAATGTCACGCCATTGGCGGTGAACCCGCGCTGGGCCAAACCCTGACCGATCTGGTTCAACGGCGGGTCAATCAACTGGCGTGCGCGACGATCTAGCATCCATTCCGATCCAAAGCTCGGCAGGGTTTTGACCCATGCGGCATCAAGACGCAATCGCACCCACAGCAATGTGAGCGGTGGGTGCGTCTTTGTCACAAATCCGGTGGACCGCCTTTTGCCTACATCCGAATTTGTGCCAATGCGTCGATGGCCTGCACGCGCAGGGTAGCCTCATCCTCGTGCGCCAGCGGGTCAGCGTCGCGCAGATTGCCGAAATCATAGCCGGTCATCCCTTCCAGATCGCTGATCCGTACCTGAAAGGTCCGGTATTCCCCAAAGGTAAAGCCCTCAACCGCGGCTGCGAGCCCTTCCTCAAGCAGCATCTGCTGGATCAACTGCCCCTGCGACAGGACATAGGCCGTTGCATGCAGGCGCAGCGTGTCCCATTCGTCCTCGGCCAGCATGGTGACAACCTTGAAGTAGTTCAGCGGGATTGTGGCCCCGCTGTCACCCAGTGGCGGATCGTCATCGGTGAAGATCGGGCCGGTAAACACATTGGCGCGGAAACCAAAGGTGCGCGTATTTTCCATGATGTAGTCTTCCAGACCCAGCCAGGATGACCGGCTGCGGTTCAATCCCATATGCTGCGGACTGGCCACGGTATAATGGAACGTGTCGCGGTTGGCCCGCTTGGCGATGCGCAGGTCGCGCCCCCAGTTCGTGGCGGCCCGGCGCACCATATGACCCCTGTCAATTTCGGGATCGCTATAGTCATCGCGCCCCAATTGCCGGTCCGCCGGGATGCGCAGATCTTTCCACCAGCGCGAGTTGCTGCGTTTGATGCGTCGGGTCTTGGCCCCGTCGATATTCAGCGCGGCAATGGCGGGGCTTTTCTGCGCCAGACTGTAAAGAACGCCGAAATGCTGATAGCGCAGCTCGTGCGGGCGGTCATCGGTTCCGTCAGAGGGGCGGGCCAGATCCAGATGCGCGGGCAACGTTGGCAGCGGCACATCCACAACCCGCAAAAAGCCCGGATCATACCCGTCACGACCCCGGAAATATTTTGCATCATGTGTCGGGTCCTGGAATGCGGGGGCCTGCACCGCGGCAGCAGGCACTGTGGTCACGGTCTGATCCAGCAACCCTTTCAGGGTGCTGACGCGCACCGCGCTGTTGCCAACCCCGTAAGTGCCAGCAAAATGCAGCCCCACGACACCGCCCTGATCAAGACTGATCACGGGCGACCCGGAATTGCCACCCAATGTGGTGCAATCATGCCCCAGAATGCCCAGCGTATCCTGCACACGCAGCAACCCGGGCGCAAACCGTTTGACGTCGTAAAGGTTGCGAAAATAATTCTGCATCTCTGTCGGGTCGTTTCGGAAAGGATCGGCAGCGGGGTATCCCACAACCGCGACAGTCTCGCCGTCATCGCCATCCGAGGCGGCCAGCGGCAGCGCGCCGATCTGGACGCCTTCGGACGGGCGCCTGATCTCGGCGATGGCAACATCCGCGGCGGCATCGTCGGCCAGATAGGTGAACTTTTCGACCTGCAGCACACGCGCAGGATCCGGTGGCACGCCGGCCTCTTCGCCGAAATCAATCCGGGCGGCATAGCGGGTGGCCCCGAAGGGGCTGAACAGAAAGACGCCATCGCCACGATGGGTGCGTTTCGCGACAAGCTTGGCCACATGCCGGTTGGTCACCATCAGCATTGTTGTGCCATCATCCGCGATTACCCAGCCGGTGCCGCCCCAGCCCATGTCATGGTTGACGAATTCGACCCTACCCACAGAGCCAAGAAATGGCTCTACCGCGGTGATCTTGCCGCTGATATTTGCGTCGAAATCACCCGATAGCGACATTTTCCCTTCCACCTTGCTGTTTTTGACCAGCATGGGCGGGCGGCCAACGGCGCGCACAATGGCCTCTAATTGCGACGGTTGCATCCCGATGCTTTCCAACTGGGTGAACCCGGTGCCCAGCGCGGTCTTTACAGCGTCGGGGCTGATCCCCAGTTCGTTCAGTATGGGCGGGGCCTTGTCCAGTGCATCCTGCACACGGTCGAGCGCGCCTGTGGTCGCCAGCCCTTCAAGCCGGGAAATGGAACGGTGATCAGTCATCAAAAGCCCCCCTTTTTCAATCAATAATTTGGGTCAAATCAAATGCGTGGATGGCCAGTACGGCCAGTGGAAGAGCAACCGCAAACGGCACGCCGGCAGCGATGAATTGTTCGGTCGCCTTGCGCCCGGTTGCGCGCCCGGCAGGTGCCTTGGCGTCATCATGGTCAGTTCTGATCCGGTGATACCGGCGGCCAAACCGGCGGACCAGCCGCCCCGCGTCCCCACCCGGTGGCACCCAGGACAGCAACGCCCGCCGCGCGAGCCGCGTGGGATCGGGTTGCTGCAGGAAATGATCAAGCTGCATGGCGCTATAGTCATCAAGGTCTGACGACTGATCCGCCCAACCGGACGGTGCCGCCCGCCCATAAGACCAAACGCCAGATACCGTCCGTCGCCAGCGATACGCCGCCCGCGCGATACGCGGGATGTCTGGCAGCCGGTGATAGCCTGACAATCCGGTTGCCGTCTCAACCAGCAGGCCCAGCCGTTCAATCGCGTCAAGATCGCTGCGATAGTCGCTGGCCTGCAGCGGCGGAACCGGGGTCAACCCCGGCGCAAAAAACGTGGCCAGGTCGCCGATATCAAGCCGTGTGATCGCATCCGTTGCCAATGGCAGTGCGGCGACCCGGTTGGCGAAGAACGCCCCATAAGGGTTGATGGGCAAAACTGCGGTCGTCGCGATATGCCCGCTATCGACAAGATCAACGCCAACCGGTTTGCGCAGCAGATCGGTCCGGCGCCGGGCGAGGATTGAGGCGTCTGGCGCAACCCCGCCAAGGTGATGGGCGATTGGCCCCAAAATGCGGTCTGACGCTTGCCCCAGTGCAGGCAGGCCCATGGCGACCAGAAATGCAAAATCCAATGCGCCGGGCGTTGCGGCGTGGGGGGGCGGACTATGTACGAGGGTGTTGACCACATTCGCCAGATCGCGGGTCTGCAGCGCCTCTACCGTCGCGTCAAAATCAAATTCTGCTGCGATCTCCAACAGCAGACGGGCCGGCGGGTGATTGTCATCGACGACTGCGTTCAACACCCGCTTAAAGCCCAGGTGCTTGTACAGATGGTCAACGCTGTCCCAGCGCCCGGCTTGCCATTGCTGGCACATCACCAGCAGGGCCGCATTGCTGTCGAAGGGAAAGGGCGCTTCAAACGCGCGCGACACGATAAACGCAGCCTCGGCGGCATCGTTGCGTTCAATAGACATCGTCAGGTCCTTGATCGCCCGTGGATCAGGGCTGCGAGGCGACCCTGGTGGGTCGAACATGATCCGATCCAGCCTTTCGGACCAGGCCATGCAGCCATCTGCCGGTGGCGCGGCATCATCCGGGCCGGGTCGGGCAGGCCCGTCGCCAATGCGGGCAAAGCCGGATCGCTGGCCCTGTGCCTGCAAGACCTGATCCCGCGAACGGGCGGGCAGATCGGCAAGCAGGGCCGGGGTAACGCTGCTGGCCTCGGCAGGGCTGATTGTGGGTAACTTGCCCCCTGACCGCACCAATTGCAGCCGATGGTAAAGCGCCAGAACCGGATCGCGTTGTGTAAACCAATCAGCGGCAACCGCGTTGATTGCTGCCGTTTGCTTGGGTTCATCCGCGTATATCTGCTGCAGAAAGGCCGCGCGGATATCGCGCCGATGCCGCAGGCCGCCGTCGGCCGTTGGTGCAACCAGCCAGTCATGCGCGCGCAGGGCCGCAATTGCGGCCTGCGATCCAACCGCATCAAGGGCAAGGCCGAGGGCGGGTGAAATGACATTCTCGAGCACGGTTTTGTTGATCGACGGCAGGATCAAGCCCAGATTGGCGATCTCGCGCAGATCAGATGGCAGGCGGGCCAACATGGCCCGATAGAGATAGCTGCCGATCCCCGACACATCCGCTGGAAGGTCTGCGACCGCGACGCTGCGTTGCGATAGGGCCCGACCGGCCAGTTTCAACAAAAGCGGATTGCCCTTGGCCAACGGTAAAATACGCGGCCAAAGCGCCCGTTCGACCCCCTGCTTATCCAGCAGTTTTTCGGCGGCCCAATCCTCCAGCCCGGTCAGTGCCGTGTGATGGCGCATCCGGTCTGGCGCAGGGGCCAGCGCATCGCCCCGCCCTGCAGAGACGACCGTGACCCGCCGCATGCCGTAGCAGAGCAACAAATCGAGTTGTGCAAACAGGCCCGCAACATGGGTCTCGCCGCGGCTGCGCAAGTGTTCCAGTGTATCAAGGATGATCAACACGGTCCGGCCGGAGTTGTTTGCGGCCTCTGCCACCCCCCGCAGCAGGGTCCGCGGCACATGGCGCATATTGCCTGCCGCTTCGCGTGCGGTGGCGTTTTCCATCCGCAAGCTGCGCATATCGGCCGCAGCCGCAGGAACAGCATCGCCCAATTGGCGGGAAATCTCTTCGAACAATGTCGAGGGGTTCAGCACATCAAGGGCGATCCGGTTAAAATCAAGACGGATGAGCAGCGGTTCTTCCGCAAGCCGGGCAGCTTGCAGCACCTTTTCCAGCAAATAGGATTTGCCGATGCCCGGCAGCCCCGAGATATGCCAGGTCCGCAAGGGCGGTGCATGCTGGGGGGTGGCGACCCAATCTGCGGCATGGCCTAGCTCAACCTCGCGCCCAAAGAACCCTTTTGCCAATATCTCATCCGTCCGACGTGACTGGCTTTGGGTATTCAAGGCCGCGCGCAAGCCAACCAATAGGCCATATGCCGGCGCCGTCGGCCCGGCCCGATCAAGGGTGGCAACGATCTGTTGCAGATCAGTGTCGCCGGGATCAGTGATCAGGGGTGTCAGGTTGGCGGGGGCGAATATCCCCTTGCCGGCCAGCGCATCCTCAACCGGTGTTGCGGCCGTCTTGTCTGCCGGGTCCGGTCCAACATCGCCCAGCACCTTGCGGCGCACACCGGGGCGCATCACCCAGCGTGGCCCGTCCACGGTACAATCGGCGCGCAATGCGGACAACACATCAACCATCATGACCGGATCCAGAGAGGCATCGGCACTGATGTCCTGTATCAGCACGGCCGGCGCAAAGCTTTCGCGGATGGCGGCCTGATAGCGGGCCTTTTCCACCAGTTCCTGAAGGCGCGGTGTTGGTCCATCGGTCATGACGGCATGGTCCGCCGTGCTTCTTCGCGCACGATGTCAGACACAGTACGAAAGTGGCTCGGATCGTAGAGCGTTCCGAACTTGGCCGGGATATTCCGCACCGCAAAGCGGGCAGTGTGCGCAATCATCTCGGGCCCCCAACCAAGATCCAGTGCGTCTGCCATGGCCTTCACGCTGAGTTCGATGTCACGCAGACTAAAATCCGCCAGATGCTCGACAAGCAGGTTCGGGCGATTGGCGCGTCGCGCGTCGGCGACGTTTTCGGACAGGGCGTTGTGCAGCCCGACGGTTTCATAGCCCGCGATCACGATCCGCAGATGGGATTGCCCCAGAACCGCCTGTACAAAATGTTCCAGCTGCACCTGGGTCTGCGCCAAAAGACCGGCCGGTGGGTTGTCGATGTAGACCCACAAAAGCTCATCCGCTGCGGCCGCGGCGGAATTGAGTTGATCAACCAGATGATGCAGGCGCGCGTCTGCGTCGTTTTCATCGGTGTCCAGCGGACCGGCATCCGTGATTTGTTGCAGGTGATCTGCCAGATCGGTCACCCCAAGATCCATCGGCACCCGGACGATCCGGTGCGGCACATCATGTGCGCGCAAAAACCCATCCAGCAGGGTGTGGCTGAAGCTGAGGCCCGTCACGCTGTCAGTACGCATGCGGCGGATCCAAAGGCCCCGCAATTGTGGGGCGGTCCCTTCAACAATGGCGGAAAGCGCATCAAAGAACAGCGCGCGTCCAATGATCAGGTGGCTGTCCAGCGATCCATCAAGCGACCAGAGATAGCGGGGGGGTGCATCGCTTTGCAGCGTTGCCCGAAAATCATCATTCGCGGCAATCTGGTTATACGGGACGATCCGGCGGAAATCCCCCAAACGTCCCTGATGGATGCCGAGGAATTGAAAATCCCCACCGAAACCCGGCCCGCCTGACGACCCACCGGCGGCGGCAATGTTATGCGGCAGGCGAATATCGCCAGCGCCTTGCCGGGTCACCTCGCCAATTGACAGGCCGGTATCGGCGCCGCTTGGGAAATGGACAAGGAAAAACCGGCTGTGTCCGGTCCATTCATGCGGTGCATCGGGCAATTTGATGTGGCCATACAGACGCCCAAGCGGGTGATCAATCCGCAACAGGGCCACATCCATATGCGCCTTGGCGAGTGTGGCCGGGGGCAAGGCGCCGGAATGCTCGTCCGGATGGCAGGGCAGGGCAAATGCCGTGCGCGCCGGATAACGCTTGGTATCCGAGGCGATGATTTCCAGCGCCGGTTCATCCCCTTCGGCAGCGTCAAGCACCTGCTGGATAACATGTGCGGCTGTCAGGACCATGCGCGGCGAGACAAGCGCGCCGCTGCCCATCACGCGGCCGCCCACCTGAATCCGGCAGCGGAACGCCTGACTGCGGGCTGCAAAATCTGACATCTTCTGATGATCAACCGTGTCATCCGCAGGCCCGGCCTGCAGGCCCGTCAGCGGAAAAATCGCGATACCGTGCCCCTGCAGGAAGGCCACGAATTTCGCGGCTGTCTGGTGCTTGTTCAGGCTGAGCACAAGCAGGTCCGCCGGGTTCAGGCCCAAAAGCCCGGCGTTGACCTCGACCGCGTCCATGCTGAGTTTGACGGGCTGTCCTGCGTAAAGTTCGGCCAGCGCATCATCAACAAGATCTGGATGCGCTTCCAGATGTGGTTGCAACAAGTCAGCTGTCAGGACCGCTGTCATGCCCGGCGTCCAAACATGGCCGTCAGCCAGCAATCCGCAGGACGGCTTGCAAATGTGGTTTGTCTGACAATGCGGCGGCGAGGTCTGCGCTGGCGTGATCCGGCCCAACTGCGGCCTCGTCCCCCAATGTTTCAACCGCGCGCGCCTTGGCCCCTGCCCGGTGAGACAGCCAAAGGATTTCAGCTGCGAAATCGGCTATTTCGGGGCCGACATCGTCAAGCGCGTCGGGATCATGATTTGCAAGATGGGTGATCAGCGTGTTCAGGGTCGGGCTGACCCCGGTCTTTCCAAGGTTTTTTGCGGCCACTGCTTCTGTGCCTGTGGCCTGTCCGGGCAGCGGGGCTGCCAGTGTCTTTTCTGCGTCGATCATCCCGGCACCCAACGTTTTTGAACCACGCCAGACACCGGGTTTGGTGATGTCATGGGTCACGCTGGCCACGAACATCGCCTGCACCGTCGTGCCGGCGGCCCGGGCTTTGGCCTGCAAGGCGGCACGCCCGCCGTGATGGGCCACCCAAAGGGCCGCGACACCGGCGGTCAGGGATGTGGCCAGCGTTGTCCCTTGTGACGCCCGGACACCGTTATCGGGATCGGAGGCCTTGTTCTTTGACGCCCCCCAGACGTTTTCGCCCGGGGCGGCAATGGTCACTTGCGGACCTTGCCCCGATTTGGCCCAAGGGTGTTTGGACTGGGTCAGTGCCGCGACGGCTGTACACAGCCCTTCGGCGGCATAGGCGGCTGGAAAGACGACCTTGGGCCAGCAATTCCCTGCCGCACAGACAATGACCAGCCCGTGTTCAACCGCCTGCCGCAACGCCCGCTCGGTCGAGGCGACGCGGGTCGGCCCGCCCAACGCCATGGCAATCACATCTGCACCTTGGTTGATGGCATGGGCAATCGCGGCGGGTATCGTTGATTGCCGGAAATTGACGACCGATTTGATTGCCCGGATCGGCAAGACCTCGGCGGCGGGGGCAGACCCGACAACCGCACCATTATTCGCAACATTCCCCCGGGTATCGACGTCACCACGGCTGCCCACAACCGAACATACCAGCGTGCCGTGGCCGGGGTTCATCATCATCCCGTCGTTAAACCTGTCATGCGCGTCCGTGCCGCCCTCGACCAGATTGCGCTGGCCGGTCTGCACGATGGCGCCGTTCAATTCCTGATGGGTGGAATGACCTGTATCAATCACTGCAACGCGGGCGCCTTCACCGCGACTTTTGCGCCAGGCCTGCGGCGTGCGGATCATCTTGTGTGGCCATCCGAAGGGTTGCAGATTTGTCTTTTCGGTCGTGCACAGCCCCTTGAAGCTTTCACGATCCGTGGCGGCGTCAACGGCAGCGGCCCCATAGGTGCTGTCGGTCAGAACGGGGTTTGCCTCGACCGCGTCAAGGGCGGTGCGCAGGGCGCGGGCCATCGCGAAAATCTGTGCTTCCTGGCCGCGTTCGCGGATGCCTTCAAATGCGGCGAAAAGAAACTGATCGGTCGGGGTCTCGAACGCACTTGTCACTGTCACCGGTGCGTTGGGCAGTGCAGCGGCGATGCCGGCAGCAACCGTATCGGGGGTCTGGGGGTCTTCAAAAACCAACTCGATAATGATCGGCTCTGCCCCCGACATGGTCTCATCGGCGGTCAAAGCCTGATAAATGTCCTGTAACATTGTCCCCACTCCTTCACTGTCTTGCGCGCAGGCCTACTGACGTTAGGTCAACACCGCCTTTGACGTTAGCGACACCACGATTTTTCTCAAGGTCATAGAATCCTGACCGCATGGATGGGGGTGAGTTGAACCTGTCTGCATTCTCGCCAATACTCCGATTATGGATGACCAACCCGCCTTTGAGCAAATCACAGCGCTGATCAGATCGCGCGAGGCGGATTTGATTTCGCTGACGCAGGACCTTATTCGCATTCCCACGCTGAACCCGCCGGGCGATTGCTATCGCGAGATTTGCGAATATCTGGCCCGACGATTGACGCAATCGGGGTTTGAGACCGAATTGATCCGCGCCGTTGGTACGCCGGGGGATAGCGACACATATCCGCGCTGGAACATCATTGCCCGTCGTGAGGGGTGCCACCCGGGCCCTTGCGTGCATTTCAACAGCCATACCGATGTGGTTGAGGTCGGCAATGGCTGGACGAAGGACCCATTTGGCGGCGCCCTTGAGGACGGCAAGATTTACGGGCGCGGGGCCTGCGATATGAAGGGCGGGCTTGCCACGTCCATTATCGCCGCCGAGGCCTTTATTGCGCTATTTCCGGATTATTCAGGGGCGATCGAAATTTCGGGTACAGCGGATGAGGAATCCGGTGGCTATGGCGGCGTGGCCTATCTGGCCGAGCAGGGCTATTTCAGCCCCCAGCGCGTGCAGCATGTGATTATCCCCGAACCTTTGAACAAGGATCGGGTTTGCCTTGGTCACCGCGGGGGCTGGTGGGCCGAGATCGAGACATTTGGCGAAATTGCCCATGGGTCCATGCCCTTTCTGGGCGATTGCGCGGTGCGGCATATGGGGGCGGTGCTGACAGAGTTCGAGGATAAGCTGTACCCGGCCATGGCTGCCCGGACGACGGATATGCCTGTCGTGCCTGAAGGCGCCCGGTCTTCGACGATGAATATTAATTCGGTACATGGCGGCCAGCCCGAACAGCCGGCGGACTATACCGGATTGCCCGCCCATTGCGTCCCCGACAGCTGCCGGATCGTGATCGACCGCCGGTTTCTGGCCGAGGAAAACATCGCCGATGTGCGTGGCGAGGTGACCGCCTTGCTGGATGGGTTGAAGGCGACGCGGGACAAGTTTGACTACGACCTGCGCGAGATCAATCTGGTCCTGCCAAGCATGACGGATCGCGCCGCGCCAGTGGTGCAGGTCATCGCCAGCCAGATCGAGAAAGTTCTGGGAAAACCGGCAGAGTTTGTCGCCTCGCCCGGGACCTATGACCAAAAGCATATCGACCGGATCGGCAAACTGAAAAACTGTATCGCTTACGGCCCGGGGATATTGGAACTTGCCCATAAACCTGACGAATATATCGGCGTGCAGGATATGATCGACAGCGCCGAAATCATGGTGCGGGGGCTGGTGGATATTCTGCTGCCGCAATCATAACCTTGTGCGTAACTGGACCGCTCCGGCCAAGCTATTCCCAAAAAAAAACGAAGGGGCGGATTTCTCCGCCCCTTGCTTCAATCTGACGAGGACCTGCGAGGGCGCGGCCCACTTGGGAATGCAAACCCGTGATCAGTTGAAGTTGTAGATCACAGATACGCCCAGCGTATTTGTGCCTTCCTGTGGTCCCTGATCCACATCGAAAACTGATGTGTAGCTGGTGCGCAGCGACAGCGTCTGTGTCATTGCGACATTCAGCGCCAGTTCGTTGTTCACGGTTGTCAGCGTTTCCGAATAGATCACGTCTGTGTCGTTTGTGACGTAAGAGCTTTCCGACAGGCTGCGGAAGAAGTTGGACGACACGGATGCTGCGGCTTCCTCGATTTCATCACCACCGGCAAGTTTTGCGGACCGGTAGCCAGGGCCTGCCTGCACGGACCATTGCATCATGTTGTCGTTGAAGATCCGGTAACCCAGACCCGCACCAACAAACACGTCTTGTTCGACTGGCGCAGTTTCGGTCGGATCAGCAGGGGCTTCTGCGAGGTTGTCAAAGAAGGCTTCCAACTTGCCGAAGGCAAAAGTCGACGCTGTCAGATCGCGGCGGTAGTCGATGCCGGCCAGCAATGTATCTTTGGTGGTTTCACTGTCAGTTTCGCCATATGACAGGCTTGCCGTGATGTCGAAACCGTTCACGCCGTCAAACGCACCATAGCGCAGGCCCAAACCGATATCGGTTGTGGAGTCGTCGCCGCTTTGAACATTTGTACCCCGGACCGCAAGTGAGCCGTAAGAGCCGATTTCGCGGCCTTCATTGCCAAAACGACCAAGGTCGCGATCGCGATCATCTTCGATGGCTTCTTCCAGCGCTTCAACAGCGTCTGCAGATGCGTCCTGGTTGTTGAAAGTCGTTGTCTGTGCGGCAGCGCCGGTTGCCATAAAGCCGCTGATTGCAGCGATAATAAAGACATTCTTCATGGGTCATTCCTCTCCCAAAGAAGGTGACCCGCCCTGTTCTCAGAACGGGAGCATTCCTGCTGCGATGACGTTTATGGAAATCGTATCAACAATGGAAATTCAAAATAATCATGCTTGAGGCGAGTAATTGTTATGTATCCTCTGTAAGCCCGAGGATGTCGACTTCGCCATCTTCGCTGATGTCGCGCAGCTTTTCGATGACGGCGTCACCGTCCGCTTCTGCGGCGGTCGCGACGGTTTGCAGGGCCAGCGCCGCACCATTGCGCAAGGCAGGGTCGAGATCTTCGCGCCAGACCGCCCATACCGGGTAGGGAAAGCGCGGGGCGTCCGGCACCAGATGCAATTGCCCGGCATCCAGATACCTTTTGACATAGCGTGCAGGCAGATAAGCGGCGGCCTGACGGTTCACGATATATTCGGCCGCCATCGCGCCCAGCGAAAATGTCAGCCCCGGATTGGTCAGTTCTGGCAAGGCCAGCGCATGCGCACCCACGAATTCGGGCCCCCAGTCGATAAAGACATAGCGATCCGAAATCTCCATCGTCGGATTGGGCCAGGATGCAACCATGACCAGTTCTTCCTCCAATATCTGCTCGGCCATCAGGCCCGGCCGCAGCTGGGGCATGTAGAGAAGGCCGACATGCATGATCCCTTCGATCAGAAACCTGGTCAGGCGGTCGGGCATGCCCAACTCTGCCCGAATATTCAAATCGGGAAAGTCCTGTCGCAGGGCGTCAATCCAGCGAAACCCCAAACGCGGCCAGAGCGAATATTGCGCCCCGATTGTCAGGGATCGCGTAAAGCCTTCGGGGATGGCGACCTGCTGGCGGGCCTCTTCCCAGACGCGAATGATCGACAGCGCGTAGCGTTCAAATTCGCGACCCGCATTCGTCAGTTCTGCACCTGCCTTGGACCGGGTGAACATTGGCTTTCCCAGCGTATCTTCCAGCCGCTGAATGCGCAGGGATACTGCCGATTGGGTGACGTAGAGCCGTTCTGACGCTGACACAAACGATCCGGTTGCGGCGACCTCCAGAAAGGTTTTCAGCAATGTAATGTCCATCGGGGTTATCCATATGAGAAACTCAGTTTATATATATTTCTTATTCGTTTTTCATGTGGATCGCTAGTCGCTATCTATCGGTTCAAGCGACGGCACACCGCCGATGCGCGTCTGAACTGAAAGGAAATGACAATGAAAAAGAATGTTATGCGCACAATCATGATCCTGACCGGTCTTGTCTTTCTGTCCGCCTGCTCTGCAGAGAAAGTCGTCGACCGGAGCGTCGATAGCGCGTTGTTCGTGGGCCGGACCGCCGTCAAAGGGACCGTGGGCGCAGGCAAGCTGGTCGTGCGGGGAACCGGCGCAGTTGTGAACGCCGCATCCGGCGAGTGATCGAGCCATTGGCGGGGGGACCGATGCGGCCCCCTTGCCCGAAGCCGTTTGCTGTTATCAGCAAGTCCGCGAACTGCCGCAACACCACGCACGACACGCGTTCTGCGTGGCTGGATCGTGGCACCCCTGATAGGGTTCGCCCAGACTTTCGTGTCCCTTTATCGACCGGCGAGACAGCTTAGCCGCCTGGGTGGTTTCAGGGGGTTACGTCACTCGCAACAAGCTCATCTAGGATGTCATAGATACCAGCCCGCGACCCATCGGCAAACTCTTCGAGGCTTTGCACGCACATATGTCTGATGCGTTTCTTACTTAGCTGGGCCCTGATGTCTGATTGATCAATGTCTTCACGGTCCGCCGGATCCAAATACAGGTCGTCACGTCGCACGATTTTTGCTCTTCCAGCACTGAATGCAGTACTCACATAAAATGGAACAGGGCCAAACTGCGCCGCGTCTCTAAACCTATATTTCGTGTTTCGTGCGACCCGGTCGCAATCTTCCATCAGATTTGCGTAATCCTGTTTGATGATTGGATGCGGCGTATGGCATATTTTCACTTTATGAGGCAGCGGAACCCCGTCCTCCTGCCTGAAGCGTGTCCCGACCATGCCTCTCATTTTGAACTTCTTCGGGCCGAAAAGGCGATTCAATTCACGAAAGAATTTATTATTGGAATAATAGAATCCCCGTATCAATGGAATTGATCCATCGAAATAATCTTTCTGCAAAACCGGCTTAACGATGAAGAAGTCATCATTAAAGTATATGAACTTTTCGCCCAGTCCGGGTATCCGATGTAAAACGGTTTCCAGGGCGAGGCTGTTGAAGGTCGGCAGCACCTCCTCGTGCCCGCGAAATATGACTTTGTGGTCAACAATTGTAACCCCAAGCTCGGTCCGTCGTGCTGCATCCAGCCAATCTGGGCACTGTGAATCGGTTATGAGGAAAATCTCACGGATCCAAGGCGCGTTTTTTCGAATGAGGTTGATACAGTAGCGCAATTCGCCATTATTTGAAAAGCGCGTCGCCGCGTATGCGTCTGTACGTTGCGTATGCTGAGTGCTTTTGTACTTTTCCCGCTTCCGAATATGCTCAGGGTCTGAACCATCAACCCACGCGATAACTGCATCAACCATTGAATCCTGGTTTCCTATCTGACCTATTCTACCACCTTAACGTCGGCATATGTGGCGTGCTCAAAAGCAATCATGGCGGCTTGTAGTAGCTTAACCCTGTCTTCTAACGCAACCCGGTTGCGTGACTGGTTCGGCGAAAGGTTGCGATGGCATGAAGCCGGCGACATGGCATGGTGTTGCCGTCTTGATGACAAAGGGTACCAATTGAATAGTGTTTGACGTCACACATTAACCAGCGGCTCAAAGGTACGGCTGGTCAGGAAGACATTCAGCGTGACCATAGTAGCCAATATCGTCAGCAAGTCCTATGGCAGCGGTCCCGTCTGAAACAACCACACCTTCAGACCGCCATGCGGGATGGCCGCCCCTTTTGGGCCGAATGGCAGGCCGGTCGCCTTGGCCAACCCAGCATCGCTTGTGACCATTCCCACTCGCCAGCCTTGAAACGCCGACATAAGGCGGGCGCCGAGGCCTGCATAGACGCCAAACAGCATCTTTTGGTTGCCGATCCGTCCGCCGTAAGGCGGGTTGCAGATGATCAGGCCTGGCGGGCCATCGGGCCGTTGCAGGTCATTCGCCGCCAGATTGGTGAACGCTGTCAGATCGCTGACACCCGCGCGCTCTGCGTTCGCAATGCTCATCCGGATTGCGCCGGCGTCCCGGTCGCTGCCGTGAAACTGCGTCGCCGGTGTCCTGTGCGGGCCTGTTTGCCGCAGCGCGTTCCAGCGGCTTTCGTCGAAATTGGCAAAATGCTCAAAGGCGAAATGGCGCTGCCGGCCCGGATAAAGCCCCATGGCAATCTCGGCCGCTTCGATGACAAACGTGCCTGACCCGCACATCGGGTCCAGGACCGGTTCATCACCCCGATACGCGCATTCGCGCAACAGCAGGCTTGCCAGCGTCTCACGCATGGGCGCCTTGCCGACCGCCTGTTTGTGACCCCGTTTGTGCAGGCTTTCGCCGGATGTATCGAGGCTGATCGTGACCCGATTGTCATCAATCCGCGCCTTGATCACGACCGGTGCATCAGCGTCGATCGTGTATCCATTGGCCTTTAACGCGGTTTCGATCCGCTGTGTTGCAGCCCCGGCGTGATAGATCTTGGATTTTCGTGAGGTCGCGACCTCGACCCGCAGCGGGATATCGGGCTGTAACACATCCTTCCAAGGGAATTTGCGCGCGCGTTTGTCCAGCTGAGCCAAGTGGAAGGCCATGAAGCTGCCAATTCTGGCCAGCACCCGCGTGGCCCCCCGCATCACCAGATTGGCACGCCACACGTCGTCCCATGTTCCGGTGAAGGTCACACCACCCGGGGTCACGGCGGCACCCGTAAACCCCCGCTCTAGCGCCTCGGCCTGAAGTGCTTTTTCAAGCCCCGGCGTTCCCGTCAGAAATATTTCGAATGCCTGATCCACCCGCCGTGTTTAGCGCCATTTGCGCACATCGCAAGCGCGTTAGAAGCTGGATTGGATCCCGAACCGTCCCTGCACCTGGGTTGTCGAAAACTGCGACACGTTGGATGTGGTTTGCGTTGCGGAAACGCTGATGCTGGGTGAGAAACCGAAATAGGACAGGTTTTCGAAAGTGGCTGTGCCGCCGACGGTTACAATATCATCCCGCCGGCCATCGAACGAAATGTCAAACGAGTCGTAATTCACATGACCAAGCCCCGCTGAAAAGGTCCATTTGGTACCAAGTACCGGTTCGGCAGGGCTGTAATACAGATTGAATCGATAATCCGTGAACGTGTCGTCTTCTTCTTCTGCCGCGTTTAGTCGGCGTGACAGGGATGCTTCGATATAATCCCGGTTGCCGAATGTATGCCCGTAGCTAAGCGCTGTGTCATAGACGATTGTGTCCGATTGCAGCCCGTCCCGCGCGGTCTGATCCTGCGCGGACACAAGCAGATTGAATTGCCCCGATGTCCCGACAAGCAGCGTTTGACCAAGCGATATCTTGCGGTAATCCCATAGCGGCGCCCCTGCATAGCGCACCTTGCCCTCATGGACAGAAATGCTGGTTGGCCCGGCCCCCGCGAACAGGAACTGTCGATGGCTTAGCGCAACCTCGGCCAGCCCGAGGGAAAAGTCGCTGCCTGACAGATCAGGCACCTGTTCGCGCGCGTCGGCGGACAGGCTGTAGGTCCGTCCGTAGGCGTATGCCTCAATGCTGGTCTGGTAGCGCGCGCCCTGGCTGATCCGATAGGAAAGCTGCGCATCGCCGGCATACTCAATCCCGGACAATGCCAGGCGGTCGGGGGGCAAAAGCAGTTCGAAGTCTCCCAGAATGAAAGAGGCATCCGCCGCGCCGCCATTGATGTTGCTTGACGGAGCTAGGGAAAAGCTAAGTTGCGCGGAAAATGGATTTGCCGCCTGAACCCGGCCAAATTCTGCGCGCAAGGTGGTTTGTTCATCCTCCGTCTGGGTATGATTGGCCGCCCTGCGCAGCCACCAGCCTGCGCGCCCATACGCTTCTGCGCTGAAGAGGGCGCCGCCCACAAGCCGTGCTGCCTGAAACTGTTCCGCATCGTTGCGCGCTGCGGCATAGGCCCGCATTGCGGCCTGCGCGGCCGCGTCGGGCTGGTTCAAATCGGAAAGCGCCAAGGACTTTAGAAACAACGCCTCGAAATCATCGGGATCATCGGCCAGCCGTTGATCGGCAAGCGCCAATGCCCTGCCCGGATCGCCCGCCGACAAGGCGGTTGTGATCGGATCCTCCGCATCATCTTGGGCAGCCAGCCCGATTGTTGACGCCACCAGCAGGATGCTCGCCCAAACGGTTCTTGTCAGTACATGCATGTCGATCTGTTACCTTGCCTGCCCCATGTTGGCATAGCTGTGTGGCCCCGTTGTGGCGACAGCCTGCTTGTCGGATTTTGACAGATCGGCGTGATCTCGCTGCTTGCCCGCACCCACCCAATTCTTGCCTACGACCCGCCACATTTCCCGGTTAGGACCATTGCTGGGGGACGACAGGAGATCGGGACATGAAGATTATTTACGCAATTGTTGGGCTTGTAGCACTGGCTGCCTGTGGTGGCTCTGGCGGGGGAAATACCTCTGTCTCGACGCTAACCGCGCCCTCGGTCGCGGCGTCGACGTCGCCGACCACCGCATCCGCCCCGGCGGCGCGCCCGTCTTCATCACCCAGCGCGCCCGCGCCCACCACATTTGCGGGCATGCTGAACGACGTACGCCTTGCGAATGGGGCGGCACCTGTGACGTTTGATGCCCGCTTGGGCAACGCGGCGCAAAACCACGCCAATGACATGCTGGCGCAGAATTACTTTAGCCATACCGGTCTCAACGGATCCTCCCCCGGCGATCGGATCACGGCAGCAGGGTATCGCTGGCGCACATATGGTGAAAATATTGCGCAGGGCTATCAGTCCGAAGCCGCCGTGCTGCAGGGCTGGGTCAATTCCCCCGGCCACCAGCGCAACAATGTGAACCCCAATTTCGAAGATTTCGGCCTGGCACGTGCCGGCAGCGGATCAAGCACACGTTGGGTGTTGGTTCTGGCTGCAGAACAGTAAGGCCGGATCAGGCGGTTTCCGGTTTCGGTTTTGGTTTGGTGATTTCTTCAAGCGCTCTCAGCGGGCGCTTGACCGCTTCTCCCAGACCGGGACGGGTCGGGGCGGCCATCTGCTTGCTGACCTCAACCATCAATACCCCGCCAGCCACAATAACCGGCATGCTATGACCAATCTTTTCAAGAAGACTGGCCGATCTGCGCCATATCCGGTTGGTGGATGGGGGCTGATACAGTGTCGACAGGGTGCGTTCCGTCACAAATTGATGCTTGCGGAGTTGTGCCTCTAGCTGCCCCAGCGAATAGGGCCTGCCATAGCCAAACGGCGTCGCGTCGGATCGCGACCACAGGCCTGCCCTGTTCGGAACGATAAACACGGCCCGCCCGCCCGGGCCAAGAACCCGCCATGCCTCATCCAGCAAGGCAGAGGGATGCTCTGTCGTTTCCAACCCATGCAGCAGAATCAGTTTGTCGACATGGCCGGTTTCAAGCGGCCATAATGTGTCTTCGCAAAGCACGCTGTGATTGGCCCCCTCGGGGGGCCATGGCATCACCCCTTGAGGCCCCGGCATCAGACCAATCACCCGCCGCGCATCTTTCAGGTAAGGCCGCAGCAGCGGGACCGCAAATCCAAAGCCCACAACCATCTGGCCTTTCGCCTCGGGCCAAAGCGTGGTCAACTCATCACGGATGACTTTCTGCGCCGCCCGGCCAAGCGCGCTGCGGTAGTAGAACTTTCGCAGATCCAGCACGTCGAGATGCATTGCGGTTTGGTCCCCGTTCGGCAAAGCTTGCCGCTTAACATATCAACTGAAGGGTATATTGCCATGACAAACGAATTCGCTCCGATTGATCTGGTGGTTGTCCCGTGTCTGTCAGACAATTATACCTACCTGGTCCACAACCGGGACAGTGGTGAGACCGCCCTGGTTGATGCCCCCGCGGCAGGGCCTGTTCAGGATGCGTTGAGGGCCAAGGGCTGGACCCTGACAGATATTCTGATCACCCATCATCATTCCGATCATATTGATGCGGTGGAGGCCCTGCGCGACGGCGTGCGCGTTGTCGGGGCCGGATCCGACAAACATCGGCTGCCCGATCTTGATCTGGAAGTCGGCGACGGCGATGTCATCACCGTTTGCGGCGTTGATGTACATGTGCTGGACGTACCCGGCCACACAATCGGCCATATCGCGTACCATATGCCCGAGCCAGAGCTGGCCTTTACCGCCGATAGTCTGATGGCGCTTGGCTGCGGGCGCTTGTTTGAAGGGACACCTGCGCAAATGTGGGAAAGCCTGCAAAAGCTGCGCAACCTGCCGGAAGACACCATCATTTGTTCAGGTCACGAATACACCGAAACCAACGGACGTTTCGCGCTGTCCCTTGACCCGGAAAATACCGCGCTTATCTCTCGACTAGAGGGTGTGAAGGCCGCGCGGGCGGCAGGACGGCCCACCGTGCCGTCGGCACTGGATGACGAAATCAGAACAAACCCGTTTTTGCGTGCCGATGATCCGGCGTTCAAGGCCGTGTTGGGGCTGGCAGATGCCACCGATGTCGAGGTGTTTGCGCAGATCAGAGCCCGGAAGGACAAATTTTGACCACGAATATGTGAAATATTCACGAAAGCTGATGAAATTTGGGTCTTTGCGCGATCACGCGACACTTTTGTGACCCTGAAATCAAAAAAAGTCCTTGAAGGTTCCGGGATAAAACCAAACCTTAAGGATAAGAGGCCACGGTAGGGTTGGCCGGAACCAATCCTGCCCCCGATATGAAGGAGCACAGATCGTGCCATCATTTTCGACAACGTTGGAGCAGTCCATTCACGGGGCACTGGCCCTTGCGAATGCACGCAAGCACGAACTCGCCACATTGGAGCATCTCCTTCTGGCATTGATTGATGAACCTGACGCCGCCCGCGTGATGCGCGCCTGTTCGGTGAACCTTGATGATCTGCGCAAGGATCTGGAAGAGTTCATCGAAGATGATCTTTCGACCTTGATCACCGATGTTGAAGGGTCCGAGGCCGTGCCAACGGCCGCGTTCCAGCGGGTTATTCAGCGTGCCGCAATTCATGTGCAGTCATCCGGCCGATCCGAGGTGACCGGCGCCAACGTGCTTGTCGCGATCTTTGCGGAACGTGAAAGCAATGCGGCCTACTTCCTGCAGGAACAGGACATGACCCGTTATGACGCGGTCAACTTCATCGCCCATGGCGTTGCAAAGGATCCTGCCTTTGGCGAACAGCGGCCCGTGACCGGGTCCACCGAAGAGACAGAGACAATCAACAGCGGTGAAAGTGACGAAAAGGAAAGTGCGCTTGCCAAATATTGCGTAGACCTGAACGCAAAGGCCACCAAAGGCGATGTGGATCCGCTGATCGGGCGGGCGCATGAGGTCGAACGCTGCATTCAGGTTCTGTGCCGCCGACGCAAGAACAACCCGCTTCTTGTGGGTGATCCGGGTGTTGGCAAAACGGCAATTGCCGAAGGGCTGGCCTTTAAGATCGTCAATGGCGAAACCCCAGAGGTGTTGTCGAAAGCGACGATCTATTCTCTGGATATGGGCGCCTTGCTCGCCGGGACACGGTATCGCGGCGATTTTGAGGAACGCCTCAAGGCCGTCATGACCGAGATGGAAGACCACCCCGATGCGGTGCTGTTCATTGATGAGATTCACACCGTGATCGGTGCGGGTGCCACATCTGGCGGGGCGATGGATGCCTCCAACCTGCTGAAACCTGCGCTGCAGGGCGGCAAGCTACGCTGCATGGGGTCGACGACTTACAAGGAGTTCCGTCAACATTTCGAGAAGGACCGCGCGTTGTCCCGCCGGTTCCAGAAAATCGACGTGACAGAACCATCGGTGCCAGACAGCATCAAGATCCTGCAGGGTCTGAAACCCTATTTTGAAGAGCATCACAGCATCAAATATACCGCCGATGCGATCAAGACCGCGGTCGAATTGTCGGCGCGCTATATCAATGATCGGAAATTGCCGGACAAAGCCATCGACGTCATCGACGAGGCTGGGGCAGCGCAACATCTGGTTGCCGAATCCAAACGTCGCAAGACAATCGGCACCAAGGAGATTGAGAATGTCGTCGCCAAGATTGCGCGCATTCCGCCCAAGAATGTCTCCAAGGATGATGCAGAGGTGCTGAAGGATCTCGAGAAAACGCTCAAGCGTGTTGTGTTTGGTCAGGATACGGCCATTGAGGCGCTGTCATCTGCGATCAAACTGGCGCGGGCCGGCCTGCGCGAACCTGAAAAGCCAATCGGCAATTATCTGTTCGCGGGTCCAACCGGTGTTGGTAAGACCGAAGTTGCCAAACAACTGGCCGACACGTTGGGTGTTGAACTGCTGCGTTTTGACATGTCGGAGTACATGGAAAAGCACGCTGTCAGCCGTTTGATCGGCGCGCCACCGGGATATGTCGGTTTTGACCAGGGGGGCATGCTGACCGACGGGGTTGATCAAAACCCGCATTGTGTGCTGCTGCTGGACGAGATGGAAAAGGCCCATCCGGACGTTTACAACATTCTGTTGCAGGTGATGGATCACGGGAAACTGACGGACCATAACGGTCGCACAACCGATTTCCGGAATGTCATTGTCATCATGACGTCGAATGCGGGTGCTGCGGAAATGTCCAAGAATGCCATGGGCTTTGGTCGTGATCGCCGCGAGGGCGAGGATACTGCCGCTATCGAACGTACTTTCACGCCCGAGTTCCGCAATCGTCTGGATGCCGTGATCAGCTTTGGCGCGCTGCCAAAACCGGTCATCATGCAGGTTGTCGAAAAATTTGTTCTGCAGCTTGAGGCACAATTGATCGACCGCAATGTTCACATTGAACTGACGAAGGCTGCCGCCGAATGGCTCGCCGATAAGGGCTATGATGAGAAAATGGGTGCCCGTCCGCTTGGGCGGGTCATTCAGGAAAACATCAAAAAGCCGCTCGCAGAGGAGTTGCTGTTCGGCAAGCTTATGAAAGGCGGCATTGTCAAGGTTGGCGTCAAGGGCGGCGAATTGCAGCTGAAGTATGAAGCGCCGGAGCAAGGAAAGATCACCGACAAAGGTGATAAGCCGCCGCTGCTGACCGCTGACTGAATATGATTGATGTGGGGCCGGGTTATGGCGCGCCCCACAACAGACAACACATGCGCATGGCAGGCTGATATCGTCTGCCATGCGCGTTTTTTTTTGATCAATTGCACAAAGCCGCGTGCGTTCTGGCAGCTTTTCACGTGATGGCCTCACCTCCCCTTAGTTATCCGGTGTAAAGCGGCGGCCAAACGCTGTTCGTCTCAACCCCTTCACCCGGGATCGTGTGACTGGCCCAGCCAAAATATACGCGAACAGGTTGACGCGCAGACGCGGATGCACATCTGCAAATTCCCTCTTCAGCGCGTGACGCGGACCGGGTAAAACTCCCTTTGTGCCCAGGGCATTGTGTTAATTGGTCAGATTGCCCTCATCGGTCTATTGGTCGTGATGCGGATGAACCCCAACCCATATCGGCCTTGGCAAGCCGCCTCACGCAGTCTGATGGGAGCGAGGGCTTGCCGAGACATCCGGCTATTCGACGGGGTCGCGGCAAAGCGCCCACCGGTGCAAGTTCGTGCCACAGCACCGCGTGTCGGACATTATGCTGGCACCAAACACAGGATTTCGCTCGCACCAAAAGGTTCCGTATCGGAACCGTGGGTCCGTCATTGGAAATGCCGGCTGGCGCAAATGCATGCGTTCGGGTCGCCCAGGACCTTTCAACAGCACGCCGAAACTGATCTAAATTGCCCAAGTATTGCGCGGAGAATGCGAATGTCGGACCAGATCACATTTACCCTTGACGGCAAGACAGTGACCGCCGCCCCTGGCGAGACCATTTGGGAGGTCGCGCACGGGCGTGGCCTTGTGATCCCGCATCTGTGCCACAAGCCGCAACCCGGCTATCGCTCTGACGGCAACTGCCGCGCCTGCATGGTGGCGATCGAGGGGGAACGTACGCTCGCAGCGTCCTGCATCCGTGAACCGATTGACGGGATGGTCGTGACCACGGACCAGCCGCGCGAGGTGCAGGCCCGGAAAATGGTGATGGAATTGCTTGTTGCGGATCAGCCGGAACAGGCCGTGGCCCACGACAAATCATCTCATCTGTGGGATATGGCCGCGGGCCAGGATGTGACCGACAGCCGATTTCCCGCGATGGCAGGTGACCACATTCCATTGCTTGATGACAGCCATGTGGCGATGTCCGTCAACCTTGATGCCTGTATCCAATGCGGCCTTTGCGTACGCGCATGTCGCGAGGTGCAGGTCAATGATGTGATCGGCATGGCGGGGCGCGGTCACAATGCATATCCCGTTTTCGACATGGATGATCCGATGGGCGCGTCATCCTGCGTGGCCTGCGGCGAATGCGTGCAGGCCTGCCCGACCGGTGCGCTGCTTCCCGCAACGGTGACCGATGAAAACCAGCACGGCGACACCCAAGATTACGATAAGGAAGTTGAAAGCGTTTGCCCATTCTGTGGTGTAGGTTGTCAGGTCTCGTTGAAGATCAAGGACGACAAGGTCAAATTCGTCGAAGGCATCAACGGCCCGGCCAATGAGGGACGGTTATGTGTGAAGGGCCGCTTTGGCTTTGACTACATCCATCACGAACATCGTCTGACCGCCCCGCTGATCCGCCGCGATGATGCTCCGGCCAAGGGGTTGAATGTTGATCCCGCGCATTGGGAAACCCATTTTCGCGCGGCCACCTGGGACGAGGCCCTTGATGTCGCAGCAAATGGGCTGGCCCGCATCGGCGGCAAGGGGGTCGCCGGTTTTGGGTCTGCAAAATGCACCAATGAAGAAGCGTATCTGTTTCAAAAGCTGATCCGCCAAGGCTTTGGCCACAACAACGTGGATCACTGCACCCGCCTGTGTCATGCCTCGTCCGTGTCGGCCTTGATCGAGAATGTGGGCTCTGGCGCTGTTACGGCGACGTTCAACGAAATTGAAAACGCTGATGTGGCCATCGTGATTGGCGCGAACCCAATTGAAAACCACCCCGTTGCCGCCACCTATTTCAAGCAGTTCACCAAACGTGGTGGCAAATTGATCGTGATGGACCCGCGTGGCCAAGCCTTGAAACGGTTCGCCTCACATATGTTGCAGTTCCGTCCGGGTGCCGATGTGTCGATGCTGAATGCGATCATGCATGTGATTGTCGAAGAAGAACTTTACGACCAGCAGTATATCGCGGCCTATACCGAGAATTGGGAGGCAGAGAAGGCGCATCTTGCTGATTTCGCCCCCGAAAAAATGGAAGGCATCTGCGGCATTCCTGCTGACACGTTGCGCGACGTGGCACGGACATTTGCGGGTGCGAAATCAGCGATGATCTTTTGGGGAATGGGCGTTTCGCAGCATATTCACGGGACAGACAATTCCCGCTGCCTGATCAGCCTGGCCCTGATGACCGGTCAGATTGGGCGTCCAGGCGCGGGCTTGCATCCGCTGCGGGGGCAAAACAATGTCCAGGGTGCGTCGGATGCGGGCCTGATCCCGATGTTCCTGCCGGATTATCAGCCTGTGGGCGACGATGGCGTCCGCTCTGCGTTCGAGGAGATTTGGCAGGAAGGTCAGATTGACCCCAACAAGGGGCTGACCGTGACCGAGATCCTGGATGCCGTGCATGATGGCGACATTCATGGCATGTATATTCTGGGCGAAAACCCGGCCATGTCGGACCCTGATGTGGAACACGCCCGCGAGGCATTGGCAAAGCTGACCCATTTGGTTGTGCAGGACATCTTTATTACCGAAACCGCCAATTATGCAGACGTGATCCTGCCGGCCTCGGCCTTTGCTGAAAAGACCGGAACAGTGACAAATACCAACCGTCAGGTGCAGATGGGCCGCCCGGCCGTGTCACCCCCGGGGGATGCAAAGGAAGATTGGTGGATCACCGTCGAACTGGCCAAACGCCTGAACCTTGGCTGGACATACACCCATCCATCAGAGGTGTTTGCCGAGATGGGACGGTCGATGAAATCGCTGAGCAACATCACCTGGGATCGGCTGGAAAGCCAGAATGCGGTGACCTATCCCTCGCTCTCGCCCGAGGATCCGGGCCAGCCAATTGTGTTTGGTGATGGGTTCCCGCGCCAGAATGGCCGTGCCCGCTTTACCCCCGCGAATGTCATCGCGCCTGATGAGACGCCGGATGCAGATTACCCGATGATCATGACCACTGGGCGTCAGTTGGAACATTGGCACACTGGGTCCATGACCCGCCGGTCCAAGGTGCTTGACGCGGTGGAGCCAGAGGCCAATTGCTCGCTTCATCCATCCACGTTGCGCCAATTGGGCGTCGCACCGGGGGGCATGGTTCGGCTATCAACCCGCCGCGGCAGTATCGACATCATGGCACGGGCTGACCGGGCTGTGGCGCCCGATATGGTATTTGTTCCATTTGCCTATGTAGAGGCTGCAGCCAATGTTCTGACGAACCCGGCTATTGATCCTTATGGCAAGATACCCGAGTTCAAGTTTGCAGCTGTGCGTGTCGAAAAGATCGACACGCCAGTCGCCGCCGAATAGCGCCGGGGGCTAGTTATGGCGTTGGTTGCGCTGTACCGATGAACCCACCCGTAAAGACGGTGGTGTCACTATGCCCCTGGAAGGCCCCGATGACCTCGTCACTGCCAACCTGACCGATCAGCGCGCCAGTCTGGTCAGTCCATCGGACTGTGCCGGACATACCAGTGCCGTTTTCATCCAGCACCCCGTCGACCGAGAATTGGTCAGCGCTGCCCGTGAGCGTGTTGGCGCCGAAATCGGCGGTCAGTTCAATCTGCCCGTTCTGGCCGACGCTGAACGCATGCACCTGCCCATCCGTCTCACCGATGCCGACAAGTGCGCGCACAATGAAATTGGCATCATAGCTGATTGACCCCGAATCGGGCTGTGCCAGAACGGTGGTTGTGGGCAGGATACCGGCCGCCGCACCAAAGCCGCCTTCGATCAGCGGGCCAATTGTGTTGGCGTATCCGTCACCTTCGGCGTTGTGGTTGGAAAAGCTGCGCGTCAGCGGGCCAACGACAAATCCGGCATCCGTTTTGCCGTCAACAGGCGTTCGGAAGGCTGATTGGGCCGTCTGTGTTGTTATTGTTTCGGTGGTTGTCGCGCAGGCAGAGACGCTCAACGCAAGCAAAGAAATTGCACAATATTTGTAGAACATTTTACCAATCCAATACTTAAGGGCCAAAAATACCACCCTTACGATGACAAAATAATGCCACATTTAAGGTGGTTGTCGCAACCGTGACGGTATTTTGCGGCACCAATAATCCCAATATGTGACTTTTGGGCTCGTTTCGTTAACAATTTGTTCTTGTGTAATCGCGAGCTGTCCTGCGGTCTGTGTCGAAATGCACGTTTGGCCTGTTTTCGACATTTGACCTGCAAATTTCCCGCAAAGAACGCGGCTTCGGCAGTTAATTGAACGCTTGTTCAAAAAAAGATTGACCTGCGACGCCTCTACACCACAATATACGACAAGCAGGGATCGCGAGGAGGCGACTCGCCTGCACAGATCGCGCTGACAACGTTCAGCAAGGGAGGATAAACCAATGCCCGAAGCCGCAACGCGGGGACTTGCATCTATTCCTGCGCTTCTTGCTCGGAATGTTGCTGCGCATGGCAACAAGCCTGCCTATCGCGAAAAGGAATTCGGGATCTGGCAAAGCTGGACATGGTCCGAAGCTGCTACTGAAATCGACGCATTGGCCTGCGGTTTTCTGTCCCTTGGTGCCGAAATCGGCGATCACATCGCCATCGCCGGGCGCAATCGGCCTGCCTTGTATTGGGCAATGGTTGCCGCCCAGCGGATAGGCTGCGTTCCCGTCCCCCTTTATGCTGATGCTGCGGCAGAAGAGATTGCCTATGCCCTGGATCATTGCGGCGCCCGTTTCGCCGTTGTCGGCGATCAGGAACAGGTGGACAAGATCGCCGATGTTCGCGAAACGCTGACCGCACTGGAACATGTCGTCTATCTCGATGGGCGCGGTTTGCGTAAATACGACCATGCCGCGATGACAAGCTATGCCGCCTTGCAAGAGGCGGGCCGCAAATCAAACCACATGGACGAGGTGACGCGGCGCAGCGATGCCCGCGGTTACGACGATACCTGTGTGATGTTGTACACATCAGGCACAACCGGTCGCCCCAAGGGCGTCGTGCTGTCCAACCGGAATGTGATCGAGACCTCCAAGAACTCTGCCGAATTCGATAGCCTGCAGCCCGGGGACGAGGTTCTGGCCTATCTGCCGATGGCCTGGGTCGGTGATTTCATCTTTTCGATCGGGCAGGCGATGTGGACAGGTTTCTGCGTCAATTGCCCCGAAAGCGCCGAGACCATGCAGACTGACCTGCGCGAGATCGGCCCGACCTATTTCTTCGCACCACCGCGCGTCTTTGAAACACAACTCACCAACGTCATGATCCGCATGGAAGATGCCGGTCGCTTCAAGAAATGGCTGTTTGATCGCTATATGGCTGTCGGCCGCCGCATCGGACCTGCATTGCTTGACAAGGAACCTGTCAGCACACTGGACAAGTTGCGCTATCGTCTGGCGGACTTGTTGATCATCGGCCCACTGAAAAACACGCTGGGCCTAAGCCGTGTCCGCGTTGGCTATACCGCGGGCGAGGCGATTGGCCCCGAAATCTTTGATTTCTATCGCGCGCTGGGCATCAACCTCAAACAGCTTTACGGCCAAACCGAGGCCACTGTTTTCATCACCCAACAGCCAGATGGCGAAGTTCGGTCAGATACGGTTGGTGTTCCAAGCCCCGGTGTTGAACTGAAGATCGCGGAGAGTGGTGAAGTTTTCTATCGGTCGCCGGGTGTCTTTGTCGAATATTACAAGAATGCCGAAAGCACCGCGTCAACCAAGGATGAAGAAGGCTGGGTCGCGACAGGTGACGCAGGCTTTATCGAGGAAAGCAGCGGACACTTGCGGATTATCGACCGTGCCAAGGACGTGGGCAAAATGGCCGATGGTGCGCTGTTTGCCCCGAAATACGTCGAAAACAAGCTTAAGTTCTTTCCCAACATATTGGAGGCCGTCGTTTTCGGCGCCGGACGGGATTTTTGCACGGCTTTCATCAATATTGATCTGACGGCGGTCGGCAACTGGGCCGAACGCAACAATATCGCCTACTCCAGCTATCAGGAACTGTCACAACACCCGCAGGTCCTCGACACGATCCAGGGCCATGTGGCGGACGTCAACGCGTCTGTTGCACAGGATCCAATGCTGGCAGGCTGCCAAATTCACCGTTTCCTTGTTCTTCACAAAGAACTCGACGCCGACGATGGCGAAATGACCCGGACGCGCAAAGTACGGCGTGCCGTGATTGCCGATAAATTCGGCGATCTGATTGATGCCCTCTATGACGGGCGCGGCGAGGTCTACACCGAGACGGAAGTTACCTATGAGGACGGGCGCAAGGGCAAGATTACTGCGACACTTGACCTGCGTGATGCGGTTGTCGCGCAACAGCGCGTGGCCGCCGAATGACGCAAGATGATCGCATAACGCCACCCGGGCATACGCGACCTCCCACGCGCTCGGGCCCGTCCTCAACCTCGCGCCGCGATTGGGCACTCAAACGGCTGCTTCCGTCGCCCATGGCCTGGACCGTTCTGGCGCTGGTGGCCGGTACGGTCTGTGTTGCAAGCGCCTTTGGCTCGGATCCGCAGACAGACGTATGGTTGATTATCGCGATAGGTGCAGTGGCGTTTCACGACGCGTACCGCACAGATGAAACCAAGCCAATCAGGCATGTCAGCCTGATTGGCATCGGCGAGTTGATCGGGCGTGGGTTTCGCGCCGGCCTTGCAAGCTGTCTGGCAAGTTTGCCGGGCTTGTTGCTGGGTCTGAAATTGCGCGATCTTCTGGCAAATACACAGCAGGTGACCCCATGAATGCACAAGCGCCCTTTGTCACGCCGGATGGGCGTACCATTGGCGATGTTCTGATGGATATGCGCAATATCACGCTGCGCTTTGGCGGCGTCGAGGCCATCAAGGATATCTCTTTTGACATCCGCGAGGGTGAGATCAGGGCGATCATCGGCCCCAATGGTGCTGGCAAATCGTCAATGCTGAACGTGATCTCGGGTTTCTATAACCCGCAAGAAGGCGAGGTCTGGTTTCGCGGGGCCAAGCGTCCGCCGATGAAGCCCTATCAGGTCGCCCGCCTCGGCATTGCCCGGACGTTTCAGAACATCGCCCTGTTTGAAGGCATGTCCGTGCTGGACAATGTCATGACCGGCCGGCTGACGCATATGAAAACCGGGATGTTCAGCCAGGCGCTCTGGATGGGCAAGGCGGAACGTGAAGAGGTGCAGAACCGCGAATTTGTCGAGAACATCATTGATTTCCTCGAAATTCAGGCGATCCGGAAGACGCCGGTCGGACGGCTGCCCTATGGTCTGAAAAAACGGGTGGAGCTGGCCCGCGCCCTGGCTGCAGAACCAAAGCTGCTTTTGCTGGACGAACCGATGGCCGGCATGAATGTCGAGGAAAAAGAAGACATGAGCCGATTTATTCTCGATGTGAATGATGAATTTGGCACCACGATTGCCTTGATCGAGCACGATATGGGCGTCGTGATGGACCTGTCTGACCGGGTCGTCGTGATGGATTACGGGCGCAAGATTGGCGATGGCACCCCCGATGAAGTGCGCAACAACGAACAGGTGATCGACGCCTATCTGGGGGTGGCGCATGACTAGACCAAACGCAAAACCAGCCATGGGCAACGCCCCAGCAACGGAGGCATATGATGTCTGCTGATTTCCTTTATGGCATTGAAGTTGTGATCAACGGCCTGATGGCAGGCGTGCTCTATGCCCTTGTGGCGCTGGGCTTTGTGCTGATTTTCAAGGCCTCCGGCATCTTTAACTATGCGCAAGGGGTCATGGCATTGTTTGCCGCGCTGACCCTTGTTGGCATCATGGAAGGGCAGGTTCCTTTCAGCCACCTGATCAACGCGATTTTAGGGACGGAAATTCACCATTTCGGGTGGGAGGTCCCGGCGCTTTTGGCCATCCTGTTGACCCTTGTCGTGATGATATTCTTTGCCTGGGCCGTGCAGCACTTTGTCTTCCGGCATCTTGTGGGGCAAGAGCCGATTATCCTGTTCATGGCCACAATCGGTCTGGCTTATTTCCTTGAGGGCGTCGGCGATCTGATGTGGGGGTCCGACATCAAAACGCTGGCCCTTGGCCTGCCGCAAGGCGGCTCGCTGGTGGTTGAGGAATGGACCGCCGGCCTGGGCGGCGATGATTTCTACGGGTTCTTCATCGACCAGCTGGATATGATTGCAACGGTTGTCGCCCTTGTTCTGGTGCTGGGTCTCATCGGCTTTGCCCAATATACCAAGCAGGGCCGCGCGATGCGTGCGGTTGCGGATGACCATCAGGCCGCATTGAGTGTTGGGATTTCCCTGAACTACATCTGGGTTCTGGTCTGGTCGCTGGCAGGTCTTGTGGCGCTTGTCGCCGGGGTGATGTGGGGCGCAAAATCGGGGGTTCAGTTCTCGCTTTCACTGATTGCGTTGAAGGCGCTGCCCGTACTCATGCTGGGCGGCTTTACGTCGATCCCCGGCGCGATTGCAGGGGGGCTGATCATTGGCGTGGGCGAGAAGCTGTTCGAATACACCATCGGCGCACCGTTCCTTGGGGGCGCGACCGAGAACTGGTTCGCGTACATGCTGGCACTGATCTTTCTGGTGTTCCGGCCGCAGGGTTTGTTCGGGGAGAAGATCATTGAACGGGTTTAGGCACGCCTTGTGGGTCTTGGTTTGTGTGCAATTGCCCACACTTTCACTGGCAGACGGCTTTACTATGGACATTCCATTTGAGGAATTACTGCTACGAAGGGGCGATAATTATGCATTCCAACTCGAAGTTGGTGAGCGGGGAATGGTAGGCACAATACCTTTCTGTCAGAAAGACGGGGTTCTAATGATGTCCCGGTTCGAAAAAGTAAGTGACCCGGACTTGCAGGATGATGGTTTGCCAACAAACGCGTTCATGGTCACGCGGCTGGCGGGAGATAGATTTAGCGCCGATTTCTTCCCGAAACCGGGTAACGCAAGCGACCCAAATGTTTCGGATCCTATTGAGCGCACAGTCGCCTTGAGAAGCTACATCATCAGGTACAGCTTTCCCAGTTGCGAATTTATGTCATCTGCGGCGCCGACCAAAGACAGTGAAATATTCTTTCGGGTCGCTGAGTTGAACGGATTTAGCAGCCTCAAAGAACTATTTGGAGAGGAATAAATGCTCTACCGTGAAGCCGGAGATTTCAAAACCTCCTACCATGCCGACAACCAGACCTTTCCGATCAAGTTTGATCGCGTCGGGTTCTGGGTGACGATGGCCATCGCATTCCTCGTCATTCCATTCATGATCAATGACTATTGGGCAAACGCGATTTTCGTGCCCTTCCTGATCTACGCGGTTGCGGCGATCGGGTTGAACATTCTGACAGGCTATTGCGGGCAGGTCAGTCTTGGAACCGGTGGGTTCATGGCGGTAGGGGCCTATGCTTGCTACAAGCTGATGACAGCCTTCCCGGATGTCTCAATCGTCATCCACATCGTCCTTGCGGGCGGGATTACCGCGGCAGTGGGGGCTGCTTTCGGCCTGCCCAGTTTGCGGATCAAGGGGTTCTATCTTGCGGTTGCCACGCTGGCCGCGCAATTCTTTCTTGTCTGGCTCTTTAACAAGGTATCGTGGTTCTACAACTACTCTGCCTCTGGCCAGATCAACGCGCCAGAACGCTTTGTTGCGGGCGTCGCCGTCACCGGCCCGAATACCGCCCCTTGGGCACAGTATATGATCTGTCTGGTGTTTCTGACCGCTTGCGCGCTGCTGGCCCGTAACCTGACACGCGGGACCATCGGCCGATCATGGATGGCGATCCGGGATATGGATATCGCTGCCGAGATCATCGGGGTGAACCCGCTCAAGGCCAAGCTTACGGCCTTTGCGGTGTCGTCCTTTTTCATCGGGATCTCCGGCGCGCTGTTCTTTGCGGTCTATCTGGGTGCTGTGGAAGTGGGCGAAGCATTCGGCATTCAGAAATCATTCCTTGTGCTATTCATGATCATCATCGGCGGACTTGGCAGCATCTTCGGCAGTTTTGCCGGTGCGGCGTTCCTTGTGCTGCTGCCGGTTGCGCTGAAGGTGATCGGTGTTGATCTTCTGGGTTGGCCCACGGACCTTGTGGCGCATTTGCAGCTGGTCATCATTGGTGGTTTGATCATGTTCTTCCTGATCAAGGAACCGCATGGGCTGGCGCAGCTGTGGCGACTGGCAAAAGAAAAACTGCGGCTCTGGCCGTTCCCTTATTAAGACCAAAGGCGGGGCAAACCCCGGCGACATTTCGGAAAAAACCTATGGGAGGATAAAACCGATGAAAATGAAGAGACTGGCCGCAATGGCCATGGGCGCCATGGTGGCGGCCGCACCAGCGATGGCCGATCTGGTCATCCCGGATCTAAGCTATCGCACTGGCCCCTATGCGGCGGGTGGCACTCCGTTCTCGGACGGGTATCAGGATTACTTTGCCCTGCTGAACGCCCGCGATGGCGGGATCGGCGGCGAGGCGGTCCGGATTGTCGAATGCGAGACCGGCTACAACACCGAAAAGGGTGTGGAATGCTATGAATCCACCAAGGGCGAAGGCGCATTGATTTATCAACCGCTTTCAACCGGGATCACCTACCAGATCATCCCAAAAGCGACCGCTGACCAGATCCCGATCCACACCATGGGCTATGGCCGGACCTCGGCTGCGAATGGTGAAGTGTTCAACTGGGTGTTCAACTACCCTGCGAACTACTGGGATGCCGCATCTGTGGCGGTGAACTATCTGCTGGATGAGAATGGCGGATCGCTTGATGGCAAGACCATCGCGCTGGTCTACCACAACTCTGCCTATGGCAAAGAGCCGATCCGGACGCTTGAAGCCTTGTCTGAAATGCATGGGTTCGAACTGTCGCAACTGGCCGTTGATCACCCGGGCCAGGAGCAGAAATCGCAGTGGCTGCAAATCCGCCGCGAACGCCCTGACTATGTGCTGATGTGGGGCTGGGGCGTGATGAACCAGGTTGCCGTGCAGGAAGCCGCCAATATTGGTTTCCCGATGGAAAACTTCATCGGCAACTGGTGGGCCGGTGCTGAACATGACGTGACCCCTGCCGGTGATGCGGCCAATGGCTATAAGTCGCTGAACATGAACCGTGTGGTGGATTACCCTGTTCTGGCTGAAATTCAGTCCATGGTTCACGACGCCGGCAACGCGGCTGGTGACGGGTCCAACCTTGGTTCGGTGCTGTATGTCCGTGGCATGTATGCCGCCATGTTGGCTGCCGAAGCGATTGCCAAGGCGCAGGAAATCCATGGTGAAGCTGACGTGACCCCTGCGATGGTCCGCGACGGCATGGCCGCACTCGAAATCACCGAGGCGCGGATGGGCGAGCTTGGCATGGCCGGAATTGGGCCAGAGTTCTCGGTCAGCTGCCAAAATCACGGTGGGTCCGGCCAGGGTCTGGTGCAACAGTGGAACGCTTCTGCTGGTGTATGGGAGCCGCTGACAGACTTCATCGCACCCGACAAGAGCGTGATTGAACCGCTGATCGCCGAGGATTCAGCCGCCTTTGCCAGTGAAAACAACATCACACCCGGTTGCCTGTGATCTAAAACAGTGTTCGGGCGGCACCTTCGCCGCCCGAACCAGCCGATTTGCGCAAGGGCTTTTGGGCAAATGCCAATTTTCCGTATCATTCCTCTGGTTTTTTGCTGCCTCTTGGCAGCGGGCTGTACCGTGGCCCGACCAACAGGTGCGCAATGCGTCGCCCCGACGGATGAAAGCAAGCAGTTTGCGCCGGTCCTTGTCGGGCAGTCCGCGGCCGAGATGGCCACCGTCGACATGGCCACAACAGCAATGCAGCAAGCTGTCAGTCAAAGCAGCGCTGGGCCGGTCACTGTCCATGTTTTGTCATTGTCGTCGGGCGGCCAATATGGGGCCTTTGGGGCCGGGTTCCTGCGGGGCTGGTCGGAAAACCCTGTCACACCGCGCCCGGATTTCGACCTTGTCACCGGGGTCAGCACAGGGGGTTTGCTGGCCCCGGTTGCCTTTGCCGGTGCGGCCTTTGATCCGATATTGGATACATATCGCGGGATCGCCCAGGCCGATGTCTACCGAAACTACCCACCACTCACGATCCCTTTTCGCCCCTCTGTCGCGTCAACGGCGCCATTGCAGCGTCTGATCAACAATCAATTATCGGATGAACTGATCGACACGATTGCCGCGCGCCATACGAATGAAGGCGCCCAGCTACTGGTCTCGGCTGCCAATCTGGACACAACGGAAAACCGGATATTCAATCTGACTGATGTGGCGTCAAGCCCGACATCGGCCGCCATGCGCCGCAACTGCCTGACAGAGGTGTTGCTGGCATCGGCTGCTGTTCCGGGCCTGTTTGCGCCGCGCCAGATTGGTGGCGAGCTTTACGCCGATGGCGGCTTGCGTGATCATGTGTTCTTCCGTGCGGTTGAAAGCGCACGGGCGCAGGTTGCGCGCGATACCGGCCGGGATTTGCGGGTCGAGGCCTCGGTTATCGTCAATGGCGCCTTGCGCCGTCCGGGTAGTCCCGCGCCAGATACACTGACGGGGTATTTCGCGCGCTCTGCTGAAATACTGGCCGACGAGGTTCTGCGCGATTCAATTGCCGAAACTGTCGCCTTTGCGCAGGGCCGCCCGCATTGGCGGATCAAAGGCGTGTTTGCCGAGGTCGACCTGACCGCCGCAGGCTGTGCCGCATCCCAGGCAAGTGGGACGATTGATCCTTGTGTGACGACGGCCCTTTTTGACGCGGGTCGAACGCTTGCCGCGACCGCACCGATTAACTGGAAATCTGCCCAGGACCTTCGTCAGAAGGCGGGTGAACTATAGGAGCCGTAGATGTTGGATACTGCTGAGACGAAGACGGAGACCCTGCTTGAGGTCAACAATATCGAGGTGATCTATAATCACGTGATCCTTGTGCTGAAGGGCGTTTCACTGAATGTACCCAAGGGCGGGATTACCGCCCTGCTGGGGGGCAATGGGGCGGGCAAGACCACAACCCTCAAGGCGATCTCGAACCTGCTGCATTCCGAAAGAGGCGAGGTCACCAAGGGGTCGATCATCTATCGCGGCGAGCGCGTGCAGGATCTGTCGCCCGAAGCATTGGTCAAGAAAGGCGTGATCCAAGTGATGGAAGGACGCCATTGTTTCGAACACCTCACGGTTGAGGAAAATCTGTTGACCGGCGCCTATACCCGTCGCGATGGGGGCGGTGCGGTCAGCGCCGATCTCGATATGGTCTATACCTATTTCCCCCGGTTAAAGGAGCGCCGCAAAAGTCAGGCGGGCTATACGTCAGGGGGTGAACAGCAGATGTGTGCCATCGGCCGCGCCCTGATGTCCCGACCTGAAACGATCCTGCTGGATGAACCATCCATGGGCCTTGCCCCGCAATTGGTCGAAGAGATTTTCACCATTGTGAAGAACCTTAATGAAAACGAGGGCGTTTCCTTTCTGCTTGCCGAACAGAACACCAACGTGGCACTGCGCTTTGCCCATCAGGGTTATATTCTGGAAAGCGGACGCGTGGTGATGGAAGGCCCTGCGGCCGAACTGCGAGAGAACCCCGACGTTAAGGAATTTTACCTCGGCATGTCGGATGAAGGGCGCAAGAGCTTTCGTGATGTGCGCAGCTACCGCCGGCGGAAACGCTGGTTGGCGTGATCTATGTGCGCCGGCCCCATCGCCGCGCCTGACAAACCTGGAATTTATCGGCGTTGCGCAACTTCGATCAGGTTATCAAGCGCTTGCGTAATCAGAAATGGTGGCCACCCATTTTGCGTGAAATATTGGGTGATCGCCGCAATCTGCTCGGCATCGTTTGCATTCCGCGGAGGATCCAGATTGGCCAATTTCAGCGCCGAGATAAAGGTCATCTTGCGATGATCCTTGCCATTGGACCGCCGCGCCAGTTCGACAAGCGAATTGGTGTTGGTCTTCTCGAAAGTACGCCCATGACTTTGGTTGATTTCAGATACAACCGCCTCGACCCGGACGAAAAAGCCTTGGGGCGCACGGGCGCGATTGAAGATGTGGTCGACATCGTAAAGGTCCTTGCCGGCCATATCCACATCGGGACCATAGACAAGCGCGATGAAATCGAAAAAGGCCGCCCTGTAGGCCTCGTAGCTTTTGGGAACCCAAAGCGATGATCCGTGTGGGCCGGACTGGTCCCAGATCACCGGACCCCGCCGTCCGGGTAAGGCGCGCAACGTACCACCACCATAGGGGGTTACGGTCAGCTTGCCTTCCAGATCATCGGTCGCGGTCAACGGCGGCACATCATCAAGGTGGAATTTGTTCAACAATGTGCGGCACCGGGCCGTCAAGATGTCGGACAGGGTTGGCATATTGTCGGCTCCTTGGTGGCTGCACGCATAGATTGATCCGATCGGCCCGGAAATCGCAACCCTTCCGACATTCTGAATTCTCAAATCTGCCCGCTATTGAATATCACAAGCGGCGGAACCTATTTTTCTTGCGTGGGTTTCGCCATGGTGGGTGCAACCGACACTGGGGGACATCATGACGGCCTATTACGATGACTTGGAAACACGCTCGGCGGATGCGCGTGCTGCGGATCACCTGGCGCGGCTAAAGGTGCTGATTGCCATGGTGCAGGACCATGTGGGGTCGTGTTTTCCGGCGGGCGACGTAACCGACCTGTCTGATCTGGCTAAATTTCCCGTTCTGCGCAAGTCGACCCTGCATGACTGGCAGCAGACCAATCCGCCCTTTGGCGGCGTGGCCATGGGCGACTTTACACATGTTTTCCAATCCCCCGGACCGATCTACGAACCCGGTGGGTCGACCCATGACTGGTGGCGCTTTGGCCGGTTCCTGCACGCATGCGGGATCGGCAAGACGGACATCGTGCAGAACTGTTTTGGCTATCACCTGACCCCTGCCGGCAGCATGTTCGAAAATGGTGCACGGGCCGTGGGCGCAAAGGTATTGCCGGCAGGCACGGGCCAAACCGCGTTACAGGTGCAGGCCGCCAAGGATATTGGCACGACGGCTTATGCAGGGACGCCGGATTACCTGAAGGTTATTCTTGAAAAAGCGGATGAGATGGGCGTCAAGCTTGGCCTCACCAAGGCGGCGGTTTCGGGCGGCGCGCTGTTTCCCCAGCTTCGCAGTTATTATGCGGATCGCGGGATTGACTGCCTGCAATGCTACGCAACCGCCGATCTGGGCCATCTGGCCTACGAAACCATGCCCGGCGAGGGGATGGTGGTTGATGAAGGGGTCATCATCGAAATTGTCACGCCCGGCACCGGTGATCCGGTCGCGGCGGGCGATGTTGGCGAAATTGTCGTTACTTCGCTGAACCCCGACTATCCCCTGATCCGCTTTGCAACTGGCGATATGAGCGCAGTGATGGAAGGGTCCAGCCCCTGTGGCCGCACAAATATGCGGATAAAGGGATGGATGGGCCGTGCCGACCAAACCACCAAGATCAAGGGCATGTTCGTCCGGCCCGAGCAGGTCGCCACGCTTGTCACCCAAACTGGTGCCGACCGTGCGCGCGTGATCGCGGATCGTGACGGTGATGCAGATAAGATGATCGTACAGCTGGAAGGGGCCGACCTGGACCAAAACGCCGCTGCAAGCGCCGTTCAATCTGTCCTGAAATTGAAGGGGGAGGTGACCTGCCATGCGCCCGGCACCTTGCCCCGTGATGGGCTGGTGATCGAAGATCGCCGCACCTACGAGACATGAAGACCAAAGGAGACGCAACATGCGCATCACGATCCTTGCTGCCGCACTGGCAGCCACCGCTTTCCCACTGGCCGCGCAGGATGCCGCCCTGTTGTTGGGCGTCGAACGGTACGAAGAGTTTCGCAGACTGTCCGGCGGCGATGATCTGCGCGCAGCCGATGATGCGCTGACCGATGCGGGCTACGATGTTGAAATGGCGATTGATGCGGATGGCCGCGCGATGCTGCCGCAGATCAACCGGTTTGTTGCTGGTGCGGACGAGGCGGGCAGGCTGATCGCAGCCTTGTCCGGCAGGTTCTATACTGATGGTGCGCGTACGTGGCTGTTGGCCGCCGATGCGCGCCAGCCATCCCTGTTCGGGATGGGCGATACGGCGGTGTCCATCGACAGTCTTTTGCAGGTTCTGGCACAGACCCCCGGGCAGGCGTTGTTGGTGCTTGGCGTTGACAGCGGCGATGATGATGCCATCGGCAATCTGCTGAATGCAGGTCTTGGTGATCTTGAGGTCCCGCAGGGTGTGTCCGTTGTGATTGCAACGCCAAACACCGTTGACGACCTGCTTGAGGAAGCAACACGCCCCGGTGCGGATATTGCCGCATATGTGCGTGACAACCGGCGGATGCGCATGATCGGTTACCAGCCAGCCCGGCTTGTCCTGCAGGCCGAGGACAGCGCCACACCTGCCCCCGCCCCGACGCCCCGCCCGACCGAGGATCCAAGTGCGGCGGCCTGGGCAGCCGCGCGGCGTGCGGATACCGCAGATGCCTATCGCGACTTTCTGTTTGACTACCCCGGCAGCCCCAATGCGGCAGAGGCCCGGCGCCGGTTGGATGATATCGAAAATGATCCCGTGCGTCTGGCCGAGATCGCCGAAGATGCAATGAACCTGACGCGCAATGAACGGCGTGCCATCCAGCGTAACCTGACAATTCTTGAATATAACACCCGTGGTGTTGACGGCATCTTTGGACCCGGCAGCCGGGGTGCGATCCGTAACTGGCAGCAGCGCAACGGGTTTGAGCAGACCTCGTTTCTGACCCGCGAACAGATCAACCGCATTGACGCTCAGGCCAGCCGTCGCCGCGCCGAGATCGAAGCGGAAGAGGCGCGCGCGCGCGAAGAGGCGTTGCGCCTTGATCGCGCCTATTGGGACGAAACCGGCGCACGTGGCGACGAGGCCGGATATCGCGCCTATCTCAACCGTTATCCCGAGGGGATATTTGCCGGCGAGGCGCAGGCCAAACTTGACGAAATCACCGGTGCTGCACGCGAACGCGAGGAAGAGGCCCAACGCCAGGCCCAGCAAGAGCAGGGAAATGCCGCCCAAGAGCAAGAGCGCCGGCTAAACGTCAATCCCGTCTTGGCCCGCCTGATCGAAAGCCGCCTGGATCAGCTTGGCTTTAATCCCGGTCGGGTGGATGGCCGGTTTGATCGTGACACACGTGGCGCAATCAGCCGTTACCAATCCAATCGGGGCCTGCCCGCGACGGGCTATCTTAGCGAACCGACGCTTGCGCGGCTGCTTGCTGATTCATTCGGGCGGTGATCACGGCGTCGCTGCAGAGTTGTAGCGGCAATGTTGAAAAAAGGCGCATATTGCCTGGCAAAGGGTTTGGCCAAGGCGCAATTTGTTGAATTAATCCAAGCGCCTTTCGTCGCCCAAGATGATCGGCGCTTGGGTGCTGTCTAACAGACAAGGATCGGGCAGGCACGAGATGGCCATCTGCTTTGGGCGTTTGCCTGATGCGGGGCCGTCTTTGCGTTGCATGCGCTGAATGATGCCGAACGGCACCTGTCAGACGGATCGCGTCATCTTTGGGTTGCGATTATGCCAATCCGCTGCATAAATCCATGCCACGCGACCGGATTGGCCACATTATTGCCCAATCCCGGCCTCAAACTAAGAATTTACACCACGTAGCCGACGATATCAGAAAGATGGGATACTAAGATGACATTTTCAGAAGCTGTGAACACATGCTTGCGCGAGAAATACGCAACCTTCAAAGGACGGGCGCCGCGCTCGGAATATTGGTGGTTCTTCGTGTTCTACATGTTGGTTCTACTCGTCCCGATGCTGCTTTTGGTGCTGATCGGTGGCGGCATGTCAATGATGGACCCGACGACAGGCCAGGGCGGCTTGAACATCATCGGGACGATCCTGATGGTCGTCATGGGTATCGCGATGCTTGCGATGATCATCCCGTCCATCGCGGTTGTTGTGCGCCGTTTCCACGACCGGAACATGTCCGGCTGGTGGTATCTGGGTCTGATCGTTGCGGGTTTCATCCCATTCGTCGGGATCCTTGCAAGCCTCGCCATTCTGGTCTTGATGTGCCTGAAGGGCACAGATGGTCCAAACAACTTTGGCCCCGACCCGTTGAAGGGTGACGCGGACGTTTTTGCCTGATGCGAATGTTAGGCCGGTGCGCTTGGGCGCGCCGGTTTCTTCTTGGTTTTGCGTTTGCGACTGCCGCCGGTTTGGTTTCGGCGCAAGACCAGACAACCTACCTGACACCGGAACGCGACCCTGACAGCGCCTATCTTGCGGCTGTCGACGGGCGTGGTGTGTCCACCGATGTCCGCTATGTGGACGAGACCGACCGCGACTTGCTGGAAAACAATGTCGAGGCCGCGCGTGAACCCGGGCGACCTGTCAACTTTGACGGGGATGGTCTGGGCACATTCCTTGTCGTTCTTGTGGTCGCGGGATTGTTGTTTCTGTTCCTCAAGTTCGGCGCTGGCGGTGCGCTTTTGCGGGCCGATCCCAACGCCACCAAGAAGCCCCGCAAACGGGCGCGGGCTTGGGGCCTGACCGCGGCAGAGAAGTCAGCCGCAGATATATTGGCGCAGATCCGGGCGATGGCCTCGCGTCGTGATGCATTGATCCTTTTGCTGCGCCACTGCCTGTTGCAAGCCGCCGACGAGACCGAGACGAATTTCAAACGCTCGGATACGGAACGCGAAGCCTTGTCACGCCTGCCGCAGAAATGGCGGTTCTACACGCAATTGCAGGGGCTGATGTTCCAGACCGAACTTGTCCACTACGGTGGCCGCGAGATTGCTGACGATGCCTATGAAACGGCCCTGCAGAACGGTGCCCGCATTTTGATGGAGGCACGTTAGACGCATGGGCGACGCAAAATCATCCGTCGTGCTGTTTGGCGGCATTATCGCCTTGTTGGCCCTGCTGATCTATTTGGTCACCGGCGCCAGTAATCGTGCGCTGGATCAGTCCCCGATTGGCACAAATGGTCTGGAACTGTGGCTGAGCGACAATGACCTGCGCACGATCCGGTCGCATCGCCGGGTTGCGCTATCCGAAAGTGAGGTCGCGCTGCGCATTCTGCCGCTCTACGATATCAATCTTGATTGGGATGTCGAACCGCCCACCGACCGCACCGAACGCCGTGCCGCAGAAACCCAACGCGACATCGACCGCGCCGTTGTGATCGAAAAGATGACCTATGTCCCGACCATGCTGGTCTTGCCGAAATGGCGGACAGGGGTGATAGAGCTTGGCCTGCTGGATGAACAGCTGCTGATTTCCTCTGCGATTTATCGGCGGCTGATTGGTCAATTCGAACTGGGTGATCTGCGTCTGCAGCGGACGGGCCCTAAGCTGTTGACCACCGATGACGGTATTGTCCTGTATCAACCGCAGCTCTTCGACGAGCGGTCGCTGGGTCGCACGTGCCGTCCCTATCTGCGTGTCCCCGGGGGTGTTCTGATTGCCCGATGCGATCCCCGTGACGCTGCAACTGTGTATATTCTGTCGGATCCGGATTTTCTGAACAATCACGGTCTGGCCCTTGGGCAGAATGCCGAACAGGCGTTGGCGGTTGTGTCAGGGATCGTCGGGGATCATCCCGGAACAACCTTGCTGGATGTCTCGACCCAGATCGTGCTGAGCATCAATGAAGAGGATGCGCGCCAGATCCGGCCACGCACCACCGAAGATGTGTCCCGCTTTTTCAGCTATCCGTTTTCCCTGATCTGGCTTGGGGCGGGCTTTTGTTTTGTGATCCTGCTATGGCGCGGGCTTGTCCGCTTTGGCCCGCCGCGCCGGGTCGATGACGGCCGTATCACGGCGTCCAAGACGGCCTCGATCGAGGCAAAGGGTTATCTGATGCGGCTGGCAGGCGATGATCTGGCCCTGCTGCGCGAATATGTGGCCGACAAGATGACGGCGCTGGCGCGCGATATCATGGGCAAGCATGCGGGCATCGCGCAGCCAAGGTTGATCCGACGCCTGCACGATATTGCCCCTAACGCAACACCCGCGCTTGAAAACGCGCTCGCCAGGCTGGATCAGATGCATGCAGGTACGCCTGCCGCTGATCTTGATCGCTTGGCCGAAACCTTTGAACAGACCCACCGGAGAATACGTGATGAACTTGGACATGTTTCGCGACGTCGTTAACACGGCGCGCAGTGAGATCGGTAAAATCGTCCATGGCCAGGACGAAATCGTCACCAGCCTTCTGGTTGCGATCTTTGCGCGCGGGCATTGCCTGTTGGAAGGCCCGCCCGGCACCGCCAAGACCCTGCTTGCAAAGACAATCGCCCAAACAATGGATCTTGATTTCGGGCGCATCCAGTTTACTCCGGACCTGATGCCGGGCGATGTGCTGGGTGCGAATATCTTCAACTTTCAGACCGGGGCATTCACCCTGACCCGGGGGCCTGTCTTTACCGATATTCTGCTGGCCGATGAGATCAACCGCGCCCCGCCCAAGACCCAGTCATCCCTGCTGCAGGCGATGAATGAACGGCAGGTCACGATTGATGGGGTCACCTATCCGCTGGGCGAGGATTTCTTTGTTCTGGCCACGCAGAACCCGATTGAACAGCAAGGCACCTACCCACTGCCCGAAGCGCAACTTGACCGGTTCCTGTTCAAGCTGATTGTTGATTTCCCGGATCGCGACGCCGAGTTCGAAATCCTCAGCCGGAACCGTAGCCGCCCGGTGGGCGCTGACCGCGCGGATGACGATATCGCCAAGATATTGACCGGCGAAACCCTGCAGGCCGGGCGCGCGATGGTTGATGGGATCCGGCTGGATGATACGATACTTGCCTATATTGTTGACCTGATCCGCGCGACGCGCACGGATGCCGAGGTGCGTCATGGTGCCTCTACCCGTGCTGCGGACGCGCTGGCAGCGGCGGTGCGCGCGCGTGCTGCCATCGAAGGGCGCGACTATGCCATCCCCGACGATGTGCAGGCCCTGCTGATCCCCGCCATGCGGCATCGGATCGTGCTTGGCCCCACAGCCGAGATTGAGGGCCGCACACCCGAAGATGTCTTGAGCAATATTCTTAATCGCATCGACGCGCCCCGGTAGGCATTGATGCGCCCGTCCCGTTTCCTTGTGATCATTGCCGTCGGGCTTGTCCTGATCACTTGTGTCATTGCAATGACACAAGCTGACGGAGAGTTCGTGTTGCAGGTGATCTGGGCCGGGTTGGCGCTGATCTGTCTGGCTGACCTGATGCTGACCCGAAGCAGGCGCAGCGTGCAAGCCCAAGCGGATTTGCCCAAGCAGATATTTGTCGGCACCACGGCGAAGGCGCAGATCACCCTATCATCGACCAAAGGCGCGCTGCCCGCAGGGTTGGGATTACGGTTTCAGACCTCGCCCGAATTGCAAGTGGGCGCCTTTCAATGGGACAACACCCAACCCACTGCAACAATCGACGCACCGATCACCTGCAACGCGAGGGGCAAGTTTACCTTTGACCGGGTCTGGTTCTTCTGGCCGTCGCGGTTTGGCTTGTTTGATATCATCAGCACGACCAAGGTGGATCACCCCATCGACGGCGTCCCGAATATTCAGCCTGTGCTCAGCGGCCAGATCACCACGCTGGTGCAGGCGCAGCTTTTCGGGGTGAAAGACACCTCCTTCCGTGGCGAGGGGTCCGAGTTTCATCAGTTGCGCGACTTCACGACCGGCATGGACCCAAGGCTGATCGACTGGAAACGCTCGGCCCGGCATGGGTCGCTTGTTGCGCGCGAAACCCATGTGGAACAGAACCACCAGATTATCATGTGTGTCGATAACGGGTATCTGATGCGCGAGCAGATCGGCGGCTTGCCCAAGATTGACAGAGCGATCAACGCGGCCTTGACCACCACATGGGCCGCCGGGATTGGCGGTGATCTTGTGGGGTTTTACAGCTTTGACAGCCGGCCCCGGGTCTTTTTGCCGCCAAGCCCCGGACGCAAGGCGTTCAACCGCATCCGGGCAGAGGCAGCCGCCCTGTCCTATAGCAGCGTCGAGAGCAATCACACGCTGGCGCTGGCCCATCTGAACGGCTTGCTGAACCGCAGGTCCCTGATCATCGTGTTTTCGGATTTTGTGGACAGTATCACGGCCGAATTGATGGTCGAGAATATGGCCGTCCTGAACCGGCATCATCTGTTGATCTTTGTGGCACTGAAAGATCCCGCATTGCACAGCATCACCAACCCTGCGACCCCAAACCTGAACAATGTGGCCATGGCCGTGGCCGGTGGGCAGATCGAAAAAGAGCGCCAGATCGTGCTGGACCGGTTGCGCCGTCTGGGCGTCGTCTGTCTGGATGTGGCCCCCGACCAGTTGTCGCCTGAACTGGTTTCGGCCTATCTCGATATCAAGGCGCGGGAGCTGATATGACCGATACCACGATCAGCAGCGACCTGCGGTCCGTCCGGTTCCGCCGTGAACGGGAACCCGGCTGGACCCGGCTGGAAGAGCTTGTTGCCAAAGCCGAAGCTGGCGGGATGGCCAAGCTGAACTTTGATGAGGCGCGGGATCTGACATCAACCTATCGCCAAACGGTGAATTCCCTGTCAGTTGCGCGCGAAATCTCAATGGATCAGGCCCTGCTGAACTATCTCGATAACCTTGCGGCGCGCGCATATCTGGTGATCTACGCCCCTCAGGCAAGCATTCGTAGCCTTCTGGCCCGCCTGTTCGTGTCGGGCATTCCGCAGGCCTTTCGCCGGTCCGGACCTGTCTTGCTGATCGGCTTTGCACTGATGTTTATCGGGGCGCTGATTGGCTATGCGCTCGTGATGCAGGATAGCAGCTGGTATTATACATTTGTGCCGGGCGAGTTGGCGGGCGGACGAGGGCCATCAAGCTCGCGCGAAATGCTGGAAGGCTCCCTTTATGGGGATGTTCCGGGGTCGCAGAACACCCTGGCCAGTTTCGCGACATATCTGTTTTCGCACAATACACAGGTGGCCATTCTGGTCTTTGCGCTGGGCGTTTTCTGGGCTTTGCCAACCGCACTTTTGACCTTTTACAACGGGACGGTCATCGGGGCCTTTTTCGCGGTGTTCACGCAGGCCGGGCTTGGGTTTGATGTCTTTGCGTGGCTGTCCATCCACGGTGTGACAGAGATTTCGGCGATTTGTGTGGCGGCGGCTGGTGGGGCGCAGCTGGGTCTGGCCATATTGCTGCCCGGCGACCTTAGCCGGGCAGATGCGCTGCGCCTGCGTGGGCGTGATGCGACGAAACTGCTGATCCTGGCGGCTGTGATGCTGGTCGCTGCGGCCATTCTGGAAGGGTTCTTTCGCCAGATTGTGCAGTCGCCCGGGCTGCGTTTGACCATCGGGTGGGGGATGGGCGCGTTGTGGTTGCTCTGGCTTTTGGGCAGCGGGCGCGAGGATCGTAAATGAGCCGCAAACCCAAGAAAAGCGCCAGCGAATATGCGCAGGCCCATCGTCGGCGCGAACAGAAATACATCCTGTCGATCACCCCACCCGAGGGTGTACCGATTTCATTCACCCGCGCCGGGATCGGCACACGGATCGGGGCGCAGCTGCTGGATCTGACGATTACCTATGGCGGCTTGATCGCACTGATCCTGCTGTTCTCAACCGTCATTGCCATTGGATATGAGACGGGCGAGGCGCTATTCGCGCTTTTGGCCTTTCTGATCCGCATCCCCTATTACATCCTGACAGAGCTTGTCTGGAACGGGCAGACACTTGGCAAGAAGATCACCAAGGTCAGGGTGATCTCGGCCAATGGGCGCAGGCTGGACCCGCATCAGGTTGTCGTGCGCAACCTGCTGAAAGAGGCCGAGGTGTTCACCCCCATCATGCTGCTTTTCGGGATCATGAGCTCATCGGGCTGGGTGCAGACGATAATGGCTGTGTGGCTGATGATCGTTCTGGCCATTCCGATCTTTTCCAAGCAAAGCCAGCGTTTGGGTGACATGATCGCGGGCACCTGCGTGGTTGAAGTGCCCAAGATCAAGCAAAGCCGCGAGATCACGGATGCTGGCAAACCCCTGGCCGATACATTCGTGTTCGAGACCAATCATCTGGATCATTACGGGCGTTTTGAATTGCAGTCGCTCGAAGGTATCCTGCGCGATGCATCTACATCCCGTGTCGCGCACGAACGCGACGTTGAAGTCGCCCGGACCATCGCCAAAAAGATCGGCTATACCGACCGCTTTTCCAGTGCGGATGCGCGCAAGTTTCTGTCATCGTTCTACAACGCGCAGCGCGCGCATCTGGAGGCGCGCCAGATGTTCGGGGACCGGCGCGAGGACAAGACCCACCGGGCGCGTGAGACCGATCATTCGTAGTTGCCGGATGACAGTGGGCGTCCGGGTGGCACCACGATGTTGCACCTGACAGCATATATGGGGGGGTCATCATTGCCAAAGGTCTGACGCCGGCCAAAAACCACCGGGACCACGACCAGCGCTTGCAATTCCGGGGATATCGTTTAGCCAGCGCAGAAATGAGAACCAAGAAGGTATGAACCGCCAGTGTCCGCCCCCCTTGCCCCGATCCCCGAACTTTATGTGTCATACGAATCCGCTCAAAAGCTGAAGGTCGAGGCGGCGTCTTTGCCGTCGCATGACCTGACGCCGCGCCAGATCTGTGATCTGGAACTCTTGATGAATGGCGGCTTCAATCCGCTCAAGGGTTTCCTGACGCAGGCGGATTATGACGGTGTTGTCACCGATATGCGGCTTGCTGACGGGACGCTTTGGCCAATGCCGATCACCCTGGATGTGTCGCAGGCCGAGGCAGATACCATCGCGATCGGTCAGGATATCGCATTGCGTGATCAGGAAGGCGTCATTCTGGCGACCATGACCGTCACCGACAAATGGACCCCTGACAAGGCCCGCGAGGCTACGATGGTCTTCGGCGCAGATGATGCGGCGCATCCTGCCGTGAATTACCTGCATAACACAGCCGGTGCCGTCTATCTTGGCGGGCCGGTTGTCGGGATTCAGCAGCCCGTACATTATGATTTCCGCGGCCGTCGCGACACGCCCAACGAGTTGCGCGCCTATTTTCGCAAGCTTGGATGGCACCGCGTCGTGGCCTTCCAGACCCGAAACCCCCTTCACCGCGCCCACCAAGAGCTGACATTTCGCGCCGCGAAAGAGGCGCAGGCCAATCTGCTGATCCATCCGGTCGTTGGTATGACCAAGCCGGGCGATATCGACCATTTCACCCGCGTCCGCTGCTACGAGGCGGTTCTTGACCAATATCCGTCATCGACAACAACGATGAGCCTTTTGAACCTGGCCATGCGCATGGCAGGCCCACGCGAGGCGGTCTGGCATGGTCTGATCCGCAAAAATCACGGCTGCACCCATTTTATCGTTGGCCGCGATCATGCCGGACCCGGCAAAAATTCTGCGGGTGAGGATTTCTACGGCCCTTATGACGCGCAGGATCTGTTCCGGACCCATCAGGAGGAGATGGGCATCGAAATGGTCGACTTTAAGCACATGGTCTATGTGCAGGACCGCGCCCAATACGAACCGGCAGACGAGATCACCGATAAGGACAATGTGACCATCCTCAATATCTCGGGCACGGAATTGCGCCGCCGTCTGGCCGAGGGCATTGAAATTCCCGAATGGTTCAGCTTTCCCACGGTTGTTGAGGAGTTGCGCAAGACCCGCCCGCCACGCGCCGAACAGGGGTTCACCGTGTTTTTCACCGGCTTTTCCGGCTCTGGCAAATCAACCATTGCCAATGCGCTGATGGTCAAACTCATGGAAATGGGCGGGCGGCCGGTGACGCTGCTTGATGGCGATATCGTGCGTAAGAACCTCAGCTCCGAGCTGGGTTTCTCCAAGGAGCACCGCGATCTGAACATTCGCCGGATCGGCTATGTTGCGTCGGAGATCACCAAAAACGGCGGTATCGCGATTTGCGCGCCAATTGCCCCTTATGCGACGACCCGCCGGGCGGTCCGCGAGGATATCGAGCAGTTCGGCGCATTCCTTGAAATTCACGTCGCCACCTCGATCGAGGAATGCGAGCGCCGGGATCGCAAGGGTCTTTACAAGCTTGCCCGCGAAGGGAAGATCAAGGAATTTACGGGCATTTCAGACCCGTATGATGTTCCGGAAAATCCCGAACTGCGGCTGGAGACCGAAAGCGTTCCGGTCGATAGCTGTGCGCATCAGGTCATTCTGAAACTTGAAAGCCTTGGGCTGATCAAGGCCTAGGGTCAGGACCCTAACAAGCGCCTCTAGTCATTTCCAAACAGGTCGCGGGTGAACACCTTATCCGCGACATCGGCAAGATCATCCGTTTGGCGATTGGCGACGATGATGTCGGACTGGGCCTTTAGCTCGGCCAGATCATGGGTGACCTTCGACTGGAAGAAATGCGGCGCGTCCAGCTCTGGTTCGTAGACGATCACCTCGATCCCCTTGGCCTTGATCCGCTTCATGATGCCTTGGATCGCGCTTTGGCGGAAATTGTCAGACCCGGCTTTCATCACCAGCCGGTAAATTCCGACGGTCTTGGGCGCTTTGGCAATGATCGCGTCGGCCAGAAAATCCTTGCGCGTCCGGTTGGCATCCACGATGGCCGTCATCATGTTCTGCGGCACTTCGTGATAATTGGCCAAAAGTTGCTTGGTGTCCTTGGGCAGGCAGTAGCCGCCATAGCCGAAGGATGGGTTATTGTAGTGATCGCCGATCCGGGGATCGAGGCCGATGCCGTCGATGATATCTCTGGATCCAATCCCGCGGCTTAGCGCATATGTGTCCAACTCGTTGAAGAACGCCACACGCATCGCAAGGTAGGTGTTGGCAAACAGCTTGATCGCCTCGGCCTCGGCAGCCCCGGTCAACAGGATCGGGACATCGTCCTTGACCGCCCCTGCGGCCAGCAGTTCCGCAAAGGTTCTGGCGCGATCAGATTTTTCGCCCACAACAATCCGGGACGGGTGCAGATTGTCATAAAGTGCCCGGCCCTCGCGCAGGAATTCCGGGCTGAAGATCAGGTTTTTGGTGCCAAGCGCTGCTGATGTCGCATCAGTGTAGCCGACTGGAATTGTTGACTTTATCACCATTGTAGCCTCGGGGGCCAAGTCCATCACCGACCTGATCACGGATTCCACGCTTGTGGTATCAAAGCGGTTGGTCTCGGGGTCATAATTCGTGGGTGTTGATATGATGATATAGTCCGCGCCAGTATAGGCCGCCGCCGGGTCGGTTGTGGCCTTCAGATGGCCGGCGCCGCTTGCCAGCGCCGCCTCGATGTCTGGGTCGACGATGGGGGACTGCCCTGCATTGATCATTGCGACCCGATCGGTAGAGGTATCAACGCCAATCACCTCATGTTCGCCCGCAAGCAACAAGGCATTCGAAAGACCCACATAACCAAGGCCCGCAACGGCGATCTTCATATACTTTTCCTATCAACACATCATACGCCCCGGGGGCGTTATCCAATACGGCCAACTCCTAGAGGTTTCGCCTTGGCGGATCAATGCCATGCGCATGTTCGCGGTTGCAGCGGGCCGCCGTTCTTGCCAATGTGCCAGCACTAACGTGGGGGTTGTTTTTTGGTCGTCTGGGTAGCTCAGAATGGCGACGGGTGGCGCTGGTGAGGCTGCGCACATTTGCCCTTGCAGGTCTGGGTCTGTCCTTTGTGGGCGGCTCCGCTGCTGAGGTTGCGCCGCATGTGGTGCAAGCACGCGATATTGTTGCGGCGTCGAACCGGATTGCGGCGGATGCACCACTGACCGATATGCAGACAAGTTTGCGCATGGCGCTCGCTGCTGAGGGGTTGATCCTCGAAGGGTTTGCAATTGACGGTGACGCCGCGCAGATCCAAGTGCAAAATGAACGCTGGGATAAGACCGCACAGGCGGCAGGCCGGGCGGCGCGGGTGATGGCCAATACGCTGCCCGCGGGGACCGAAAACCTGACCGTGACCCTGCAGGAAGACGGCGTTCCGATCACTGATATCCGGACAAAGCGCAGCAGTCTGCAAGAACTGCAATTCGACTATGATGGTGCATGGCGGACCCTGGCCCAGGCTCAGATCGGGGATGCGGATGGTCCCCCCACGGGCGCGCCGCGTCTGACCTACAGCCTTGGTGCATTTGCAGACCTGACGCTGGCTGATCCGGAAGGAAAGGCGCGGGCCAGTATCGGGCCGCAATTTGACGTGGCCTATCGTGCAGCACCCGGTCTGACATTTTCGGGGCAGTTTCGCTATGCGCTGCTGGGGAACGCGGATGAGGCCGCTGATGCGGTGCAATCGGGTCTTGATCCGGTCCGGACCGGCTTTGGCCAATATGCACGTGCCGCCGATTTTGAGGTCACACGGCTGACGGCCCGCTATCTGTTCCGCCCCGGTCCGGACCTGTTCGGGCGCGTCACCGCCGGCTATCTGGAGGATATGTTCGGCGGGGTTTCAACCGAAGTGCTGTGGTATCCCAATGACAGTCGCCTGGCATTGGGGGCAGAGTTGAACTACGTCCAGCAGCGCGATTTTGATCAGCTGTTTGGGTTTCAGGATTACGATGTGCTGACCGGCCATGCCTCGGCCTATTACGATTTCAGCCGCGGGTATTCGGCGCAGCTTGATCTGGGCCGTTATCTGGCTGGCGACTGGGGCGGGACGTTCTCGGTTGATCGGGTGTTTGGCAACGGTATCAGTGTCGGGGCATTTGTGACCCGAACGGATGCGTCTTTCGAGGATTTCGGCAAGGGGTCGTTTGACAAGGGGGTGCGCATTGCGCTGCCGCTTTCGGTGATAACGGGCCGCCCGTCACGGCGCCGATTTGAGCAGACAATCCGCCCCGCATTGCGTGACGGTGGCGCGCGTCTGGATATCGACGAACGGCTCTTTGGCACGGTGCGGGACTATCGTGGCATCGGTCTGACCGACGATTGGGGAAGCTACCTGCAATGAGACGCGCAACCCTGATCATTGCCGCTTTGATTGCATTGGTGGCCTGCAGCAATAGCCCGACAGGTGAAATAAACGCTGCTGGTGCCGTGTTGGCCGCCTTTCGCGATAACCCACCGGTGACGCGCTATCATGAATTGGAACGCGCCGGCGCAGCGGCCCGCGAAATGCAATGGGCGGATCAGCCGCCCATCACGACGCTGTTGGAAAACCGGCAGGCGGGCTATGCAACGTGGCTGACGCCCGCCGGGGCGACATTGACTTTGCAGAACGGCGTCTTGCACAGCACCCGCGCCTTGCCTGCGCGTCTGGCGGCATCCGAGATTTCGGACAGTATTGGCTTGATCCGGGCACGTCGGGCAGGCCGGGCCGACCGACTGCACAGCTTCTTGGACAGCAACGGCCAGATCGTTACACGCACCTATCGCTGCGCCATAACCCCGACATCTGACGGGATGTCCGAAGACTGCCGCAGTCTGGACCAGTCATTCATCAATACCTATCAGCTTGATGCGGCCGGGCGCGTATCGCAATCCCGCCAATGGGCGGGGCCGGGTATCGGCTACATCATGATCGGGGCGGTCCGCTGATGTTGCTCCGTCCTGCAATCCGTTTATTAAGGTGTTCGACGGCGAAAGCCGCGGACCAGAGGAGAGTTTCGTGCGCTTAATTGTGATGTTTTCTGTGCTTGTGGGGCTTGCAGGCTGCGGTGCGGTGTACCGCACGCCTGATGTTGTTGCTGGCGCAAACGGGGCTACCAATGTCCGGGTTCTGCCGATGACCGCTGAAAGCGTCATTCAGGCCAACCGGTCAGCCTATCAACCGCAATCGGCCCCGGCGATCTTTACGCTGACAGCCGGCACAGGGTCGGGCATCCGGGGTGCTGGTGCACTGCCAGAGCCGCCAGCAGTGCCAGAAAACCGCCCCGGCGCGTTGGAATTGCGGCTGCCGCCAATGGTCGACCCCGGACCCTACCGGATTGGTGTTGGCGATGTGGTGCTGCTTTCGACGCCAACCGCAGCAAACACTGTCGAAGAGCTGTCCGGCCTTCTGGCGGCACAGAATGCGCGCCAAGGCTACACGGTGCAGGATGATGGCTCGATCAACATTCCCAATGTGGGCCGCGCCGAAATTGCGGGCCGTACGATCGAGGATGCCGAGGCCGTGTTGTTCCAGCGCCTCGTCGAAAACCAGATTGATCCCACATTCAGCCTGGAGATCGCGGAATTCAATTCCCGCAGAATTTCTATCGGCGGGGCGGTGCAAAACCCGACAGTTGTGCCCGTCGCATTGACGCCGGTTTACCTGGATGAGGCGCTTGCGGCCGCGGGTGGGATCACGGTTCAGGATCAGGATTTTGCATCGGTCAGGTTGTACCGCGATGGGAACCTGTACCAGATCCCGTTGACAGCACTTTATTCGCAGGTTGGATTGACCCGGACCCGCCTGCTGGCCGGTGACGCCATCTTTGTGGACACCGAATACGATCTGGCCCGCGCGCAATCCTATTTCGAGCAGCAAATCCAGATCGTCGAAACACGCCAACGCGCCCGCGCCAGCGCCCTGCAAGAGTTACAGCTGGAAGTCGCCCTGCGCCGGGGTGAGCTGGATGAAGCCCGCAGTAACCTGCGTGCGCGCCGCGAGCTTGGTGAGGATGTGAATGAATATGTCTACGTCACCGGCGAGGTTGGCACCCAATCCCGCTTTGCGTTGCCGCTTGGCCGCCGCGCGAAACTGGCGGACGCCTTGTTTGATGCAGGAGGTATTGATGGGGCGACGGGGGATGTATCGCAGATCTACGTGTTGCGCGCATCCAAGGACCCACGCGAATTTGGCGCGGTGACCGCTTGGCATCTTGATGGGCGAAACGCGGGCAACCTGACCTTGCTGACGGCGTTTGAACTGCGGCCCGAAGACGTGATCTTTGTTGCCCAGCAGCCGGTAACCCGTTGGGATCGTGCCGTTTCGCAGATCGTGCCGACGCTTGTGACCGTTGGAAATCAAATTTAGCATTGCTTTGCGACAAGCGGACCTGAGATAACCAGTCCATAACAACGCGTTTGAAGTGAGTATTTTTTGATGACAATTACCCCCGTTCTTCTGTGCGGTGGCTCGGGCACGCGCCTGTGGCCGCTTTCGCGCAAAAGCTATCCCAAGCAGTTTGTGCCGCTGGTGGGTGATCACACCCTCTTTCAGACGACAGCCAGCCGTCTGGCGGGCAGTGAGTATGCCGCGCCACTTGTGCTGACCAATTCGGATTTCCGTTTCATCGTGACCGAACAACTGGCCGAAATGGGGATTGATCCCGGTGCGGTGTTGATCGAACCAGAGGGCCGCAATACGGCGCCTGCAGTATTGGCGGCGGCATTGTGGCTGGAAAAGACGGACCCCGATGCGCTGATGCTGGTGTCGCCATCGGATCATGTCATCCCCGATGGTCCGGCCTTTCAGGCAGCGGTCGCACAGGGGGCGACGGCCGCCCGCGATGGCAAGATCATCACCTTCGGGATCACACCAACCCATCCTGAAACCGGCTATGGCTATCTGGAACTGACACAGGCGGTTGACGCCGCGGATGGTCCGGTCATCCCGCTGAAGCAGTTCGTTGAAAAACCAGATGCCGAAGCAGCGGCAACGCTGGTCGCATCAGGGTGCCATCTTTGGAATGCGGGTATTTTCCTGTTTTCGGTCAAGACAATTCTGGCGGCCTTCAAGGCCCATGCCGCGCAGTTGATCGCCCCTGTGTCCCAGGCGGTTGAGGCCGCCAAGCCTGATCTGGGGTTCCTGCGCCTTGCGCCAGAGCCTTGGGCAAAAGCCGATGACATATCAATTGACTATGCGGTCATGGAACATGCCGACAATCTGGCGGTGGTGCCATTTGGCGCCGGTTGGTCCGATCTGGGCGGATGGGACGCGGTGTGGCGTGAAACGGTTCAGGATGAACGCGGCGTTGCGGTCTCGGGTGCTGCAACGGCGATTGATTGCGACAACACGCTACTGCGGTCAGAGGATCCGCGCCTGGAAGTCGTGGGGATCGGCCTGCAGAATATTCTGGCCGTTGCCATGCCGGACGCCGTTCTGATCGCCGATGCAAGCCGCGCACAGGATGTAAAGCTGGCAGTGTCAGAGCTACGGGCGAAGTCGGCGGTGCAGGCCGAGGCTTTCCCCAAGGATCACCGCCCATGGGGCTGGTTCGAAAGTCTCGTGATCGGCGAGCGGTTTCAGGTCAAACGGATCATGGTGCATCCCGGCGGCTCGTTGAGTTTGCAGTCCCACCACCACCGATCCGAACACTGGATCGTTGTTGAAGGCACCGCCCGCGTCACCGTGGATGAAGAGGTCAAGCTGGTGACCGAAAACCAGTCGGTCTATATCCCGCTGGGTGCGGTCCACCGCATGGAGAACCCCGGCAAAGTGCCGATGGTCCTGATCGAGGTGCAGACCGGCACATATCTGGGCGAGGATGACATCATCCGGTACGAGGATATCTACGCGCGCAGCTAGTCTAGGGTTCTGACCCTAGGTGACCCGGCTGACTGCCTGAAATGCTGGATTGTCCCAAAGCCGGGCGTCCAGCACATTTTGCAGGATATCAACGGCCCTGCGCACGTCGTCGCTATCAAGGTAGAGCGGCGTGAACCCGAACCGCATGATATCGGGCGCCCGGAAATCCCCTATCACATCCTGGGCAATCAAAGCCTGGATCGCCGCGTAGCCATGCGCAAACCGGAACGAGACCTGACTGCCGCGTTGCGCAGAGTCCCGCGGGCTGGCGAGTTCAAGGGCCGGGCAGCGTGCCTCGACCTCGGCGATAAACAGTTCTGACAACGCGATGCTGGCGGCGCGCAGGTCGTGCATGTCCACCTCCCCCCAAACCGTCATCGCGGCCTCAAGTGCTGCAAGTTGCAGAACCGGTGGGGTGCCGACGCGCATCCGTTCGATATCTGCGGCGGGTCTGTAAGATGCCTCAAACGCAAATGGCGCGTCATGGCCCAACCACCCGCTGAGCGCGGTCGAAAGATCGGCGACAATGTCGGGACGGGCATAGATGAAGGCCGGCGCGCCCGGCCCACCGTTGAGGTATTTATACGTGCAGCCCACTGCGAATTCTGCGCCGCTGGCGGCAATATCAACGGGAATGGCACCCGCGCTATGGGCCAGATCCCAGATCATCACCGCCCCAGCCGCATGCGCCGCTGCAGTGATCGCATTCATGTCGTGAATCCGGCCCGTCCGATAATCGACCTGCGTGATCATGACGGCGGCGACATCTTCTGTGATCGCGGCTGACACGGCCTCGGGCGCGACGATCTTTAGTTCGTGACCCTGCGCCAACTGTGCGATCAGGCCTTGCGCCATATAAAGATCGGATGGGAAATTGCCGCTGTCGGACAGAATGACCTTGCGGTCTGGCCGCATCTTCAACGCGGATGCCAGCGCCTGATAGACCTTGACCGACAGGGTGTCGCCCATGACGACGGACCCTTCCGGCGCACCGATCAGCCGGCCGACAAGATTGCCGACGCGCATCGGCTGCCCCATCCAGTCATCAAGGTTCCACCCTTTGATCAGATGCTGGCCCCACTGATCCCGGACGCAAGTCTGCAATGTGGCCTCGACAGCTTTTGGCAACGGGCCAAGCGAGTTGCCGTCGAGATAGATCATGCCATCGGGCAGGATGAACTGATCCTTGATCGGCAATTCCCGTTTGGCATTATCCATCACAAGCGCCCCCGTACGTTCCAAAGCTCTGGAAAAAGTTCGACCTCGAGCATCCGGCGCAGATACTTCACGCCCGATGTGCCGCCGGTTCCTTCCTTGAAACCAATGATCCGTTCAACGGTGGTCACATGATTGAACCGCCAACGCCGGAAATAATCCTCAAGATCGACCAGCTTTTCGGCAAGCTCGTAGAATTGCCAATTGTCATGTGGTGCCTGGTAAATCTGCGCCCATGCATCCATCACCAGGTCGGAGGCCGCATGCGGCTGATCCATCCGGAACGTGTCATCCGGAAAGGACAGGCCCAGCTGGGATGCAAGCCGGCGCAGCACGACATGATATAGCGACGGTGTCCCCAATTCCTGCTGCAACATATGATGCAGCTCTGGCCGGTGTTCGTGGACCTTCAGCATTGCCGTATTCCGGTTCCCCAGAATGAATTCGATCAACCGGTACTGATGAGACTGAAACCCCGATGACGCGCCCAGATCATCTCGAAAGGCGGTGTATTCGCTGGGGGTCATCGTGCGCAGCACGTCCCAGGCATTGTTCAACTGATCAAAGATGCGCGAAACCCGGGTCAGCATCTTGAAGACCGCGGATAGCTGGCCCGCGGCCAGCAGATCGCGTGCGGTCGACAATTCGTGCAATGCCAGCCGCATCCATAGTTCAGAGGTTTGATGCTGAATGATGAACAGCATCTCGTCATGCGCATCTGACTGGCAATTCTGCGCGCCGAGAATGGGGTCAAGCGACAGGTAGTCGCCATAGCTCATATCCTCGGCAAAGGACATTTTCGCGCCCTCGCGGGCTGGATCATAGGCGTCAGTCATTTGCGGGCAGCGCCCTTTATTGTTCAGCCTCGACAAACTCTCGATCAGCTTCGGGGACGTCAAGTGTGGACCACATGTCATCGCGGGGCGGCGATGGCGGGGTCTGACAGGACCGGCGGTGGATATTCACCTTGGCAATGAAATTGGCCGAGATTGGCGCGGTGACAAACAAGAACGCCATGATCAGCAACTCATGCATGGATCCCTCGCCCAGCGTATGGGAATGCGTCATCGAGGCCAGCAACAAGGCCCCGACCCCAACAGTGCCTGCCTTGGTCGGGGCATGCAGGCGGGTCATCCCGTCATTCAGTTTCAGCAGACCAATGGCTGCCACCAGCGTGAAACTTGCCCCGATCAGCAAAAAGACAGCCGTTGCGATTGTCCCAATCAGCGTAAAGGTCATTCGATGATATCCCCCCGCAAGACGAACCGGGCATAGGCGACTGTCGACACAAAGCCGAGCATGGCAATGATCATCGACGCTTCGAAATAGATCCGGGTGCCCTGGGCGACACCTAGCAGGATGATCAGCCCGATTGCGTTGATAACCATCGTATCCAGCGCCAGTATCCGGTCGCCGGTATCCGGCCCGATAACAAGCCGGATCATGGACATGATTTGCGACAATGCGACGACGCCGAAGGCAATGATCAAAGCCCAATCCATGAATGCATTTGCAAAGCTCATGCGAAAATCTCCTTCAGTCGCCGCTCGTAGCGCTGCTTGATCTCGTCGCGCACACCGTCGGGGTCATCGGTATCCAGCGCATGTACCAGCAGGCTGTGCCCCTCGTTTGACAGATCGGCCGACACGGTTCCGGGTGTCAGGGTGATTGTTCCGGCCAATATGCTGATGGCCTCGGGCTGGCGCAGATCAAGCGGGACGATCACCCAAGCCGGGCGCAGCTTGTCATTGGGCCGCGTCAGAACGATCCAGGCAACCTGGATATTCGCAACGACGATGTCCCACATGACGATCAGACAATAGATGACCATCTTGCCCATTTTGAAGCCGCGCGGCGTGTCGGGCCACCAGATTGATGTTCCCCATGGGATAATGACCCCAAGGATCAGTCCAAAGACAACCATGCCCGCCGAGACCTGATTTTGCAGCAATATCCAGACAATCGCGAGGAGAACTGTCACAAAGGGGTGCGGCAGCAGCCAGCGAAATGCTCTAGTACCCATCGTCTTCGCCCTCCTTTGGTTTGCTGAGTTTGCCGGGTGTTTCCAGCACAGTCTCTACATAGGCGGTTGGCGCAAAAAGTTGAGCTGCCGTGGCGATGGTGAACCGGTGCATCTGCCCGGCAAACACCGTATGTGCGATCAACAGCGCAACAAGCCCCCCGACCGCGACATAGGCCATTGGCGCAGGCGCCGCAGCTGGTTCTGTGTCTTCGGGGGGACGACGCTTTTGGCTTTCCAGAACAATGTGCTGCCGGCCCGGCCAAAGCCCACGACGCTGATCAGGCTAGCGGACAGGATCACTGCCCATGCCCATACCGCCCAGCTTGATTGGAAACTGGCATCCAGGATCATCAGCTTGCCCACAAAGCCCGAAAGCGGTGGCAGACCGGTCATTGCAATGGCCGCGACAAAGAACATCGCGGATGTCAGGACCGCACCGGATACCGGCGGCGCGGCTTCTTCCAATGTCAGGCTGTCGCGACCGCTGCGGGTCAGATCGACGATCAGGAACAGTGCTGCCGCCGCCAGTGTCGAGTGGATCATGTAGTAGAGCGCAGCAGCGATGCTGACCGGCGTAAAGAGCGATATTGCCACCATGACCATGCCCATCGACCCGATGACAGCAAAGGCGACCAGCCGGTCAAGCTTTTTCGCCGCCAATATGCCCACCGCCCCGATCCCCAGCGAGATCAGCGCGGCAGGCAGCAGCCACACATCATGCAGGCCATCTGTGACCTCGAGTTCGGGGTGAAAAACCAATGTATAGACCCGGATGATCGCGTAGGCGCCGACCTTTGTCATGATCGCAAACAGCGCGGCCACCGGTGCGGGGGCTTCGGCATAGCTGGATGGCAGCCAGAAATGCAGCGGGACAACCGCCGCCTTGATCGCAAAGACCAGCAGCAGCAGTACCGCGGCAACCCGGATACCGACAGTCGCATCAGGGTCAATCAGTTGGACCCGCGCCGCCAGATCCGCCATATTCAGCGTGCCTGTTTCCGCGTAGATCGCCCCAAGCGCAAACAGGAACAGGGTCGAGCCAAGCAGGTTCAACAGCACGTATTGCACGCCCGCCCGCAGCCTTTCATTGCCCCCCGCATGGATCATCAACCCGTAGGAGGCGATAAGCAGAACTTCGAAAAACACAAACAGGTTGAACAGGTCGCCGGTCAGGAACGCCCCCATAATTCCCATCAACTGGAACTGGTAAAGCGCATGAAAATGCCGCCCCCGGTCATCCCAGCCTGACCCAACCGCGTAGAGCAGCACAAAAAACGCAAGCACAGCCGTCAGCAGCACCATCATTGTCGATAGCCGGTCGGCCACAAGGACGATCCCGAAAGGTGCCGCCCAGTCACCCAGCTGATACAGCGTGACGGTGCTGTCCGAGGCTTGCCATGCCAGCCCAGCGGCGACGCAGATCAAGCCCAGCACCCCCGCCAGCGACAAAACCCGCTGGATGCCGATATGATAGCGCGCGGCCAGCACGATGAAGGGCGCCAGAATGGCGGGCAGGATGACGGGCAGGATGATCCAATGGGTCATGGCGCGTCCTCCGGCACCTGATCATCGACGTGATCATCATCTGACCCCAGATAGGCCCCTAGCGCGATCATGACCACCACGGCGGTCATCCCAAAGGAAATCACGATGGCGGTCAGCACCAAGGCTTGTGGCAGGGGGTCTGTATAGGTCGTGGCATCGGTGAGGATCGGGGGGGCGCCCACGGTCAGGCGGCCTGATGCGAACAAAAAGACGTTCACCGCATAGGTCAGCAGCGAAATCCCCATGATCACCGGGAAACTGCGCAGGCGCAGCACCAGATAAATCCCCGCCGCAGTCAGGATGCCGATGGCAGAAGCAACAAGCAGTTCCATTACACCGCCTCCGCATCGTTGCGCGATGGATCAATATCCATCGGATGTTCCGGGTCACGCACATGTGCCCGGCGGGCAAGGCGCGAAAAGCTTTCCAGCGACAGCATCACCGCCCCCACAACCGCAAGGAAGACGCCAAGGTCAAACGCGGCTGCGGTCGCAAGCTCGAATTTCTCAAAGGGCGGGATGCGCACATATTCGAAATCAGAGGTCAGGAAAGGCTTGCCCACAAACCATGACCCGATCCCCGTCAGCCCGGCGACCAGTACCCCGGCCCCGATCACCCCATGATAGGGATAACGCAACCGGTCCGACGCCCAGCTGAAACCGCTGGCCATATACTGCATGACAACCCCGATTGACACGATCAGGCCAGCGATGAAACCGCCGCCCGGCTCGTTATGGCCGCGCAGGAAGATGTAAAAGCCAACCATCATGACGACGGGCATCATGACCCGCGTCAGGACCACCATCATCATCGGATGCATGTCCCCCGCACGGGGCTGATCCGGTTTGCGGTTCAGCAGCCGGGCCCGGACAGGCCCGTTCAGCAAGGTTTCGGTCAGGGCATAGATCAGCAATGCCGCAATCCCCAGCACGATAATCTCGCCATATGTATCAAAGCCCCGGAAATCTACGAGGATCACGTTCACCACATTGGTGCCGCCTCCGCCTTTGTAGGAATTGGCAAGATGGAACTCTGAAATCGGGGTCGTGACTGCGTCGCGCAGCAGGTAGTGGTACGACAACGCCAATGCCGCCAGCCCCCCGACGATGGCTGCGCCTGCGTCGCGGGTGCGGCGCAGAACAGAGCTTTCAATTGGTGTCCGGTTTGGCAGGAAGTTCAGCGCAAGCAGCAACAGAATGATCGTTACCACCTCAACTGTAATCTGCGTCATGGCCAGATCAGGTGCGCTGAAGAAGACAAAGCCGACAGACACCATCAGCCCCACGATCCCGATCAGGATCAGCGACAGCAGGCGATTGCGATGCAGGAAGACCAACCCGACCGTCGCCGCAACCAGCATCAGCCAGCCGGCAATTGGCACGACGCCCGCAGGCTGCATGTCCCGGGTTGGCGCGCCAACGGCGCCCGTTGTCCAGGCGTGATAGCCGATGGCCACAACCGTTAGCGCCATAACGGCGGCATAGCGGCTGAAAGCCCCGTTATGCAGTGGCAGGATGATCGCGCGGGCCAGTCCGACAACGGCTGCGATGATCGCATCAAAGATTGTCTTGGCCTCGGGGCGCGGTGCGGCGTCCCATGCTTTCAGCAGTGCCTGGAAGATCGCCATCAGGATCAAGCCGCCCACAACCGCTACGATCGACATATAAAGGGCGGGCACCCAGCCATGCCAGATTTTCAGGTGTTTGTCCGGCACTTCGGCTGCAACACCCATCACCGCGCCTGACACCAGTTTCACCAGCGGTTCGGCCAGAAACGGCGCGCAGCCGATGAGGACAACCAGAACGACCAGCAGTCCGGGCGGGCCCCAAAGGCCAAATGGTGGGTCATGCGGCTTGGCGGGATAGTCATCGCGAACCGGCCCCAGAAACACATGCCCGATCAGCCGAAAGCAGTAGGCCGCAGAGAATAGCGAACCGATAGTCGCAAGCGCAGGCACCAGCCAGGCATTGTTGAACAGGACTGTATGCGTCGCCTCCTCCAGCATCATTTCCTTGGACAGGAACCCGTTCAGAAACGGAATGCCCGCCATCGACAATGCAGCAAGGGTGGCGATCACGAAGGTGACCGGCATCAGGTGCCGCAACCCGCCCAGCCTGCGGATGTCCCTTGTATGTGTCTCGTGATCAATGATCCCGGCTGACATAAACAGGGCCGCCTTGAATGTTGCATGGTTGAGGATGTGAAAGACCGCGGCCATGGCCCCATAGGGTGTGCCGGTCCCCAGAAGCATCGTGATCAGGCCAAGATGACTCACCGTCGAAAACGCCAACAGCGCCTTCAGGTCATGTTTGAAGAGCGCAATCACCGCCCCCAGAACCATCGTGATCAGCCCGGCGCTTGTGACGATCACGAACCATTCCTGCGTCCCGGACAGAGCGGGCCACATCCGCGCCATCAGGAAAATCCCTGCCTTCACCATCGTGGCAGAGTGCAGATAGGCCGAAACAGGGGTCGGCGCGGCCATTGCATGCGGCAACCAGAAATGAAACGGAAATTGCGCGGACTTGGTAAAACAGCCCAAAAGGATCAGGATCAGCGCCGGCAGGTAAAGCGGGCTGTCCTGAATCAGGTCCCTGTTCTGCAGAATAACGCTGAGGTCATAACTGCCGGCGATATTGCCAAGGATCAGCATGCCACCGATCATCGCAAGCCCACCCATCCCGGTGACGGTCAGCGCCATGCGGGCACCCTGGCGACCTTCGGGCAAATGCTTCCAATATCCGATCAACAGGAATGAGGACAGCGAGGTCAGCTCCCAGAAGATCAGCAAAAGCAGGATGTTGTCGGACAGGACGATCCCAACCATCGCGCCCTGAAACAGCAGAAGATAGGTGAAAAACTCGCCCATATTGTCCTCGCGGGACAGGTAGAACCGGGCGTAAGTGATGATCAGCAGGCCGATCCCGAGGATAAGGCTGGCAAAGAAAAAACCAAGCCCGTCAAGCATCAGGTTCATGTTCAGGCCAAGTGCGGGAAGCCACTCTGCCCCGACCATCACGACCTCGCCGGCCCAAACCGCAGGCGCGTGGCTTAAAAGGCCGACAAGGGCTGCCAGTGTCACCATGAATGTCACGCCGGCGCAGGCCTGTCTGCCTGCCGAAATCATCAGACCAGGCAGCAATGCGCCCAGGAAAGGCAAGGCAACGATAAGGAAGAGGGACACGCGAACTCCTGATCTATGGGCCTGATAGATGCCCCTGTGTGTTGCAATTTCGGGCCGACCTCAAGCGAAACCGACAGATTTTCACCCGCAGATGATGTGGCAGCGTGCTGTCTTTTCAAGATGTGATCGGGTGAATTTCCGCCAATTGGGGCGTGTCGGTGCCTGAAACGATTGTGGCCGCGACCACGCGGCAGCATGACCCCTCATGCGCCGCCGCTGGCTTTGGTGCTATTGCGCCCGGACGTATCTTTCCATGACCAGCCGGATCAGGCCCTGGCCCGCATCATATTGCTTGACGCCGATCAGGTAGGTGCCGCGCTCGACCTTGGTGGCGATCATGCTGTCCAGGCTGTCACCGCTATCGTCATTCTGGCCCAGTTGGCGGCCCAGATCGTCGAAAATGACCAGCCAGGGATCAACGCCTGTGGATCCGATGGCCTCGACCACGATCAGACCGGGTTCTTCGATATCGGTACTGAACCAGGTAACATTTTCGCTGGCTTGCACATCTTGCCGCGCGCGGGACTGCAGCGCGCCCAAATCGGTGACCGGAACGGATCCGTCCAGTGGCGGGGCAGCCTCGCCGCGGGCAAACATGCCCAACAACGCGGCTTCGGGATCATAGACGGACAGGCTGACCGTGATCGGAAACGTATCATCGCCAAGCGCGCCCAGACCCACACAATAGGTGCCCGGCTGCAGGGGTTCGCTGACATCAATTTGCGAGTTCAAGCCGTTGAAGTCGTCATTCTCGTCAATGAATGTTTCGTCAGCGTCGTAAAGGGTCACCGTCGGGTCGGCATCCTCACCTTCGGCGGTCAGGGTGATCGGGGTCGGGGCGTCAATGGTAAAGCTCCAATAGGCGGTCTCGGTGACCGGGGCGGTGACGCTGTCACCGATCGTGCCCATCGGCACGGCCGTCGCACAGTTTCCGGTCGTCGTGTCCGTAGCGGCCTCGGCCACGCCTGTGGTCAGCGGGTCATGCTCTGTGCGGCCGACGCGTACGAACGCGGTCATGGGGCCGCCCTCATAGCTGCGCAATGACATGCAGTAATCACCCGGTTCAAGAAATGCTTCGGCCCGCGCAGCCGCGTTCCCGCCAGAATCGTCGTCGGACAGGATGACACCGCCTGCGGCATCCAGCAGATCAATGATCGGGTCACCTGCACCGCGACCCGCGGCCTCGATCCGGACATCCGTACCTTCACTGACCGAAAACAGGGCGACATATTCATTGCCGCCCAGAACCAGTGCCATCTGTTCCTGATAGTTGTCCACGGTGCTGATATCGGAACTTGCCTGCGCACCACCAATCCACTGACCGTTGTCGCCAACGCCACCACAAAGGCCATTTTGGGCCAAGGCCGGTCCAGCAAAGCAGGCCAGGGTCAAGGCAAGTGGGGGCAATTTGGATTTTACGGCAGTCATGGGGGCGGTCCTGTATTCCTGAGGTCGGGGGCAGCCTATGATTTTCCACGCCTGTTGACCAGTCTGTCGCTGGCCAATTGCGCTGTGGTCGTGAGGTGGATCTTGATCCGCCATACGAAAAAAGCCGCGCCCGGTAGGGGCGCGGCTTTTTCATAGCTCTGGTCAGCAGGTTCAGCCCTGGCGGGCCTTGAACCGGCGTTGCGTCTTGTTGATCACATAGACGCGGCCCTTGCGGCGCACGACGCGGCAATCGCGATGGCGCTGCTTGAGCGAGCGGAGGGAGTTACGTACCTTCATGGGTGCGTTCCTTCATGTCGCGGCGCGCGGATTGCGCCTTGGGTTACTGTTACGGGCGCGTGCCCCGTGAATTCATGGTGGACGATACTGGGATCGAACCAGTGACCCCTTCGATGTCAACGAAGTGCTCTACCGCTGAGCTAATCATCCATGTCCAAAGTGGTATCTCGCATCCCATAAAGAAATAGGACGCGGGAGGCCCACGTCAGTCGCCCGGTCTATAGAAGGAGTCGGATGAGGGATCAAGGGCTTTTGGAAAATTTGGAATTCAGGTTATGTTGGTCGATAAGGACCCGATTTCTTGCATCAAACAGCCTATCATCTTGCCCGCCCGGCGGCCCGCACGACCAGTGTCATCTTCGCGTCGCCGCATAGCGGGCGCGATTATCCGCAATCGTTCCTTGATCGCACTGTCCTTGATGCTGCTGTGATCAGATCGTCAGAGGATGCATTTGTCGATCAGCTTTTTGCGAACGCTCCGGGATCCGGTGCGCCACTGCTGACCGCCCGCGCGCCGCGGGCTTTTCTTGATTTGAACCGTGGCCCGGACGAGCTGGACGCAGCCCTGATCGAAGGCGTGCGGCGTCACGCGCATAACCCGCGCATTGCCAGCGGCCTTGGTGTGATCCCACGGGTTGTGGCCAATGGGCGGCAAATCTATCGTGGAAAGCTGACCCTGGCCGAGGCGCATGCGCGGATATCGGGGTGCTGGCGGCCTTACCACGATCAGTTGCAAGCCCTGATTGATGAAAGCCATGCCGCATTTGGCGAAGCGATCCTGATTGATTGTCATTCCATGCCGCATGAGGCGCTCGAGAATGTGGGCCCGCCCGGTGCGGCCCGCCCCGATATCGTGCTGGGTGACAGGTTTGGTGCAACTGCCGCCGGATCGGTCGTTGAACAGGTCGAGGCCGCTTTTGCCCGCGCCGGCCTGCGCGTTGCGCGCAACATGCCATTTGCGGGTGCGTTCATCACACAACATTACGGCCGCCCGGCCCGGCAACAGCACGCAATTCAGGTCGAAATCGACCGCGCGCTTTATATGGACGAGCGGACATTGAAACCAAACGCGGCATTTGAACCGTTCAAGGCGATCCTGAACGGGGTCATCGCCGAACTTGCCGAGATCGGGCGCGGCGACGAACAACGGGTCGCGGCGGAATAGCTTGAACCGGCCCGATCATTGCCCATTCGCGGCGCAGATCATCCAAAATATGATAGTCGGGCGATACTATGTCACAAACAGCGCGCTCAGGATGGCGCTTGCTGCGGCCTCTGTATCTGCGGTACCGCCCAGATCGCGGGTCAGTACGTTACCGCGGGCAACGACCTCTTCGACAGCTTCGCGCAGGCGCGTGCCATCGTTGCGCATTGCGGCACTGTCATGCTTGATCCCAAGCCAGTCCAGCATCATGGCCGCCGACAAGATCATGGCAAACGGATTGGCAAGACCTTGGCCCGCGATGTCAGGTGCGGACCCATGGCAGGGCTGAAAAACGGCGTGGTCCAGCCCGATATCGGCTGACGGCGCAAGGCCCAGCCCGCCCATCAGACCCGCGCCCAGATCCGACAGGATGTCGCCGAACATGTTCTCGGTCACAAGCACATCGAAATCCCATGGCTTCTGAACCATCCAAAGGGCGGTTGCGTCCACATAGGCATGGTCGGCGAGGATGTCGGGATGTTTGCGTGCCTCTGTATCAAACATCTCGCGGAAAAAGGCGAATGCGCGGAAAACATTGGCTTTGTCGACGCAAGTTACCTTGCCGGGGCCGCGACCTGCGGTTTTGCGGTTCTTGGCAAGATCAAAGGCAAAGCGGAACAGTTTTTCGGAAATGTCGCGCGTGATCAGCAAGGTCTCGCGGGCTTCGTTCTGGCTGACCTCGCCCCGGCCTTGGGTATGAAACAATCCTTCGGTGCTTTCGCGGATCAGCACAAAGTCAATTTCACGTCCCTCCGGCATGTTCAGCGGCGTCTGCTGGCCGTGTTTCAACGTCACAGGGCGGACACCGGCGAACAAGGTCAGCGCCTTGCGCAGGTCGATCTGTGGCGAAATCTCGGTGCCATCATCGTATCGCACGTCTGGCAATCCCATCGCCGAAAGCAGAATCGCATCGGCGGCGCGCGCTGTTTCCATCGAGGCGGCAGGCAGCGATTCGCCTGTTTTTGCGTAATGCGCTGCCCCGGCGGGGGCATCCGCAAATGTCAGTGCGTAGCTATCCGACGCGTCGGCCATTTGCTGTAGGATTTGAACTGTTGGCCCCATGATTTCAGGGCCGATCCCATCCCCATGAAAAACCGCAATTTTGAAGGTCTTGGTCATACTTGCCCCTTTTGTGCCGCGCCGACTGTCAACGCATTCCTTGATGCACTCAATGGAAAAGTTGACAGCGTATCATTTAATGCATACGTAAATAAATGCAACAAAGAACAATGACGTCTGGGAGGACAAGCAATGACAATCAAGCTAGGGAAACTGGTGGCGACCGTCACATTGGTGACGGGGCTGGCAAGTGGCGTATCCGCGCAGGACTACCCATTCCGTGACATCACAACCGCCGTTGTCTGGGGCGCGGGTGGTGGCACGGACAGCATCAACCGCATGATCATGGCCGAGATGGAAAAACATCTGCCTGTGTCGATCAATGTGATCAATCAAACCGGGGGCGTGGCCGGGTCCAATGGCATGGTCTATGTCATGAACCAGCCTGATGATGGCTATACGCTGGTTGGTCTGTCTGAATCCAACGTCACCGCCGCCGTTCAGGGCGGTTGGGACAAGAAATTCGACTTTTGGTACCCCTTCATTGTCGGGGGCTCGCCTGATCTGATCTCTGTTCCTGCCGACAGCCCCTATAATAGCCTGGAAGAGCTGGTGGATGCGGCCAAGGCAGCACCCGAGACCATTCCGGCCGCCGCGTCCGGTGCGGGGTCGATTCACCATTTGAATCTGCTGGCGATCCAGAACGGCGCCGATGCGGAGTTTCTGTTTGTTCCCTACCAGGGCTCGGCCCCGGGTCAGGAAGCCGCGATTGCCGGAGAGGTCGCGCTGGTTGTGACCTCTCTTGCAGAGCAGGCGCCACTGATCGAGGGTGGCAAGCTGCGGCCGCTGGCCATGCTGACCGAAGACAGCGCTGAAATTGCCGGCCAGACGGTCCCGTCCGCCTTTGATATCTATGACGGTCTGGACAAGTATCTTCCGCTGAAACAGGCCATTGGATTTGCAGTGCATGACAGCGCGTCCGACGATGTGAAATCAACACTCGGGGCCGCTTTTGAACAGGCAATTGCCTCGGATGTTGTTGCAGACTGGGCTGCTGCGAATAATTACGACGTCGGCGGCCAGTATGGTGATGACGCAAAGGCCATCTTTGCCACGCTCGAGGCGAACTTTGCCTACACGCTGCAAGAGCTGGGCGCGACCACCGTTGACCCGGCAAGCCTTGGAATTGAGAAACCCTGACCGCAGGACGCTCAGTTCATAGGACTGAAAGGCGCGGGTCTCTCCCTCCGCGCCTTTCTTCGCGCAGCGACAAGGACAGCCCGGCATGAATGAAGACGATATCGCGACCCTGCGCGCCCGGGATTTTTGGGGCGCATTGGTGTTGATCGGGGTTTCCCTGTTCTTTCTTGTCCGCACGTTCGACATACCGTTATGGGGCGGCAACCGGGCCGGGGTCAGCGGGGCGGATTGGTACAATTCGGCTGCCATCGTGCCACTTGGTATCTTTTCCGCGATGCTGGTCCTGTCGGTTGTTTTGCTGATCATTTCCGTCCGCGCTGGCGGCGCCACACGCGCGCTAAGTGCTGTGGGCATCGGTTGGGACAGACAGGAAGCGATCCGTTTTACCACCATCGGGATCATTTTGTTTTTCTACATCGCGGGTCTGGTTCCGCGGGTCGATTTTATTGCCGGTAGCGGCTTGCTGATCACCGCATTGACGTTTGGGTTTCACCGGGGCCTGCCACGGCGCATGATACTGGCTGCCAGCGCTGTGGCGCTATGCGGTGCCTATGCGCTGATCGCGCATTTACCACAGGCCGAATGGGCCGCACATGATGATGACGTGGTGACGTTGCTTGCCTGGGCCACGTTGACCGGCCTGATGCTGTGGCGCGCGCGCGATGATCGGGTACTAAGGGTCTGCCCGGCAATTGCGGTGATTGCGCCCACCCTTCTGGTCTGCGCCATGGCCTTTGGTTTTCGCCAGAATGTGCCCAATCGCGGCGGCATTATCTTTACGCAGATCGAGTATCACTACTACGTCACCCTGCGACCGATCTGGAGGTCGTGATGGAATTCGTGCTGTCGCAACTGACCGGATTTGGCGGTGCTTTCGTGGCTCTGGTGACCGACCCGCTGACCTACGCCTATCTTCTTGTTTCGGTGTTTCTGGGGATCACGTTCGGTGCGCTTCCCGGGCTGACCGCCACGCTTGCCGTAACGATCCTGACCGGTTTCTTTGGCAACAAGATCCCGCTGGACTATTCCCTTATCGCGTTGTTAGGGGCCTATGTCGGGGCCATCTATGGCGGGTCCTACCCGTCTATTCTGTTGAATATACCCGGCACCGCGGCAAGTGCCGCGACGGCGATGGACGGCTACCCTTTGGCCAAAGCGGGCCGCGGGGGTGAGGCGCTGGGCCTGACGACCACAGCCAGCTTTATCGGCACACTGATCGGGACGATTGCCCTGCTGGTTTTTGTTTGGGTTCTGCTTCTTTTGTCCCAGAACATTGCCAGTCCGGAAAAGGCGCTGCTGGCACTTTTCGGCATTCTGCTATCGGGCACGCTGATGTCGGAAGATCTGGTTGTCAAAGGCTGGATCGCGGGCCTGATTGGGTTGGCCATGGCAATGGTCGGGCTTGATCCGCTGTTAAGCGAGCCGCGATACACCTTTGGCTGGTCCTATATGCTGAGCGGTTTTCAGGTCGTCCCCGTCCTGATGGGTGCCTTCGCCATTCCCCAGATCATCGACGGGATGCGGCATATGGATGTCGGCAAGGTCGCCGCGTTGAAAGGGCGCATTCTGCCAAATCTGCGGACAGTCCGACGACACTTGCCGACGATCACCCGATCAGGCGTGATTGGCACCGGGGTCGGTGCCTTGCCCGGTGTGGGCGAGGATGTTGCGGGCTGGGTCAGTTACGGGGTGGGCAAAACCGTCAGCAATGAAAGTGACACGTTCGGTAAAGGGTCGCTGGACGGGTTATTGTGTTCCGAAACTGCAAACAACGCCTGTATCGGTGGCGCGCTGATCCCGTTGCTGGTGCTTGGCATCCCCGGATCGCCGCCTGCAGCTGCCCTGATGGGCGCTTTCAAGCTGAACAACATCATCCCCGGCCCGACCATCGACCCCGAAATCATCCTGCGGGTGGTGGCAATCATGGTGCTGGCCTCGGTGACGATGTTCATCATGGGGATTTTCACAGCGCGCATCTTTATCAAGATCCTGCAAATCCCGCAGGTCGTCTTTCTGCCCATCGTGATGGTCCTGACGACCATCGGGTCGTTCAGTGTGGGCGGGGGGATCAATGATCTGTACCTGATGCTTGGGGTTGGTTTTGTGGCCTATTTCCTGAATATGCTGAAATTCCCGATTGCCCCGCTGGTTATCGGCGTGATCCTTGGCGGATTGTTTGATGAAACCTTCCGCCGCTCACTGCTGATTTCGGGTGGCGATCTGATGGTGTTTGCCTCGCGGCCGGTTGCGGGGATTCTGCTGTTGCTCAACCTGATCCTGATTTCCAGCCAGCTTCCTTTCATTCGGCGCGGGTTCCGGCGTTTGCGGGGACGGGTCTGACATGCAGGTGTTGTCATGAAGCTGGGCGTCATCGCGGATGACTTTACGGGTGCATCTGATATCGGACTGACGCTGGCCGAGGCGGGCATGACCGTGACCCAGTTTATCGGCGTGCCTGATGGCGCAGCTGACGCCGCGCTTGATGCGGGTGTCATCGCGTTGAAATCCCGGACGGCCCCGGTGGATCAGGCAATTGCCGCATCGCTGGCCGCCTGTGACTGGTTGCAGGCACAAGGGGCCGGGCAGATCGTCTTTAAGGTCTGTTCGACATTTGACAGCACGCCGCAGGGCAATATCGGCCCTGTTCTGGATGCGCTGGCTGCCCATCTTGGGGCTGAGGCCGTGATTGTCTGCCCCGCCTTTCCCGAAAACGGGCGTAGCGTCTATCAAGGCCATCTGTTTGTGGGCGACGCACTGCTGAATGAAAGCGGGATGCAGCACCATCCGCTGACCCCGATGACGGATGCGGATTTGCGCCGTGTCCTATCCGCCCAGTCGGCACGGGATGTGGGGCATGTTCCGGCGCATGTCGTGCAACAGGGGGCTCGCGCAATTGCGGCCGCGCTGCATGGCCGGGCGCATCTGATCACCGATGCGATCACGGATGCTGACCTGATCGCGATCGGCCGCGCTGCGAAACATTTGCCGCTGCTCTGCGGCGGATCAGGCATTGCCCTTGGCCTGCCTGCAAATTTTGACCGCTTGCCCAAGACCCCCGATTGGGCACCTGTTACAGGTCCTGGCGTCGTCTTCTCGGGTTCTTGCAGTATCGCCACCCGCCAGCAGGTCGATGTTTATGCCGCCAAAGCGCCAACCTTCCAGATCGACGCTGACCGCGCCGTTATGGGGGATTATCAGATCGCTGATATTGTGGCCTGGGTCGCGGCACAAAACACGACCCCGATGATCCATGCATCTGCCGATCCCGCCGTCGTGAAGACAGCACAGGACAGGTATGGCGCGGGCGTGGCGGCCCATGCGATTGAGACGTTTTTTGCGCGGCTGGCGCCTGCACTTGTTGATGCAGGCGTCCGGCGGCTGGTGGTGGCGGGGGGCGAAACCTCGGGTGCGGTGGTTACTGGCCTTGGCGCAAGCGCGTTGCGCATTGGACCGAGGGCCGCTGCGGGTGTCCCGTTGCTGCGCAGCGGGCCGACGGCGCTGGCATTGAAATCGGGCAACTTTGGTGGGCCCGACTTTTTTGCCCAGGCACTTGCGATGATGCAGGCCTCTGCCTGAAACAAGCCAACCATGGTCGCCCGCATGCCGGTGTCTGTCCTTTCAGCCCGTCATTTCGGCATTCAGAAATGCCTCTGGATCATCGACTTCCACCAGCCGCTTGCGTTGGATTTCCCAAAACCGGTTGCCCACATTGCGCAGAAAGCTGCGGTCGTGACTGACCAGAAGACAGGACGCACCATGGGCAATCAACTCGTCTTCCAGCGCCTCCTGGCCTTCGATATCCAGATGGTTCGTGGGCTCGTCCAGAAGATAGAAATTCGGCTGTTTCAACCGCAGGATCAGCATCGCCAGCCGGGCTTTCTGGCCACCTGACAAGGCATCAATACGTGTGTCCTGCATCTGGATATTCACCCCGGCCCCCGCCAGCAGCCCCCGGGCGCGCTGATCGCCGACATCAAATTGGCCGGCAACCGCCTCCATCGGCGTGTCCCACCCATCAAGCTGTGTCAGATGCTGATCGGAATAGCCTTCGACGACGGTGGGCGCGCATTTGATGGCGCCCTCTGCCCCGGTGATGGCCCGGTGGATCAACTTGACCAACTGCGTCTTTCCGGTGCCGTTGGCCCCCAGCAGAACAATCCGGTCGCCTTGTCCGATCCATTTCTTGCCACTGCGATAAAGATCTTTGCCATCGGGTGTTGTCACCGCAACATCGTCAAGTGCGATCAACGCCTTGGCATGCGTGCCGCTATTGGCAAGCCTGATGTCACCGGCGCTGCGGTCCTGATGTGCAGGTTTTGCGGCGGCCTCGATCTTGGCCGCCCGTTCGGTGAGTTGCTTGGTTTTGTTGACCAAAAGGTCCGAGCCCGAATTGATCCCGATATTCTTGAGCTTGGCGGCCTGTTTGCGCAATTGAGCGACCTTGTTGAGGTCGTTGGCAAAGCGGCGTTCATCCGCAGCGTCCGCTTCGGCCAGGGCGACCCGGGCTGCGGTGAAGGGCAATTGAAAGACGCGGCTATTCTCCTGACGCAGAAACAATGTGCGATTTGTGGTGGCGTCCAGAAAGGCCCGGTCATGGCTGGTGATCAGCGCGGGAACGTCCCGGGGCAGGGCGGTCAGCCACTCTTGCAGCAACCCGATGCGGTGAAGGTCAAGATGGTTGGTTGGTTCATCCAGCAGCAGCATGTCGGGTTCTGTCACCCAGGCCGCCGCCAAAAGTGCGGTGCGTTGCCACCCGCCGCTGAGCGATGACAAGGGCTGTTGCTGCAGGGCGTGCGGCACGTTCAGATCGTCCAGAACAACATCAACCCGCCAGCTTTCATAATCCGCCTGTTCCTGCGGCAAGGCATCCAGCACCAGATCGTATAACGTCCGCGCAAGGGCGTTGTCTGGCACATTTTGCAGAACATGGCCGATCCGCATGCCGCGCGCATAGGTGATCTGGCCCGTCGTCTGTTCCAGTTCCCTGGCAAGGCAGGCCATAAGCGTCGATTTGCCCCGGCCGTTTGCAGCCACAAGGCCAATCCTGTCGCCCTTGGAAATTGTCAGGTTCAGGTCGGTGAAAAGTGTCTCGCCCAGGGTGACGCCCAGGCCATTGATATTAACGATTGTCATGGTGCTCTCTTATCAACAAAGCGTGCCGCTGGCGCGGCGATAAGGGCAGACCGTGAAGATCATGCCCTGCAAACACGTTTACAGGGCAGCGCGGGGACCATGCTGGAGTCGGCGGATGATACGCATGCTCAGCTTGTGCCCTCCTGTTGTTGATCGGTTTCCGTGCCGGAAAGTTACGCCCGCGCGCGGGCTTATGCAATGCAGCCCCCTGATTTTTACGCGCCATTAACCATTAACCGGGCACATTTCGGCAGGCATCACAAAGGGTCGGGTGTGGCAGGGAACTACCGAACAGAGGTTGATGGGCTGCGGGCGGTGGCCGTGATTTCGGTGATCCTGTTTCACGCGGGGTTTGCGACGTTTTCGGGCGGGTTCGTGGGTGTCGATGTCTTCTTTGTCATCAGTGGTTATCTGATTACCGGGATCATCCTGACCGATCTGTCGCGGGGTGAATTCAGCCTGTGGCATTTTTACTGTCGCCGCGCCCGGCGCATCCTGCCCGCGCTGACGGTGGTGGTTCTGGCCTGCATTCCCTTGGCATGGCTGTGGATGCTGCCCGAGCCGTTAGAGAACTTCGGCCAAAGCGTTGTCGCGACTTTCTTGTCCGCCAACAACCTCCTGTTGACCCTGACCAGCGGATATTGGGACCTGGAGGCAGAGTTCAAACCGCTGCTGCACACATGGAGCCTCGCGGTTGAGGAGCAGTTCTATCTGCTATTTCCGCTGGTCCTGATCATCTGCTGGCCACGGCTGAAACTACGATCCGTCTATATTGTTGCGCTGATTTGTCTGGCCAGTTTTGCCGCCTGTCTGGTTTTTTATAGTAGCGCCCCGACCGGCACCTTTTATCTGTTGCACAGTCGGGCGTGGGAGTTGGGGATCGGCGCGCTGGGCGCGTTTTGGGAGCGGTCGCGACCGGTGCGCGGCAATGATCGGTTGGCGCTGGCCGGTTTAACGGCGATAGCCTTGTCGGTTTTGTGGTTCGATGAAACAACGCCGTTTCCGTCCGCCTACACCCTGATCCCAGTTGGCGGCACGCTGCTTGTTCTGATGTTTGGCAGGCGGGGCGGCCATGTCGCCCGATTGTTGCAGATGCGGGTTTTGGTTGGCATCGGGCTGATCAGCTACAGCCTGTATCTATGGCATCAGCCGGTCTTTGCCTTTGCGCGGATCAATAGCTACGAGGAACCCTCTGGGCTGCTATATGCCGCGCTGATCCTGCTCTGCCTGATCCTGTCGGTGTTGACATGGCGCTTTGTCGAGCGTCCGTTCCGCGATCCGCAAAAAACGTCCGGCATCTTTGTTGGTGGCACATTGATCGGCGCGTCACTGGCCGGTGTGGTGGCAGGCATCGCGTTGCACCTGCAGCAGGGCTATCCGGCCCGAATATTTCAGACCCGCCCGGATTTGGTAGCCGGGATGCATATGGCCTATAACGAAAACATCCGACAGCTGCAGCTTGCGCATTTTCCAAAACCGCCCCGGGGCCGCAATGTTCTGGTGCTGGGCAACAGTCAGGGGCGGGATTTTGCGAACATACTGCTCGAATCCGGCCTGACCGCACGGGACAATGTGGTGTATCGGGCCGATATCGCGCTTTGCGAATATCCGCAAATGGCAAGCGGCGACAAAGCACTCGTTGATGCGGCAGATATTGTGTTCCTGCCGGTCATTGCCGTCGAAGATGCGTGTTCGGGTTTTGTCGCGGGCAAGATGCACCAGAACCTCAATACGGTTTTCGTCGGGCCGAAGCATTTTGGATATAACTTGAACGTCTACGGGCAAATCGACCCTGTTCAGCGGCGGTCAGCGACGGCGCGGATTCCGGATGCGATTTTGGCCAGCAATGCGGCGAACCGGGCGATCCTGCCGCAAAGCCATTATATTGATCTGGTGAATCTTTTGTCGGATGACGGGCAGCATGGCCGGGTATTTGACGCTCATGGTGATATGATCCCGGCGGACCGCGTGCATCTGACCAAGGCCGGCGCCGTTTTTCTGGGCGCGCGGTTGCGGGATCACCCGGCCGTTGCGGATCTTAGCGCAGGGCGCGACCCTTGATGATGGCATCGCTGCCGAATTTCTCGCGGATCGCATCGGCTGCCTTTTCAGCCTGCGCGCGTTTCCCCGCGTCCGGATCCAGAAGGTCCCCCTCGCGATCCGCATCTGTGTCGGCCGTAATCTCGGACAAGCCCACGCCCAATAACCGGTAAGGTCCCTTATCGCCAACCTGATCGAATAGTCCCCGCGCGGTCCGGTAGATTGTATCGGCGATTTGCGTTGGATGATGCAGGCTGATCCGCTTCGTGATGCCCTTGAAATCATGCGTTTTCAACTTGAGCGTCACGACGCGCCCGGCCTTGTTCTTGGCTTTTGCGCGGGCGCTGACCTTTTCAGCCATCCGCCAGATATGCCCATCCAGAATGTCCACATTGCTGGTATCTTCATGAAATGTGGTTTCATTGGACAGGGTTTTGACCGGGCTATGGGCCGTGATCCGCCGTCCGTCTTCCCCCCTTGCCAGCGCATAAAGACGCTCACCCATGCCGCCAAATCGGTCATGCAGATCGCGCCGGTCCCAGCGCAGAAGATCATCAAAGGTGCGAATGCCCGCATTGTTCAGACTTGTTTGCGCCGCAGGGCCGATCCCCCAGATCAGGCGCACCGATTTGGGGCGCAGAAATGCCGTGGTCTCTGCCTTGCCGATGATGGAAAAGCCGCGCGGCTTGTCGAGGTCGGATGCGACCTTGGCCAGAAATTTATTGTGGCTCAGCCCGATAGAGCCGGTCAGGCCAAGCTCGGTCTTCATCCGCTTGATCAGTCTGGCGAGCATGACAGCAGGGGGTGCGCCATGCAGTCGGGCGGTGCCGGTCAAGTCCATGAACGCCTCGTCCAGTGACAGGGGTTCGACGACCGGCGTCAGCGCATCCATCATCGCACGAATGGCGCGGGATGCCTCGACATAGGCGTCAAAACGGGGGCGCACCACGACGGCCTCTGGGCAAAGCTTGAGCGCCTGAAACATCGGCATTGCCGACCTGACCCCCTTGATCCGGGCCACATAGCAGGCCGTTGAGACCACGCCGCGCCGGCCGCCGCCGATGATCACAGGTTTGTCGGCTAGCCCGGGATTATCGCGTTTCTCGACGCTGGCATAAAATGCGTCGCAATCCATATGCGCGATGGACAGGTCAAACAATTCCGGATGCCGTGTCACCCGGGGGCTACGACATTGCGGGCAGCGCTGTTCGCTGTCAAATGTTGAAAGGCAGTCACGGCAAAGTGCGGGCATGGCGTTATGATAGGGAGCGCGGCAGGTGGAAACAACGGGTCACCATCAGGGTGCGAAAGTCGCGCTTTTCCTTGGGCGCAAGCTGGTAAGCATCCTGCGTGACGACCTTGCCCATATCCACTATCCGAACCTGTGGGACCTGCCCGGTGGTGGTCGTGAGGGGGATGAGACGCCGTTTCAGACCGTATCGCGGGAACTGCACGAGGAGTTGGGATTGACCCTGTCTGAGGATGCCGTGTTGTGGCAAAGCGCGTTCCGCTCGTCGACTGACCCGCGCTTGTGGAATGCGTTCTTTGTTGCACAGATGCCAGCTGTGATGGCCAGCCGGATCGTTTTTGGTGACGAGGGGCAACGTTGGGCACTGTTCGATCTGGATACCTTTGTTGGGTTGCGTGATCGGGTGCCGTCCTACGGCGCGCGTCTGGCCGCATGGCAGGCAGATACAGGCGGATTGCCCGACGACCGGCCAATCTGATCTTATTTGTTGCAAACATGTGAATTGCGTTTTCCTGCAGTCCGTCTAAGAGCAGCCCAAGCAACACGCCATCCGGGAGAGAACGGCCCGATTCCAAAACCGTCGCCGAAGGAGCAACCGCCCCGGTCACTCTCAGGCAAATGAACCGGTTGGGGTGCAACACGCCGAAGAGAGACCGCAAGGTCCGCCGAAGGAGCAAGCCGCACATGCGGTGAATCTCTCAGGTACAGCAGACGGCGGGGGCACATGCGCGCAAGCGCCATTGGCGGAGAAATGCCATGCCTTCGATTGCAGTACTTGGTGCCGGGATTACCGGCGTAACAACGGCCTATTCCCTTTATGTCCGCGGATTTGACGTGACGGTTTTTGATCGCCAGCGCTATGCGGGTATGGAAACCAGTTTTGCCAATGGCGGCCAGTTAAGCGCCTCGAATGCCGAGGTCTGGAACCAGTGGTCTACTGTTCTGAAGGGGCTCAAATGGATGTTGCAGGGCGATGCGCCCCTGTTTGTGAACCCCCGCCCCGGTTGGCACAAGGTCAGTTGGATGACCGAATTTCTGGCCAATATTCCGCGTTACAAGACAAATACGATCAAGACAGCCGGTATGGCCGTTGCCGCCCGTGCCGGGCTGGCCGAGATGGCAGAAAAATCCGGTGTGGATTTTGATTTCAGCCCCGCGGGTATTCTGCATTTCTACAAGACAGAAAAAGACCTGACCCATGCCCGGATGGTCAACGGCCTGCTCGCCGAAGGCGGGTTGGAACGGCATGAGTTGACTGTAGACGAGGTCATGGCCCGCGAGCCCGCCTTGCGTGGTGACATCATCGGCGGGTTCTGGACAGAAAGCGACAGCACCGGTGATATCCACAAGTTCACCATGGGTCTGGCGGATTGGCTGAAGAAACAGGGTGTTGTCTTTAAGCTTGGCGCGCCTGTGACGGATCTGCATGTCAGGGATGATGGCGTCTATGTCGAGTGCAACCACGAAGAACGGTTTGACGGGATTGTGGTGTCGGCCGGTGTCGCCAGCCGGAAATTCGCCCATATGTTGGGTGATCGGGTGAATATCTACCCGGTGAAAGGCTATTCGATCACCGTGAACCTTGATGATGCGGCCAGTCAGGCGGCAGCGCCAAATACCTCCCTTTTGGATGATAAGGCCAAGATCGTTTCGTCGCGGTTGGGAAAGACCCGTTTGCGGATTGCAGGTACGGCTGAATTTAACGGCGAAAACCGCGACATTCTGGATCGCCGCGTGCGTCCGCTGATCAAATGGTGCGAAGAGCATTTTCCAGACGTATCAACCGAAAACTGTATTCCTTGGGCCGGATTGCGCCCGATGATGCCCAATATGATGCCGCGTGTCGGCCCCGGAAAAAAGGACCGTGTTTTCTATAACACAGGGCATGGCCACCTTGGCTGGACCTTGAGCCCGGCGACCGCTGATACGATTGGTGCAGTTGTTGCAGCCCGGTTCAAAGGCAACAGTATGCCGTTGCATACATTGAAATCAGCTTAGTGCATGCATATCTGTCATGCATAACAATAAAGGGACAGATATATGACGATAGAACAATTCATGGCTGATTTTGGTGGAATGGAGCTGCTGTATTTTGCGGCTGCAATCTTTGTTCTTGTTTGCATTCTCGCCGGTATCCGGATTGTACCGCAATCCGAAAAATATGTCGTTGAACGGCTGGGAAGACTACGTTCGGTTCTGGGGCCAGGGTTTAACCTGATCGTGCCATTTCTGGACCGCGTTCGGCACAAGGTGTCGATCCTTGAACGCCAGCTGCCATCCATGACGCAAGACGCCATTACGTCTGACAACGTGCTTGTTCAGGTCGAAACCAGTGTCTTCTATCGCATTATTGAGCCGGAAAAGACGGTTTACCGCATTCGTGACGTTGATGGCGCGATTTCAACAACGGTGGCGGGCATTGTCAGGTCCGAGATTGGTCGCATGGAACTGGATCAGGTGCAGGCCAATCGCGCCAACCTGATTGACGCTGTGCGCGAACAGGTCGCCCAGCAGGTTGATGATTGGGGTATCGAAGTAACCCGTGCCGAAATCCTGGATGTGAACCTGGATGCTGCCACCCGCGCTGCCATGTTGCAGCAGTTGAACGCCGAGCGTGCCCGCCGTGCGCAAGTGACCGAAGCAGAGGGTCAGAAGCGCGCTGTGGAGTTGCAGGCCGATGCAGAGCTGTATGCCGCCAAGCAGGATGCCGAGGCCCGTCGCGTGCTGGCGGATGCCGAAGCTTATGCCACGCAGGTTGTTGCGGTCGCGATTGCCGAAAACGGGTTGGAGGCTGCCCAATATCAGGTTGCGCTAAAGCAGGTTGAGGCGTTGCAGAAGCTCGGCGCTGGTGACGGTAATCAGACAGTCGTTCTGCCTGCCAATGCCCTAGATGCGTTCGCAAACGCATTTCAGATGTTGAAAGGACGCTAGGATGCCTTTGTGGACAGAATGGTGGGTATGGATGTCGGGCGCGTTGGTCTTGGCAACACTCGAGGTCCTGATCCCCGGTTATATCTTTCTGGGTTTCGCCCTCGGCGCCGCGATGATGGGCGTTTTGATCCTGGTGGGTGTGTCTGCGAGCGGTTTTGCCATCACACTTGTGATCTTCGCCGTATTGTCACTGATTTCCTATGTCATCATGCGCAAGGTCTTTGGCCTGCGCACCGGGCAGGTTAAAATCTGCGACACCGACATCAACGACTAGGATGGATCAAGATCCATCCTACGGCGTCGCATCGCCACCGCAGGCCCCGCAATCTTGTGCCGGGGTCTGTGTTTTCCCCACCGGTTAGAAACGCGAACGCAGGTTTGCCCCGGTATCTGACATCCGCAGCGCCTGCCGCGTCAGGCTGAGGCAGACCTGATCCATATCCATCGTCATCGGACCTGGCACCTGGCAGGGATAACGAAAAGTCGTCTGCCCCCGGTCGATATCTACCCGCGCCTCAAAGGCGCCAGCCTGTGGGTTGTAGTGTACGTTGTGCAACCGAACGTCATTCATTGTCTTTTCCTTTCGCGCATTTGCCCGAACTGACGACGCGTCGCTGATCGGGTGGCGTTGTGTTATGTGACACAAACGTCAGTCATGCAGGAAAGTTCCGCAAGACACGCATCACCACTGTGACGACCCGTGAGTATTTCGTTAACTTTGTTTCACTGACGCGCTGGGCGTCAATTCGGGCGCTTTGCCTGCGGCGATACCAATTCCTGCTGAATGGCCAGCGCAGCCTGTCGCGGATTGGCGGCCTGCCAGATGGGTCGTCCGACCACAACGTGATCCGCCCCGTTGGCGATGGCCTGTGCCGGTGTCATGATCCGTTTCTGGTCGCCGGGGTCCCCACCTGCGGGCCGCACGCCGGGCGTCACGATCAACTTGCCCTCTGCCTCGGGCAATGCCCGGATCAACGCCGCCTCTTGCGGGGAGGCGATGACCCCGTCCGCCCCGTTTGCGAGTGCAATTCCCGCCCGTTCCTGCACAAGATCACCGATTTCGCCGTCCTTGATGCAGGACGCGTCCAGATCGTCCCTGTCCATTGAGGTCAGGACCGTTACCGCGAGGATCTTCATATCGGACCCGCCCGCCCCTTCGCGCGCTGCGCGCACCACATGCGGGTCACCATGCACTGTCAGGAAGTCCAGATCGAACTGCGCAACACCGCGCACGGCCGCCTCGACCGTGGCACCGATGTCAAAGAATTTCATGTCGAGGAAAATGCGCTTTCCATGATCTTGTTTCAGCTCATTGGCCAGCGCGAGCCCACCGCCTGTCAGCATCCCCAGACCGATCTTGTAGAAACTGACGCTGTCGCCCAATGCGTTTGCCAGTTCGAGCCCATCAAGCACATTTGGCAAATCCATCGCAACGATCAGGCGGTCATCAGTCATTGGGCGCATTCCTTTTGTGGTCGGGCCGGGTCTAGCCCGTGCCCCAAGGCTGCGCAATCGCCAAGGCGGGTGATGTTACCGGGTCTGAAACAGAAAAAAGGTGCAGCGTGTCCCGCGCTGCACCTTTATCTGCCGGGCCACATGGGGAGGACATGTGGCCCGGCGCACCGTGAGTGGTGATTACTTGTCGTTTGAAGACATGATTTCTGCAGTCCCGTTGCGTTCATCGGTTGCCCGCAACTGCCGGATAATGTCCGGAGAGAGCGGGAACAGCGGTGGGTTGGGTTGTTCGCTGTCTGTCGTTGTGTTCGCTTGTTGCATCATCATTTCCTCTGTGACGCTCTTATGCCTCAAAGCGCTTTGAGGTGCGCGGGGAAAAGGCGATTTCGCCTCCCCGTATGGAATTCCATACCTTTTGGTCTTGCGACGTGACGTTCCGCTCCCCATCTAGATGCTGAGGCCCAGACAAGGGTGTGCCGCCAAGTCGGGCACCCGCAACACCGGGCGCTTAACAAAGGAGAGACCCATGAACTTAGACAAGTTCACCGAGCGGTCGCGCGGCTTCGTACAAGCGGCACAAACGATCGCAATGCGTGAGAACCACCAGCGGTTCGCGCCTGAGCATCTGCTCAAAGCATTAATGGATGATGAAGAAGGCCTTGCCGCCAATCTGATTGCGCGTGCAGGTGGTGACGCGGCAGCCGTCCGCAGCGCCGTCGATGCGGCCATGGCAAAACTGCCCAAAGTGACAGGCGATGCAGCCCAGGTCTATCTGGACAATCTGACTGCCAAGGTCGTCGATGAGGCCGAACAGATCGCCAAGAAAGCCGGGGACAGTTTTGTGCCCGTGGAACGGCTGCTGACCGCACTGGCAATTGTAAAGTCCAAGGCCCGCGATGCGCTTGAAGCCGGTCGCGTGACGCCTGCGACCCTGAATGCCGCGATCAACGACATTCGCAAAGGTCGCACGGCTGATAGTGCCACCGCCGAAGACAGCTTTGAGGCGCTTGCCAAATATGCCCGCGATCTGACCGAGGCGGCCGAGCAGGGCAAGATTGATCCGATTATCGGGCGTGACGAGGAAATCCGCCGTGCCATGCAGGTTCTGTCCCGCCGTACCAAGAACAACCCTGTTTTGATTGGTGAACCCGGCGTTGGAAAGACCGCGATCGCCGAGGGGTTGGCCTTGCGGATCGTCGATGGTGACGTCCCCGAAAGCCTGCGCAACAAAAAGCTGATGTCGCTGGATATGGGCGCCCTGATTGCAGGTGCAAAATATCGCGGTGAGTTCGAGGAACGGCTGAAAGCAGTCCTGAAAGAGATCGAATCCGCCGCAGGCGAAATCATCATGTTCATTGATGAGATGCATACGCTTGTCGGTGCGGGCAAGTCAGATGGCGCCATGGATGCGGCCAACCTGATCAAGCCTGCCCTTGCCCGTGGCGAGTTGCATTGCGTTGGCGCAACCACGCTTGATGAGTATCGCAAATATGTTGAAAAGGATGCGGCCCTCGCCCGCCGGTTCCAGCCGTTGATGGTGGAAGAACCCACTGTCACCGATACGGTCAGCATTTTGCGCGGTATCAAGGAAAAGTACGAGCTGCACCACGGTGTCCGGATTTCCGACAGCGCGCTTGTGGCTGCGGCAACCCTGTCGCATCGCTATATCACAGATCGTTTCCTGCCTGATAAGGCGATTGACTTGATGGACGAGGCCGCCTCGCGCTTGCGCATGGAAGTTGACAGCAAGCCAGAGGAACTGGACGCGCTGGACCGTCAGATCCTGCAATTGCAGATCGAGGCCGAGGCGCTGAAGAAAGAGGATGATGCAGCGTCCGTGGACAGGTTGGAGCGTTTGGAGAAAGAGCTTGCCGACCTGAACGAGCGCGCATCCGAGATGACCGCAAAATGGCAGGCCGAGCGCGACAAGCTGGAAGGGACCCGCGAGGTCAAGGAGCGGCTGGACCGCGCCCGTGCCGATCTGGATATCGCCAAGCGCGAGGGCAATCTGGCCAAGGCCGGTGAGTTGTCTTACGGCGTCATCCCCGAGCTGGAGCGTCAGTTGTCCGAAGTCGAGGACAATGATGACCTGATGGTCGAAGAGGCGGTCCGCCCCGAGCAGATCGCCGAAGTCGTCGAACGCTGGACGGGTATTCCGACCTCTAAAATGCTGGAGGGCGAGCGCGAAAAGCTGCTGCGCATGGAAGAAGAGCTTGGCAAGCGGGTCATCGGCCAACGGGCTGCGGTGACATCGGTGGCCAATGCGGTCCGCCGCGCCCGTGCCGGGCTGAATGACGAGAACCGCCCGCTGGGCTCTTTCCTGTTTCTTGGCCCAACGGGTGTGGGGAAGACCGAGCTGACCAAGGCCGTCGCTGAATATCTCTTTGACGATGACAGCGCGATGGTCCGCATCGACATGTCGGAGTTCATGGAAAAGCACGCGGTTGCCCGTCTGATTGGTGCGCCTCCGGGCTATGTCGGCTATGATGAGGGCGGCGTGTTGACCGAAGCGGTCCGGCGCCGGCCCTATCAGGTGGTTCTGTTTGACGAGGTTGAAAAGGCGCATCCGGATGTCTTCAACGTTCTGTTGCAGGTGCTTGATGACGGTGTGCTGACCGATGGTCAGGGCCGGACTGTCGATTTCAAGCAGACCTTGATCATCCTGACCTCGAACCTTGGGGCACAAGCGTTAAGCCAACTGCCCGATGGTGCGGACGCATCTGACGCCAAGCGTGACGTCATGGATGCCATGCGCGCGCATTTCCGGCCCGAGTTCCTGAACCGACTGGATGAGACGGTGATCTTTGACCGGCTTGCGCGCGAGGATATGGCCGGGATCGTCACGATCCAGCTAAGGCGGTTGGAGCGCCGGTTGGCCGGGCGGAATATCCAGATTGATCTGGATGAACCGGCCCTCAAATGGCTGGCCGATGAAGGCTATGATCCGGTATTCGGCGCACGCCCGCTGAAGCGGGTGATCCAGCGCGCCTTGCAGGACCAACTGGCCGAGATGATCCTCGCGGGTGATGTCATGGATGGTACGGAGGTTCACGTGACTGCCGGACCCGATGGGCTGATCGTCGGTGACCGGCTGTCGACTTCGAACCGCAGCACGCCGGATGACGCGGTCGTACATTAAATGGGGGCCCGGCCCGTCATGGGGCCGGGCTTTCGTCGCGGAAATCTGATTGTCCCGCATTGGTATTTCGCCCTAGGCTGCACCGGAAATGGAGCAGCCATATGACCCACCCGCTTGTCACCCAAGCTGATATCGACACCTTTCAACGTGACGGCGTTGTCCTGATCAAGGGGCTGTTTGCCGACTATGTGGACACGATCCGCACCGGCATTGACCGCAACATGGCGGCGCCGGGTCCCTATGCTGCCGAAAACCTGCATGACGGCGAAGCCGGTCGTTTCTTTGACGATTACTGCAATTGGATGCGCATCAACGAGTTCGAGGACGCGATCCGCAATTCCCCGGCAGGCGCTGTTGCAGCCGATCTGATGCAATCCCGTCGGGTGCAGGCTTTTCACGATCATGTTCTGGTCAAGGAACCGGGGACGACGAAACCCACCCCGTGGCATCAGGACGGTCCCTACTATTTTGTTGAGGGTCGCCAGACCGTCAGCTTTTGGTCGCCGATGGACCCAGTTGATGCTGCAAGCCTGCGCTGCGTGGCGGGAAGTCATCTTTGGGACAAGCCGGTGCTGCCAACCCGCTGGCTGGCTGAAACCAGTTTTTACCCCGATGATGATGCCTATCAGCCGGTCCCTGACCCGGATGCGCAAGGAATGCCAATCAAGGAATGGGCGATGGCCCCGGGGGATGCCGTTGCGTTCAGCTTTGGCATTCTCCATGGCGCCCGCGGCAACACGACAACAGCTCGCAGACGCGCGTTCTCGGTGCGGTTTGTGGGTGATGATGCACGCTATGTGGACAGACCCGGCCCCACATCGCCGCCATTTCCGGGCCATGGAATGCGCCCGGGTGACGTCCTGCGCGAGGATTGGTTCCCCGTTGTGTTTGACAAACACTGACCCCGGCCACGCAAGCGGCCGGGGCTATCGTCATTCTATGTTGATTTAGAAGATAAAGTTGTCTTCTGTCAGGTTGCCCGCATTGACCCAGGCCAGCGTGATCCCATCATCATTGCCCAGGTCAATATGGGTGGAATGGCCTGATGTGCTGATCCCAAGATCATCAATCCCGTCGAACCCATAGGCGCTGAGGTCAATCTGATCCTGTCGGTGGTTGAAGTCGCGGATCTTGTCCATGCCATCACCTTCGACAAAGATGAACGTGTCCGCGCCTCGGCCGCCAAACAGCATGTCGTCCTCGGTACCGCCATTGATGATGTCATCACCCCGGCCGCCAAAGATCATGTCACGGCCGGCGCCACCACTGACCATGTCGTCACCCTTACCACCGTAGAGCCGGTCGCTATCGCCCCCACCGTCGATGTGGTCGTCGCCCCGCCAGCCGCTGATCAGGTCGCGCCCATCACCGCCAAAGCCGACATCGTCGCCGCTGCCAAGCAGGATGAAGTCTTTCCCACCCTTGCCATTGACGAAGTCATCGCCCCGTCCGGTGTGGATATAGTCGCGGCCATCCGTGCCGATCTCAAGGTCGGTATTGTTGCCGGCCAGCAGATCGGTCGGGATCAGTACCTCGTCAATGACGTGTACAATACCATTATTGGCCTGAATATCCGTCGCGATAAGGTTGGCATCAAAGGTTTCGGGGTCATTGTCGATCAGCGCCGCGTCCGCGACTGCGACCGTCCCGCCCTGCAACGTTGTGATGTTATCCAGTCCAAGCACCTGGCTGGCCTGTAGTGACGTGCCGGCGACGTGATAGGTCAGCACGTCGGTCAACAGCGATACCGGATCGCCCTTGCTGACAACGGTCAGCGCATCGACCAGATAGGTCCACGCGTCACCTTCGTCGGACCCGTCAAAGCCAATATCCTGCGCCAGCTTGACGAATGCATCATCATTGGGCGCAAAAACCGTCAGATCGACATCTGCCGATGCAAGTGTTTCCGCCAGCCCGGCCGTTTTCACGGCTTCCAGCAGAATATCGAAATCTGCGTTGTTGTCGTCGAACCCTTCGCCGGAGGCAGCCACAATGTCGGTGATGCTGGGTGCATCATTATCCGCAAGATCAACCGGCAACAGGACCCGATCAATGACGTGGACCACCCCATTGGCCGCCGGAATGTCGGTAGCGATCAATGAGGGATCAATCAGGTCAGGTTCCTGATCAGACAGGGTTGGTAATTCGCCTGCACCGATTTCGCCACCCTGCAGCGTTTGGACGGTGCCAGCTGCTGCGATATCTGCGGCCAACAGCGTACCGCCCGCTACATGGTAGGTCACAACGGCATTCAAGGTCTCGACATCCACGTTTTCAACGAGGAATGTTGTGACTGCCGCAGTGTCGCTGGCATCGCCCGCAAAACCAAGATCGACCGCCAACTGCCCAAAGGCTGCATTCGTCGGCGCAAAGACAGTAAAGTCACCGCCCGCATCGGCAAGTGTCCCGACCAGGTCAGAGCCTTCCAGATTGCCGTCAATAAATTGCAGCGCCGCGACGAGGATGCTGAAATTGGTATCCCCAAGCGCAATGTCGACGATTGTCGGTTCTACCGGCGCGGGGCTGTTGCCTGGCAGATCGACGGGCAACAGAACCCGGTCGATCACATGCACGATGCCATTGGCGGCGGGCAGGTCTGTTGCGATCAGCGTCGGATCGGCCAGATCAGGTTCGAGATCAACCAGCGTTCCATCTGGCCCCGCGGTAATGGTGCCACCCTGCACGGTCTCGACCGTTCCGCTGGCCGCGATGTCGGCCAATGTCAGCGCACCGCCTGCAACGTGATATGTGACAACGGCGTTCAGGGTCTCGACCGGGACGTTTTCGGTCAGAAAGGCCGTCACAGCCGCAGCGTCTGCCGCGTCGCCGTCAAAGCCAAGATCGACTGCCAACTGCCCGAAGGCTGCGTTGGTTGGTGCAAAGACTGTGAAATCGCCATTTGCGTCCGAGAGTGTGCCAACCAGATCAGAGTCGGCCAGATTGGCGTCGATAAATTGCAGTGTGTCCACAAGGATGCTGAAATTCGGATCTTCAATTGCGATGGCTGCGATGGTGGGTTCCGCAGGTGCGGGCGTGTTGCCGGGCAGGTCAATGGGCAATAGAACCCGGTCAATCACGTGCAAGACACCGTTGGCCACGTGAATATCTGTTGCGATCAGTCGGGGATCGGCGAGATCGGGTTCTGCATCAACGAGGTTGGGCAGTGAACCGGCCCCGATGCTGCCACCCTGCAATGTCTCAACTGCGCCGGCATTGGCAATCTGATGAGCGCTGAGGGCGGTGCCAGCAACATGATATGTCACAACGGCGTTCAGCGTTGCCACATCGACATTTCCGACCAGAAACGCGGTGACTGCTGCTGCATCATGCGGGTTCCCGGCAAAGCCCAGATCCGCGGCCAACTGCCCGAATGCGTTGTTTGTCGGTGCAAACACCGTCAGGCTTTGGTGCCGGTCGTTCAATGTGGCGACCAGATTGGACCCTTCGATATTCGCGTCGATATAGGAAAGTGTTTCTAGCAGAATGCTAAATTGTGGAATGTGTCTGGCTATGCCAACGAAAGTTGTCATTCTCCGCCTCCTTTTTCATAACAGTCAAATGGAAAGGGCGACCTTTGAAGGCCGCCCTGTTCGGTTTGGTTTAGCTTGGTGGCAGGATCACACCGTCGATGACGTGGATCACACCGTTGGAGGCTTCGACGTCAGCTGCCGCAACGGTGACTTCGTTGACGGTCACGCCGTCCTCGGTCCCGATGGTGATGTCTGCACCGTTGACGGTTGTTGCAGTCATACCGTCACTCAGATCGCCGGACATCACTTTGCCGGGGACAACGTGATAGGTCAGGATGGCGGCCAGCGCGTCGGTATCTTCCAGCAGGCCCTCGACTGTTCCGTCGGGCAGTGCTGCAAATGCTTCATCCGTGGGGGCAAAAACGGTGAAGGGGCCGTCGCTTTTGAGTGTGTCGACCAGGCCAGCGGCCTCGGCTGCGGCAAGCAATGTGGTGAATGTGCCAGCCTCGACAGCAGTGTCGACAATGTCTTTCTTGGATTCACCGGCAAAAGACGCGGTTGCGAATGCGGCTGTTGCGGTCAAGGCAATGAAAGTTCTGCGTAGCATGTAAGTTCTCCGAGTTGTCGGATGCCCTTTATTTCGGCATCGGGCTTTATACGGACGGGTGCCGTATCGGATCACCGGCGAAACACGCCGATGCAACTTGACGGAATTGTTGGGTGGCCTAAGCCCGCAATCGCTTGCATTTCCAATCACGGTTCTGTGAACTGGTGTGACCTTTGGCGCCTTATTGTTGGAACATTTCAGTGTTCTGGCGCCATCGTGAGACATCTTTCACGGCTTCTGCCCTATATGCTTGTCGAACGCGACTGAAACGGAGACCCAAATGGCGCACCGCTGGACCAACGACCTTACATATACAGATGTCACGCCCAAGGCTGCTTATCTCAACCGCCGCCAGATTCTGGCCGGTACGGTTGGCTTGGGCGCTATCGGTCTTGCTGGCGCCGCAAGCGCACAAGGTGAGCTGGAGCCCAACACGCTGGAAGAGATTACCTCCTACAACAACTTCTATGAGTTCGGCACAGGCAAAGGTGATCCGGCGAAGAATGCAGGCGCGCTTGTGACATCCCCGTGGTCGATCAAAGTGGATGGTCTGGTCGATAATCCGGGCGAATATGCCTTGGCCGATCTGCTGGATGGTCTGACTGTCGAAGATCGCCTTTACCGGTTTCGCTGTGTCGAGGCCTGGTCAATGGTTATTCCGTGGAACGGTATCGAACTGGCCGACATCCTGAATAAGGTGGGCGTTCAGTCGGGCGCCAAATATGTCGCCTTTGAAACGGTCGTGCAGCCCGAGAACATGATCGGCGTCCAGCGCCGTGTGCTTGACTTCCCTTATGTGGAAGGCCTGCGCCTGGATGAGGCGATGCATCCGCTGACGATTCTGGCCACGGGCATTTATGGTGAGCCGATCGCCAATCAGAATGGTGCCCCGATCCGTTTGGTTGTGCCGTGGAAATATGGCTTTAAGTCGATCAAGTCGATTGTCCGCATTACCCTGACGGACGAAGAGCCGCCAATCAGCTGGAACAAGGCCAACCCGCGCGAATACGGTTTTTACAGCAATGTAAATCCAAACGTGGATCATCCACGCTGGTCTCAGGCCAGCGAACGCAAGATCGGTGGCGGCCTGTTTGCCGACAGACAGGACACGCTGATGTTCAATGGTTACGAAAAAGAAGTGGCCAGCCTTTATGAAGGCATGGATCTGCGCGAGTTTTTCTAAGGATCTGCGTGTAGGTATATAGTATCGCGAATTGACGGAGAACCGGATGAGCCTGTCTCAGCCCATAAACACAGTGCTGCGCAAGATCCCCGCCTGGACGATATACATCGTTTGCGCGGCATGGACCGTGTGGATGTTCTACCTCGGCCTGACGGGTGGTCTTGGGGTAGAGCCGATCAATGCGCTTGAAC